>CAZZZM010000234.1:0-3141 GCA_964658465.1 uncultured Nakamurella sp.
ACGAAGACCGCATCACCGCCTGATCGCGTCAACGGCTCGCAGGAACGGAGAAGGCGCCCGCGGGCGCCTTTTTTGTTGCGCAGGCGCGTCGCCCTGGACATGTCGCGCCGTAGCGGCATGCTGCTCCTCCCCCGAGGACGAGGAACGCGATCGATGACACCTGACGCGAAGAAGAAGCTGATCGGCGCGATCGTCGCGGCGGCCCTGGCGGCCGCGGTCTATTACGGCGTGATCGACCAGAAGCAGGCCGACACCATCAGGACCCAGGCCGACCAGACCCTCGGCACCGGGCCCGCCGCTCAGCAGCCGCAGCAACCGGCGCCGCAGCCCGTGCCGACGCAGACCCAGCCGGCGCCGCAAACGGAACCCGCGCACTGAACATTCCGCCGCCGAGATGAAAACACTCCGCGCCGACCGCGGAGGCGACGTTCGTTCTCCAATCCGTCGATAATTCGAACGGCGGTTTTCTCGACCTTTCGATAGACATACGCCACGTTTCAACGGAGCGGGCGCGGCGGTCTCGCGCTCCGAAAAGGTCGGATGATGAGCGACAGTCTCGCGTTGAGCGGCACCGAGGCGCGGGCGACGACACCGCGTCCGCGACGGCGGCGGACGCCGGCCGCGTGGATGGGCTGGATCCTGCCTCTGCTGCTGCTGGGGCTGTGGCAGGCCGCCGCTTCGACCGGCTTTCTCGCCTCGAGCATTTTGCCCAACCCCCTCGACATCGGCCGCGCCGCCTACCGCCTGACGATGAGCGGCGAGCTCCTCACCAACATGGAGACGAGCGCGCTGCGGGCACTTGCCGGGCTTGTCGTCGGCGGCGGCATCGGGCTCGCCTTCGGCATCGCCAACGGCCTGTCGCGCTGGTCCGACGCCTTCACCGACACGACGCTGCAGATGGTGCGCAACGTGCCGCATCTGGCGCTCATCCCGCTCGTCATCCTGTGGTTCGGCATCGACGAGGGCGCCAAGCTGTTCCTGGTGTCGCTCGGCGTCTTCTTTCCGATCTACATCAACACGTTGCACGGTATTCGTGATGTCGATCCGCAGCTGATCGAGATGGCCAAGAGCTACGGCATGGGGCCGGGCCAGCTGTTCCGGCGGGTGATCTGGCCGGGCGCGCTGCCGTCGGTCTTCGTCGGGCTGCGCTACGCGCTCGGCATCACCTGGCTGACGCTGATCGTCGCCGAGACGATCGCCGCGCAGTCCGGCATCGGCTACATGGCGATGCAGGCGCGCGAGTTCATGCAGACCGACGTCATCGTGCTGGCGATCCTGATCTATGCCGCGCTGGGCAAGGGTGCGGATTCGACCGTGCGCGTGCTGGAGCGCCGCTTCCTGCGCTGGAACCCGGTCTACGCCAAGTCGGTGGCGGCATGAGCCTCGCCCTGCAGGCGCGTCCGTCCGATCGCGTCGCCACGCGCGGCCGCCCGCTGTCGGTCACCGCGCGCGGCCTGTCGAAATCGTTCGGCGGCCGGCGCGTCATCACCAATCTCGACCTTCACGTGGCGGCCGGGCAATTCCTCGCCGTGGTCGGCCGCAGCGGCTGCGGGAAGAGCACGCTGCTGCGCCTGCTCACCGGTCTCGAGCGGCCCGACGGCGCGCCCGTCCAGGTCGGCGATGCGCCGATCGCCGGCCCCGACCGGTCCGGGATCCGGCTGATGTTCCAGGAGCCGCGGCTGCTGCCGTGGGCCTCGGTCGTCGACAACGTCGCGGTCGGCGTCGGCCCCAGCCGCCAAGACGAGGTCCGCGAGCGGGCGCTGGCGGCGCTCGCCGACGTCGGCCTGCGGGATCGCGCCGACGCCTGGCCGGCGACGCTCTCCGGCGGCCAGAAGCAGCGCGTGGCGCTGGCCCGCGCGCTCGTCTCCGGCCCGGCGGTGCTCGCCCTCGACGAGCCGCTCGGCGCGCTCGACGCGCTGACCCGCATCGAGATGCAGACGCTGATCGAGCGCCTCTTCCTGGACCAGGGGTTCACCGCGATCCTCGTCACCCACGATGTGGGCGAGGCGGTCGCGCTCGCCGATCGCGTCGTCGTGCTCGAGGAGGGGCGCATCGGCCTCGACGTCGAGGTGCGCCGGCCACGCCCGCGCGAGCGGAGCGATCCGGCGGCGATCGCGTTGGAGCAGCAGATCCTGTCGCACCTGCTCGCGCCGCAAGCCGCCCGTCAGCTATAGCCGAGAGCCGCGGTGCGCCGCGGCGCAATGGAGACATGTCGATGAACGCTTCCGATCCCGCCCAGGGCGGCGCCGACAAGGCCAACGTCCTCTGGTTTCTGCCGACCCACGGCGACGGCCGCTACCTCGGCACCACCTTCGGCGCCCGCGACGTGACGATCGAATACCTCACGCAAGTCGCCAAGGCGGCCGACGATTGCGGCTACTACGGCGTGCTGCTGCCGACCGGTCGCTCGTGCGAAGACTCATGGATCGTCGCCTCGGCGCTCGTGCCGCTGACGAAGCGCCTGCGCTATCTCGTGGCGGTGCGTCCCGGCCTGCAGTCGCCGGCCGTCGCCGCCCGCATGACGGCGACGCTCGACCGCATCTCGAACGGCCGCCTGCTCATCAACGTCGTCACCGGCGGCGATCCCGCCGAGAACGCCGGCGACGGCATCTTCCTCGCCCACGACGAGCGCTACGCCGTCACCGACGAGTTCCTCGAGATCTACACCCGCCTGCTGTCGGGCGAGACCTTCGACTTCGAGGGCAAGCACCTGCAGGTGAAGGGCTCGAAGATCCTGTTCCCGCCGGCGCAGCAGCCGCATCCGCCGCTCTATTTCGGCGGCTCGTCGCCCGCCGGCCAGGACGTCGCCGCGAAGATCGTCCAGAAATACCTGACCTGGGGCGAGCCGCCGGCGTCGGTCGGCGAGAAGGTCGTGCACATGCGCAAGCTCGCCGCCGCGCAGGGTCGCGAGCTCTCCTTCGGCATCCGCCTCCACGTGATCGTGCGCGAGACCAACGAGGAGGCATGGCGCGAAGCCAACAAGCTGATCGAGCATGTCGACGACGCGACGATCGCCGAGGCGCAGAAGGCGTTCGCGCGCATGGACAGTGTGGGGCAAAACCGCATGGCGGCGCTGCACGGCGGCCGCCGCGACAAGCTCGAAGTGTCGCCGAACCTGTGGGCCGGCGGCGGCCTGGTGCG
>CAZZZM010000234.1:3151-4837 GCA_964658465.1 uncultured Nakamurella sp.
TGCGCGGCGGCGCCGGCACCGCGCTCGTCGGCGACCCCGACACGGTGGCCGAGCGCATGAAGGAATACATGGCGATGGGCATCGACACCTTCATCATGTCCGGCTACCCGCACCTGGAGGAAGCCTACCGCTTCGCCGAGCTGGTGCTGCCGCGCCTGCCGCTCGCCGACGGCACGATCGCGCCGCGCACCGGCACGACGCACCGCGGGCCGTTCGGCGAGATGATCGGCAACACGCGCGCCGCCTCCGAGAAGCGCGTCTCCGCCTCGTGACAAGGACGATGGACCGCATGCTCACCCGTCGTGATGCCGCGCTGCGCCTGGCCGGCGCCGCGCTCGCTGTTGCCGCGTTCCCCGCGCCGGGCCGCGCCGCGCGCAACCTGCGTGTCGGCATTCAGAAATACGGCTCGCTGGTGCTGCTGAAGGCCAACGGCGCGCTCGAGAAGCGGCTCGAGCCCCTTGGCTGGGGCGTCGAGTGGCGGCAGTTCGTGTCCGGCCCGCCGCTGATGGAAGCGCTCGGCGCCGGCGCCATCGACGTGGGCACTGCCGGCGACACGCCGCCGCTCTTCGCGCAGGCCGCCGGCGTGCCGCTGGTCTATCTTGGCACCGAGCCGCCGGCGCCGCGCGGCGAGGCGATCCTCGTGCACGCGGACAGCCCGATCAGGACGCTCGCCGACCTCAAGGGCAAGAAGGTCGCCTTCAACAAGGGCTCGAACGTCCACGCGGTCTACATCGCCGCGCTGGCCAAGGCCGGGCTCGATCCCAACGAGGTGACGCCCGTCTACCTGTCGCCACCGGACGGACGCGCGGCCTTCGAGCGGCGCAGCGTCGACGCCTGGGTGATCTGGGACCCCTACCTGGCGGCGGCGCAGGCCAGCCTGAAGACACGCGTGCTGGCCGACGGCACCGGGCTCGCAGGCAACCGCCAATTCTACCTCGGCAACAAGCGCTTCGCCGACGCGCCGGTGATCGCCGCGTTGCGCGCCGCGATCGCCGACATGGACAAGCAGGCGACCGCCGACCCGAAGCAGGCGGCGGCTCTGCTCGCGGCGGGCATCGGCCTGCCCGAGCCGGTGATCGCGGTGGCGGTGGAGCGCCAGACCTGGGCGGTGCAGCCGGTCGACCAGAAGGTCGCCGCCGAGCAGCAGGCGCTCGCCGACACCTTCTTCAAGCTCGGGCTGATCCCGAAAGCGATCAGGATCGCTGACGCGCTGCCGGCGGTCTGACAGCCCCGCTCACGCCGCCCGCCATTGCGAGCGAAGCGAAGCAACCCAGGGGCCGCCCGCCGCAGCATCCGTCGCGTGCCCCTCGACCGCCTCGCCATAAGCTCGCGACGACGCCCCCAGCTTCGCCGCTGCCCACCTTTCCACCACCGCGCCCCCCTGCTAAGCCGCGCGCATGGCCCCCCGCGCAATCGACAACATCCGCAACTTCTCCATCGTCGCGCATATCGACCACGGCAAGTCGACGCTCGCCGACCGGCTGATCCAGCAGACCGGCACGGTCGCCCTGCGCGACATGAGCGAGCAGATGCTCGACTCGATGGACATCGAGAAGGAGCGCGGCATCACCATCAAGGCGCAGACGGTGCGCCTCGAATACCCCGCCCACGACGGCAAGACCTACATCCTCAACCTGATGGACACGCCCGGCCACGTCGACTTCGGCTACGAGGTGTCGCGCTCGC
>CAZZZM010000235.1:0-1581 GCA_964658465.1 uncultured Nakamurella sp.
GCCATGCCGATGTGCTGGCGCTCGACCATGCGGCCCTCGACCTTGATCGCCGCCTTGCGGGCGTTGGCGGGGTCGTCCCAGGCCGCCATCACGGCGCGGGCGCGGCGCACCTCCTCCTCGCTCGGCGCGAACGAGGTGTTGGCCGGCTCGATCTGGCTCGGGTGGATCAGCGTCTTGCCGTCGAACCCAAGGTCGCGCGCCTGCCGGCACTCGATGCGGCAGCCCTCGACGTCGGCGATGTCGTTGAAGACGCCGTCGAGGATGGTGAGCCCCTCGGCGCGGGCGGCGGCGAGCGCGAACATCATCCATGGCAGCATCGGCCCGCGGCCCGGCACGATCTGCGCCCAGGTGTCCTTTGCGAGATCGTTGGTGCCGAGCACGAAGGCCGAGAGGCGGGTGCGCCGGTCGCGGCGGGCGCGCGCGATCTCCTGGATGGCGAGGATCGCCGCCGGCGTCTCGATCATCGCCCACACCGCGATGCTTTCGGGCGCCTCGTAGGCCTCGAGCAGGTCGCCGATATGCTCGAGCACCGCCGGCGACGAGACCTTCGGCATCAGGATGGCGTCCGGCCGCGCCGCGATCGCCGCGCGCAGGTCGGACTCGCCCCACGGCGTCTGCGGCGCGTTCACGCGGATCGCCAGCTCGCGATAGCCGTAGCCGCCGGCCTTCACCGCGGCGCAGACCTGCTCGCGGGCGCGGTCCTTTTCCTCCGCCGCCACCGCGTCCTCGAGATCGAGGATCAGCGAATCGGCCGGCAGCGACTTCGCCTTCTCGAGCGCGCGCGCGTTGGAGCCCGGCATGTACAGCACGCTGCGGCGCAGGCGGAGATCGGCCATGGGGTGGCTCCCGGATCGGTTCGTCGTCCGGGAGGCTTAGCGCCATTGGAGCGCGGGATCGATGCCGACGATTTCCGGACGGCTGCGGTCGGCGCGCACCCGCGCTTCCTAGATGACCGGTCGCCTTCCCCGTTGACGGCCGCGGCAGCAGAACATAGATAGAACGTTTGCCGCGCCGCGTTGACTTGCGTGGGACGTTCGCGTTCGCTGCCGGCGGAATTCTGCGAGGAGCGTCACATGGCGGGCAGCGTCAACAAGGTCATCCTGATCGGCAATCTCGGACGCGACCCGGAGACGCGTCGCACCGGCGCCGGCGACCCCGTCGTCAACTTCTCGATCGCCACCACCGAATCCTGGCGCGACAAGGCCACCGGCGAGCGCAAGGACCGCACCGAGTGGCACAACATCGTCATCTTCAACGAGAACCTCGGCCGCGTCGCCGAGCAGTACTGCAAGAAGGGCTCGAAAGTGTACATCGAGGGCCAGCTGCAGACGCGCGAATATACCGACCGCGACGGCAACCAGCGCAAGTCGACCGAGGTGGTGCTGCAGCGGTTTCGCGGCGAGCTGGCGCTGCTCGATTCGAAGGGCGGCGGCGGTCGCGACATGGATGACGCCGGCGACGGCGGCGGCTTCGGCCGCTCCTCGCCGATGCAGCGCACGGGCGGCGGCGACCGGCGTCCGGCGACCGCCGGCGGCGGCCGCATGAACGACGTCATCGACGACGACATCCCGTTCTAGGATG
>CAZZZM010000235.1:1681-3132 GCA_964658465.1 uncultured Nakamurella sp.
CCCGCACCCCCGCGCCGGCCGAGCGGCAGGCCGTCATCGCCACGCTCGCCGCGGCGTTCCACGACGATCCGGTGATGACCTTCATCTTCCCGGACGACGCCGACCGCCGCCGGCGCCTGCCGCGCCTGATGGCCATCCTCTACGACGGCGACGGCGACCACGGCGCCCGCTTCGTCACTGCCGGCGGCGAGGCGGCGACGCTGTGGCGCGCGCCGGGGCAGGGCCATCTCGGCCTCGCGGAAAAGCTGCGCCACGGCCTGCCGTGGCTGCACGCGGCCGGCCTCGCGCTGCCGCGCGCGCTGGCCGTCAGCGCGGCGAGCGACGCCGCGCATCCGTCCGAGCCGCACTGGTACCTGCACATCGTCGGCTGCCGCCCCGACGCCCAGGGCCGCGGCTTCGGCTCCGCCGCCATCGCGCCCGGCCTCGCGCGTGCCGATGCCGACGGCGTCGCCGCCTATCTCGAGACGGCGAACGCGAAGAACCTGCCGCTCTATCGCCGGCTCGGCTTCGAGGTGACGCACGAGTGGCGCGTGCCGAACGGGCCGCATCATTGGTCGCTGCTGCGACCGGCGCGCCGGACCGCCTGATGCCGCGCCCCACCGAAGACGAGATCATCGCCCGCTATCTCGCCCCGCTCGCCGGGCCCGGCGGCCTCGGCCTGCGCGACGACGCGGCGCTCGCCACGCCAAGCCCGGGCCACGACCTCGTCGTCACCAAGGACATGCTGGTCGCCGGCGTGCACTTCTTCGCCGACGACCCGCCGGACGTCATCGCCCGCAAGGCGCTGCGCGTGAACCTCTCCGACCTCGCCGCCAAGGCGGCGGCGCCGACCGGCGTGCTGCTCGGCCTCGCGCTACCGCACGACTGGACGGAGCCGTGGCTCGACACCTTCTGCGCCGGCCTCGCCGACGACCTCCGCGCCTTCGCCTGCCCGCTGCTCGGCGGCGACACGGTCGGCACCCCCGGACCGTTGACGATCTCGATCACCGCCTTCGGCGAGGTCGCGGCCGGCCGCATGGTGCCGCGCCCCGGCGCCCGCGCCGGCGACGCGCTCTTCGTCAGCGGCACGATCGGCGATGCCGCGCTCGGGCTGCGCATCTGCTTCGCCGAAGCGGTCGATGCCGACTGGGTCGGCCGCCTCGACGAGATCGCGCGCGGAACGCTTGTAGGGCGGCATCGGCGGCCGGAGCCGCGTCTTGGCCTGCGCGACGCGTTGCGCACCCATGCGCACGCCGCGATGGACGTGTCCGACGGCCTCCTCGGCGACCTCGGCAAGATGCTGCGCCTCGAAGGCCTCACCGCGACCCTCGCGCTGCCCGACGTTCCGCTGTCACCGGCGTCGCGGGCGCTCGTCGCGGCGCATCCGCGGCTGTGGGCGCACGTGCTCGCCGACGGCGACGACTACGAGATCCTCAGCGCCGTGCCGCCCGACCACGCCGACGCCTTCGCGC
>CAZZZM010000235.1:3232-4781 GCA_964658465.1 uncultured Nakamurella sp.
CGTCGAGCTGCGCGCCAAGGGCCGCGACGATCGGCACGCGTACGGCCTCGCGGCCTCCCTATTGGCGTGTCAGCGACGCGGCGCTTGCCGGCGGCTGCAGCTGCGGCACCTTCGAGCCGGCGGGCACCGGCACTTGCGCCACGTTCAGCGTCATGCAGACGAGGTCGTAATAGCCGGCGACGGCGACGAGATCGAGGATGCCGCGCTCGCCGAACGCCCGCAGCGCCTTGGCGTAGGTCGCGTCGGAGACGGTCCTGTCGCGGCGCAGCTCCGTCGAGAAGGCGTAGACGAGCGCCTCCTCGTCCGACATGCCGGCAGGCTCGCGCCCGGCGGCGAGGTCGGCGAGCACGCCGGCCGGGACCCCGGCCTTGATCGCCAGCGGATAGTGGTAATCCCATTCGAACGCCGAGTTCCACCAGCGGCCGGCGACGAGGATCGCGAACTCGTTGAGCCGCTTCGGGAGCGACGACTGGAAGCGCACGTATTCGCCGACCTTCTGCAGTCGATCGGCGAGCACGGGGCTGCGCAGCCAGGCGTTGAACGGTCCGCCCGTCGACTTGCGCGGCCCGTTGGCGATGGCATCCCAGATCGCCTTCTGCTCCGGCGTCATCGCGGCGGGATCGAGCGGCGGGAAGCGGCGGTCGGCGGCGGCGGGACCGACGAGGGTCGCCAGGGCCAGCATCGCGATCGCGCTTCGCGCCAAGCTCTTCATGTCTTGTCTCCAATCCGACGCGGCGGGATGTTTGCCGGACCCGCGCGATGTTCTTTGCAACATTGGAGAAGTCGGCGCCGCCGGTCTTTCGTCAATTGCGGAGCCCGGCGCTTTCTGCCATGTGTCCCGCGCAAAAATCGACGGGACACAACCGTACGAAAATTTAGGGTGGGAGAGACGACGCGATGAACGGTATCTGGCTCGTGATCCTCGGCGGCGTGCTGGCGGTCATTTATGGAATCGTCACCACCACCCAGCTGCTGGCCGCCGATGCCGGGTCTCCGCGGATGCAGGAGATCGCCGGCGCCATCGCCGAGGGCGCGCAGGCCTATCTCCGCCGCCAGTACATCACGATCGCCGCAGTCGGCATCGTCATCTTCATCGCCCTCGGCCTGCTGCTCTCCTGGCCCGTCGCCGGCGGCTTCCTCATCGGCGCGGTGCTGTCGGGCGCGGCCGGCTTCATCGGCATGAATGTCTCGGTGCGCGCCAACGTGCGCACGGCGCAGGGCGCCTCGCTGTCGCTGGCGCGCGGCCTCGACATCTCGTTCAAGGCGGGCGCCATCACCGGCATGCTCGTCGCCGGCCTCGCGCTGCTCGGCGTGTCGGTCTATTATTACGTCCTCACCGCGGGCATGGGGCAGGAGCCGAACTCCCGCGAGGTGATCGACGCGCTCGTCGCGCTCGGCTTCGGCGCTTCGCTGATCTCGATCTTCGCCCGCCTCGGCGGCGGCATCTTCACCAAGGGCGCCGACGTCGGCGCCGACCTCGTCGGCAAGGTCGAGGCCGGCATCCCTGAGGACGACCCGCGCAACCCCGCGACGATCGCCGACAACGTGG
>CAZZZM010000236.1:0-3091 GCA_964658465.1 uncultured Nakamurella sp.
GCGGCTCGGGCTCGTCGGTGTGGAGGTGCAGGTCGTCGAGGCTGGTGAGGGCATCGAAGCGATAGGCGCGCATGGCAGGCTCCTTCCGTGGAGCCCCCCACTTGAGCCTGCATCCCCCAGCGATAAATGCCGGGTATCCGACTAGGCTTGAAACCAAGGGTTTCGAATGGCCGACCGCCTCGAAAGCATGGCCGTCTTCGCCAAGGCGGCGGAGCTCGGCTCCTTTACCAAGGCCGCGGCGGCGCTCGGGCTCACCTCGCAGATGGTCGGGCGCCATGTCGCCGAGCTGGAGGCGCGGCTCGGCGTCGAACTGATCCGCCGTACCACCCGCCGGCACAGCTTGACGGCGATCGGCGAGGTCTTTCACCAGCGCTGCCGCGCCATCCTCGCCGAGGTCGAGGCGGCGGAAGGGCTCGCGCACGAGCTGGGCCGCACGCCGCGCGGCCGGCTGCGCGTCAACGCGCCCGTCGCCTACGGGGCGCTTTGCCTTGCGCCGGTCATCGGCGATTTTCTGCACGCCTATCCCGGCGTCGATGTCGAGCTGACGCTCGACGACCGCTACGTCGACCTCGTCGAGGAGGGGTTCGACGTCGTGCTGCGCATGGGCCGGCTGAAGGATTCCTCGCTGCATGCCCGCGCGCTGTCGCCCGCCCGGCTCGTGACGGCGGCGGCGCCGGCCTATCTCGCGCGGGAGGGGACGCCCGCCGCTCCCACCGACCTCGCCGCGCACGCCTGCCTCGTGTTCATCTACTCGACCGGCGTCGTCGGCCACGAATGGCGGCTGGCGCGGGGCGGCGAGAGCGTCGTCGTCGAGGTCGCCTCGCGGCTACGCAGCAGTGACTCCCGCGTCCTGCTGTCCGCCGCGCTGGCCGGCGACGGCGTTCTCCTGCAGGCCGAGCGCGTCCTGCGTCCGCATGTCGAGGCCGGCCAGCTCGTCCGCGTCCTGCCGGAGTGGACGGGGCAGGAGCGGCCGCTCCACCTCGTCTACTCGCCGAGCCGGCTGCAGACGCTGCGGCTGCGGGCCTTCGTGGAGTTTGTGGCGCGGGCGCTGGGGTGATCAGGAGCAATCGACGGCGCGGCGCCGACCGCCGCCGCGCACTGTCACAGGCGGTCTCGAACCCACTGCGTGAAGCCGGCTTCGTCGATCTCGCCGGCCGCCAAGGCAAGTATGCTCGCCGTTGCCAGTGCCGGCTCGACGCGAAAGGCCACGCCGTTCAGCCCGAGAAAAACCAGGAAGGCGGCGAAGGCGACGCGCTTGTTGCCATCGACGAAGGGATGGTTGCGGGCGATGCCGAACGCGTAGCTCGCCGCCAGCGACGCGAGCTCGTCGTCGCCGTAGGCAAACTTGTTCAGCGGGCGCGCCAGAGCCGATTCGAGCAGGCCCCGGTCGCGGATGCCGTCCGGGCCGCCAAACAGCGCGAGCTGCTCGCTATGGATGTCGACGACGAGATCCACGGAGAGCCAGACCGGCTCGGTCATTTGGCGAGAGCCTTGAAGGTCTCCGCATAGTCGCGGAAGGCCTGCCGGGCGATCTCGAGGCCCTTCGCATGGGTGGGGTCGTACGGGCTCAGCTTGAGGCCGCGCTCGGTCTGCTCGACGACATGCAGCCTGTCGCCCTCCTGCAGCCTGAGGCGTGCAAGCATTTCCTTGGGGAGGATGAAGCCCAGCGAATTGCCGATCCTGCGCACTTGCAGGATCTCGCCGATGCCATCCGTTGCCTCGCTCGTCGTCATGGCTCCGTCTCCGTTTTACATTTTGTAAAACGATACGGATCGATGCGCAAATCGGCACGCGTCGCGACGCCTTTAACCGGCGCGCCGCCTGTGCCAAGAGGAGCGCGCCACCCCCACCTGGACTCACTGCCGCCCATGTTCGATCCGCGCTGGATTCGCGAGAACGCCGCCGCCTTCGACGAGGGCCGGCGCAAGCGCGGGCTGGCGCCGCTGTCGGCCGAGCTGATCGCGCTCGACGATGCCCGCCGCGCGGCGATCGCCGCGGCGCAGGATATCCAGGAGCGCCGCAACGCCGCGAGCCAGAAGATCGGCGCGGCGCTGAAGGCGAAGGACCAGGCCACGGCCGACGCGCTGAAGGCCGAGGTCGCGGAGCTGAAGGGCAAGCTCGGCGCGCTGGAGGCCGAGGAGGCGGAGGCCGCGCGCAAGCTCGACGAGGCTCTCGCCGCGATCCCCAACCAACCCGCCGACGACGTGCCGGAGGGCCGCGACGAGCACGGCAACGTGCTGTATCGCGAATGGGGCGAGAAGCCCCGGATGAACTTTCAGCCGAAGGAGCATTTCGCGATCGGCGAAGCGCTTGAGCTGATGGACTTCGAGACCGCGGCGAAGATGTCGGGCGCGCGGTTCGTCGTCACCAAGGGGCCGCTGGCGCGGCTGGAGCGGGCGCTCGCGCAGTTCATGCTCGACCTGCACACCGGCGAGCACGGCTACACCGAGGTGAACCCGCCGCTGCTCGTGCGCGACGAGGCGATGTTCGGCACCGCGCAGCTGCCGAAGTTCCGCGAGGACCAGTTCCTCGCGACGCGCGAAGGCAAGGAGGAGGGCGGCCGCGACCTGTGGCTCATCCCGACCGCCGAGGTCTCGCTCACCAATCTCGTGCGCGAAGATATTCTGGACGAGGCGGCGCTGCCGCTGCGCTTCACCGCCTCCACCCCCTGCTTCCGCGCCGAGGCCGGCGCGGCGGGGCGCGACACGCGCGGCATGATCCGCCAGCACCAGTTCACGAAGGTCGAGCTCGTCTCGGTGACGACGCCCGAACAGTCGAGCGCCGAGCACGAGCGCATGCTCGGCTGCGCCGAGGCGGTGCTGCAAAAGCTCGAGCTGCCGTATCGGGTGATGACGCTCTGCACCGGCGACATGGGCTTCGCCAGCCGCAAGACCTTCGACATCGAGGTCTGGCTGCCGGGGCAGGACCGTTATCGCGAGATCTCGTCCTGCTCGGTCTGCGGCGACTTCCAGGCGCGGCGGATGAACGCGCGCTACCGGCCGGCGGAGGGCAAGGGCACGCGCTTCGTGCACACGCTCAACGGCTCCGGCGTCGCGGTCGGCCGCGCGCTCGTCGCGGTGCTCGAGAACTA
>CAZZZM010000236.1:3191-4740 GCA_964658465.1 uncultured Nakamurella sp.
GGCGAGGTCGTCGCCTACAGGCTTGCCGACGTGCTGGCCGACCCGACCGAGACCTGATGTTCGCCATCGCCTTCGATCTCGTCGTCGCCGAGACGGCTCGCCAGCATCCCAAGAGCGTCTCGCAGGCGTATGCGGATATCGGCGCGCGCCTCGGGGAATTCGGATTCGACCGCGTGCAAGGCAGCCTTTACATCAGCGAGTCGGAGGATTTGGCCAATCTTTTCGCGGCCATCATGGCGCTCAAGGCGCTCCCGTGGCTGCCGCCCTCGGTACGCGACATCAGGGCGTTCCGCGTCGAGCAATGGTCCGACTTCACCAAGCTGGTCAAAAGCTGAGCCAAAGCGAGATACCGATCGAGATGCGAATCCTCATCACCAACGACGACGGCATCCATGCGCCGGGGCTCGACGTGCTCGAGCGGATCGCCCGGCAGCTTACCGACGACATCCTCGTCGTGGCGCCGGAGATGGACCAGTCCGGCGTCGCGCATTCGCTGTCGGTCAACGATCCGCTGCGGCTGCGCAAGGTCACCGAGACGCGCTACGCGGTGAAGGGCACGCCGACCGACTGCGTCATCATGGGGCTCAAGCACATCGTCGCCGACCGGAAGGTCGACCTCGTGCTGTCGGGGGTCAATTCCGGCCAGAACGTCGCCGAGGACGTCACCTATTCCGGCACGATCGCCGGCGCGATCGAAGGCACGATCCTCGGCATCCCGTCGATCGCGCTCTCCCAGGCCTACGGCAACCACGCCTACGGCGGCACCGGCGGGCGCGACGGCATCCGCTGGGATTGCGCCGAGGCGCACGGCGCCGCGGTCGTCCGCAAGATCCTCGCGGCCGGCTTCGACGCCGACATCGTCGTCAACGTCAACTTCCCGCCGTGCCCGGCCGAGGAGGTGAAGGGGATCGCCGCGACCGTGCAGGGGCGCCGCGACGCGCAGATCGTGCGCATCGACCCGCGCACCGACGGGCGCGGCAACCCGTACTACTGGATCGCCTTCGGGCGGAAGACCTACGAGGTCGGTACCGGCACCGACCTCGAGGCGCTGTCGCAGCTGAAGATCTCGGTGACGCCGTTGAAGCTCGACCTCACGGATGAGCCGACGGTGACCCGCTTTGCGCAAGCCCTCGCCACCTGATCCGGCGCTCGACGCGCTCGCGGCCCGCGCCCACGACGCCGATCTCGCCGACGACGTGGCGGAGGCGAAGGCCGCCTTCCACCTGCGCATGCGGGCGCGCGGGATCCAGGACATCCGCGTGCTGCGCGCCTTCGAGCTGGTGCCGCGCCAGGCGTTCGTGCCGCGGCGCTATGTCGATCTCGCGCAGCGCGACCTCGCCCTGCCGATCGACTGCGGCCAGACGCTGCCGGAGCCGTGGCTTGTCGCGCGGCTGATCGAGGCGGCGCAGGTCGAGCGCACGCATCGGGTGCTCGAGATCGGCGCCGGCACCGGCTACGCGACGGCGATCCTCTCGCATCTCGCCGCCGACGTCATCTCGCTCGAGCGCTACCAGAGCCTGGCCATCGCGGCGCAGGCGCGGCTCGAGGC
>CAZZZM010000237.1:0-4724 GCA_964658465.1 uncultured Nakamurella sp.
AGGGCGGCACGCTGTTCCTCGACGAGATCGGCGACATGCCGATGGAGGCGCAGACGCGCCTGCTGCGCGTGCTGCAGCAGGGCGAGTACACGACGGTCGGCGGCCGCACGCCGATCAAGACCAACGTCCGCATCATCGCCGCCACCAACAAGGACCTGCGCATCCTGATCGGGCAGGGGCTTTTCCGCGAGGATCTATTCTTCCGGCTCAACGTCGTGCCGCTGCGGCTGCCGCCGCTGCGCGAGCGCATCGAGGACGTCGCCGACCTCGCCCAGCATTTCTTCAAGCAGGCCGCCGCCGAGGGACTCCCCTCGAAGCATCTCGAGCCCGGCGCGCTCGAGCGGATGAAGCGGCACCGCTGGCCCGGCAACATCCGCGAGCTCGAGAACCTCATTCGCCGGCTCGCCGCGCTTTATCCGCAGGAATCGATCGGCGAGCATCTCGTCGATCTCGAGCTGTCGGCCGATGCGGCGGGGTTCTCGCCGGCGCCGACCGGTCGCCTGACGCAGCCGTCGTCCGCGCTCGCGGGCGCCGACGGCGAGGCGCTCCCGCTGTCGACGGCCGTCGAACGGCATCTCTCGAAGCTGTTCAGCGCGCACGGCGATAGCCTGCCGCCGCCCGGGCTCTACCATCGCGTCCTGCGCGAGTTGGAGCAGCCGCTGATCTCCGCCGCGCTGGCGGCGACGCGCGGCAATCAGATCAAGGCGGCCGAGCTGCTCGGCCTCAACCGCAATACGCTGCGCAAGAAGATCCGCGATCTCGACATCCGTCTCATGCGATCGCCCAGATAGGTCTCCGCGGCTCGCCGCTGTCGATGCTGCGAATTGGCCTCCAAACCTCGCATTCGGCGCCGGCGCGCTTTCAAAATCCCTCGTCCGTGGCTAGAAGGACACATCGACGCGTGGCTCGATGCCGGACCGGCAGCCAGGCGCTGATTCCGCGTCGAACGGCCGTCCGGCCGCGCGCTCCTTTGCTTCGAGAGGTTTTTCGAGATGGCTCCCAGTCTCCACCCGGCGATCGATAACGGCATCAGCCAGGGCACCGGAACCTTCAAGGGCGGCACGCTGACCTGCAAATGCCCGACCGACGAGGTCGAGGTCCAGATCGTCGGAGACGTGGCGCACAATCATGCCTGCGGCTGCTCGAAGTGCTGGAAGCCGGACGGCGCGCTGTTCTCGGTCGTCGGCGTGGTGCCGGTCGACAACCTCAAGGTCACCGCGCACGGCGAGAAACTGCACGTCGTCGACGAAAGCGCCACGATCCAGCGCCACGCCTGCAAGGCGTGCGGCGTGCACATGTACGGGCGCATCGAGAAGGACCACCCGTTCAAGGGCCTCGACTTCGTCCACACCGAACTGTCGAACGAGCGAGGCTGGCAGGCCCCGCAGTTCGCGGCGTTCTGCTCCTCGATCATCGAGCAGGGCTTCGAGCCGTCGGGCATGGACGCCGTGCGCTCCAAGTTCCGTCAGGTCGGACTGGAAACCTACGACTGCCTGGCTCCGGGCCTGATGGACGCGATCGCCGGCTACACGGCCAAGAAGTCCGGCACGGCCTACAACCCGGCTAAGCCGGCCGCAGCGGCGCAGCCGGCTGCGGCTGCACCGCGTGCTTCGGGCACCGCTCCCGCAGCCAGGCCGACCGCCGCACCGACCCCTGCGTCCGCCAAGAAGGGCGGCATCGCCGGCTTCTTCGCCAAGCTCTTCGGCGGCTGACGGTCCGCCGACCGACCACCCACGTGATCGTGGCGGCGAGGCGCCGCCGCGCCTACCCGAACCGCGTCGCCTCCTCGGCGGCGCGGAACAGGGCCTGCGCCTTGTTGCGGCACTCCTGCAACTCGCTGGCGGGGTCGGAATCGTAGACGATGCCGGCGCCGGCTTGCACGTGCATCGTGCCGTCCTTGACGACCGCCGTGCGCAGGATGATGCACGTGTCCATCTCGCCCGACGCGCCGAAATAGCCGATGCAGCCGGCATAGATGCCGCGCTTGTCGGTCTCGAGCTCGTCGATGATCTCCATCGCCCGCACCTTCGGCGCGCCGGAGACGGTGCCGGCCGGAAAGCCCGCCGACAGCGCATCGATCGAATCGTGCGCGGGATCGAGCGTGCCTTCGACATTCGAGACGATGTGCATCACGTGGCTGTAGCGCTCGATGGCGAAGCGCTCGGTGACGCCGACCGTAGCCGTCGCGGCGACGCGGCCGACGTCGTTGCGGCCGAGGTCGAGCAGCATGAGATGCTCGGCGCATTCCTTCTCGTCGGCGAGCAGCTCGGCGGCGAGCGCGTCGTCTTCGGCCCTGGTCTTGCCGCGACGGCGCGTGCCGGCGATGGGCCGGATCGTCACCTTGCCGTCCTGCACCTTGACGAGGATTTCGGGTGACGAGCAGACGATCTGGAAACCGCCGAAGTCGAGGTAGCAGAGGTAGGGCGCCGGATTGACCCGCCGTAAAGCACGGTAGAGCGCGAAGGCCGGCGGCGCGAACGGCGCCGAGAAGCGCTGCGACAGCACGACCTGGAAGATGTCGCCGGCGCGGATGTATTCCTTCGCCGTCTCGACCATCGCCTCGTAGCGTTCCGGCGCGGTGTTCGATCGCGGCTCGATCGCGGCACCGGGCTTTCCGCGTCCCGCGGCCACGCCGGCGGGCAGGCCGCCAGCCAGCGTCGCCACGACCTCGGCCAAGCGCACCTCGGCGCGGGCATAGGCGGTGCGCGCGCTCTCCCCGGCGGTGGGGCGCACCGGCGTCACCACCGAGACCTCGTCGCGCACGTGATCGAACACGACCACCACCGTCGGCCGCAGGAACAGCGCGTCGGGCACACCGATCGGGTCGGGCTTGGGCGTCGCGAGCCGTTCCATCTCGCGCACCATGTCGTAGCCGAGGTAGCCGAACACGCCGGCGGCCATCGGCGGCAGCTCGGCGCCCGTCTCCCCCGGCGCCGCGGCGATGCGGGATTCCGCGATCAGCGCGCGAAGCGCCGCGAGCGGCGGCGCGGGGCAGGGCGAGAACGAGTCGGGCGCCGCCAGCGCGTCGCGGGCGATCTCGGCCTTGCCGGCGGCGGCGCGGAAGATCACGTCGGGGTCGAGCCCGATCATCGAATAGCGGCCGCGTGCCGCCCCGCCCTCGATCGATTCGAGCAGGAAGCAGCGTCCCGGCCGGCCGGCCGAGAGCTTGAGGAAGGCGGAGACGGGGGTCTCGAGGTCGGCGATCAGGCGCTCGACGACGAGGCAGGCCTCGCCGGCCGCGTGGCGCTCGGCGAAGCTGGCAAAGGCCGGTTCGACCATCAGCTCTGGCTGTCGTCGGCGAGCGCGGACTGAAGGGCGCGCTCGTTGAGCTTCACGCCGATCTCGTGCTGCGCCTCGGAGAGATATTGCGCCAGCACGTCGTCGGTGATGCCGCCCTTCACCTGCTCCATCACCTTGTCGAACTGCTGGTCGCCCGGATGCATCGGCGGGACGCGTGCGGCGTCCACCTTGAAGACGATGCGGGCCCCGCCGGCGATCGGCGCTGCGCCGGCCTTGCCGACGGGGATCTGGAAGACCGCCGCCGCGACGCTCGCCGGCAGCTCGGGCGCGCCCGAGCGCGACAGGTCCGTCGCCTTGGAGAGCTTGAGGTTGCCGTGCGCGGCGGCGACCGCCGCCACCGTCTTGCCGCCGTCGATCTCGGCGACGATCGCCTCGCTCGCCTTGGCGAGGCGGCGCGCGGTCTCGTCGACCTTCCACATCGCCTCGACGCGCGGCTTCACCTCGGCCAACGGCAGCTTGTGCGCGGCATCGACGCCGAGGACTTCGTACCAGACGTAGCCGCCGCCGGGCGCCTGGAGATATTCGGTATCGGCGCCGAATGCCGCCTTCAACATGGCCGGGCCGTCGACCAGGCCTTCCACCGGCTTGTGCGCCTTGTCGAAGCCCTGGGCGTCGATCGCGTCGATGGTGCGCGCCTTCACGCCGGCGGCCGTCGCCGCTTCAGCCAGCGTCTTGCCGGCGGCGCGCTGGTTCTCGATGTCGTCGCGCAGCTTGTCCGATTGCGCCTTGGCGTGAATGATCGCGATCTGGGTCTCGAGCTCGGGCTTGGCCTCGTCGAACGAGCGCGAGCGGCCGGGCTCGATCTTGGCGACATGGACCAGCACGGTGCCGAACTGCGTCTTGACCGGCTGGCTCGTCCCGCCTTCGGGCAGCGCGAAGGCGGCGTCGCTGAGCGCCTTTTCGCCGAGCTGCTCCTTGGTCACGGTGCCGAGGCTGACGTCGGCCTCGGTCTTCTTCTGCACCTTCAGCAGGTCGGCGAAGGTCTGGCCCTTGTCGAGCGAGTCGCGCGCCGCCTTGGCCGCAGCCGCATCGGGAAAGAAAAGCTGGTCGACCGCGCGCCGCTCCGGGATGCGGTAGATCGTGTCCTTGAACTCGTCGTAGCGCTTGCGGGCTTCGGCGTCGGTGACCGCATCCGGCTTCACGAGATTGCTCGGAACGACGGAGACCACGACGAGCTTGCGATATTCGGGCGCCGTGAACGCGTTCGGCCGCTCGTCGTAGAACTGCTGCAGCTGGACTTGCGTCGGCGCCGGCACTTCGCCGGCGGCGCTCGCGGGCAGCGTGAAGAAGGTGAGGTCGCGGACTTCGCTCTGGTAGCGGAAGATCGCCGCCTTCAGGATCTGCGGCACCTCGAGCCCGCCGGTGACCGCGGCCGACACGTCGCGGCGCAAGGTGAGGCCGCGCTGTTCGCGCACGTAGCTGTT
>CAZZZM010000238.1:0-2251 GCA_964658465.1 uncultured Nakamurella sp.
AGCGGCATCACGCCGGCGGCGACCGCCATCGCCATGTCGAAGCTGGTGTCGCCGACCATCGCTGTCGCCGCGCCATCGACGCCGGTCTCGCCCATCGCCGCCAGGAGCATCGACGGATCGGGCTTGGAGGGATGGTCGTCCGAAGTCTGCACCGTGGCGAACAGCTCGCGCCACCCTTGCGCCTCGAGCAGCAGCGCAACGCCGCGGCGCGACTTGCCGGTGGCCATGCCCAACACGGTCTCGGCTTCGCCGGCCAGCCGCGCGACCGTCTCGCGCGCGCCGGCGTACAAAGGCTCTTCGTAGGAGGGTTGCCGGCGCAGGTCGTGCCACGCGTCCTTGTAGGCCTCGGCGAGACCGGCGACGGGCGCGTTGGGGCCGGCGAGGACGAGAAAGGCCTCGTGCAGGGAGAGGCCGACGACCGACAGCGCCGTCGCGCGCGACGGCGCTTCGAGGCCGAATGCGGCGAAGGCCTTGGCCTGCGCCGCGACGATCTGGTGCTGGCTATCGACGAGCGTGCCGTCGACATCGAATACGATAAGTCTCACGCGATCTCCATCGGCCGGCGCGCGGCCGATGGCGCCGACCGCGCTCGTCAGCCGTGATTCCTGGCAGCCTTGGCGCAAGTCTTGATGTAGGACTTCATCTCGTCCCCGGACAAGCCCTTCGACTTGGCCTCGTCGCGGCACGCCATGCGGCCGGCGAGCTCGGGATGCTCCTTGGTGACGCAATCCTCGATAGCTTTCTTCCGGTCCGGCCCCTTTAGATTCTGCGACTGGATCTCGGTGCGGCAGGCCTGGATCGCCTGCTTCATCTTCCCGCCCTTGCCGCCGCCGGCACCCGCTCCGGCATCGGCGGCGGGCGGAGCGCCCGCCCCGGCGTCCTGGGCAAAGGCGGGAGCGGCGAGACACATGGTCGCTGCGAATGCGATAACGAGTGATTTCATCGGTCGAACTCCTTGGGTGGCGGGCCCTCCGCGTGTGGAGGATCGTCACGCCGGCCCGGACCCAAGGCGCCTCCCATGAGGTTTTGTCTTTCTCTGGGCAGTTCGTGGAAATCGTTCCTCCGAGCGCGCAGCTTCGATCACGCTTACTTGATCGCCCGTGCTCGTTTGGATGCGTACGGGATCACCCGGCCTGCTTGACGCCCGGACGGTCGCGGCTGAGACCGGCGGCCGCCAGCTCGGCTTCGTAGGCCGCCCATTTCGCGCCGAGCGCGCAGCCCATCTCGTGCAGGTAGCTCCACGTGTAAATCCCGGTGTCGTGCCCGTCGTCGAAGGCGAGCTTCACTGCGTAGCTGCCGATCGGATCGACGGCTCTGATGCTCACGTCGCGCTTGCCGCCGGTGATCTTGCGCTCGCGCCGGCTGTGGCCCTGGACTTCGGCGCTGGGGCTCATCACCCGCAAAAGCTCCGCCGGCAGATCGAAGGCGCGACCGTCGTCGAACGAAACCTTGAGGTTTCGGCCTCCGTCCTGCAGTTTGAGTTCCGTCGGCCAGGCGACATGCGCTTCCGGCATCGATACCGCTCCACCTCTAAAAGTCCCTCAGCCAACGCTATATGAGCCTGATGACCACCGCCAATGCGCTTGCCACCCCCGTTGCCGATCTCCCGTCGCAACCCCTCGTGGACCCGCAGAGCGCGCCGCTCGTCGACCCCTTCGGGCGCCGTATCAGCTACATCCGCGTGTCGGTCACCGATCGATGCGATTTCCGCTGCGTCTATTGCATGGCCGAGGACATGCAGTTCCTACCGAAGCGCGACCTGCTGTCGCTCGAGGAGCTCGACCGGTTATGCTCGGCGTTCGTGCGCCGCGGCACGCGCAAGATTAGGCTGACGGGCGGCGAGCCGCTGGTCCGGCGCGACCTGATGCGCCTCGTCCGCAGTCTCTCGCGCCATCTCGAGTCCGGCGCGTTGCAAGAGCTGACGCTGACCACCAACGGGTCGCAGCTCGCCCGCTTCGCGCACGAACTGGCTGACGCCGGCGTCCGCCGCATCAACGTCTCGATGGACAGTTTGGACGCCGACAAGTTCGCCGCGATCACGCGACGCGGCGACCTCGGCGTCGTCATGAAGGGCCTCGATGCCGCGCAAGCGGCCGGCCTCGCCGTGAAGATCAACATGGTGGCGTTGCAGGGCGTCAACGATCGCGAGATCGCCCCGATGATCGAATGGGCGCACGGTCGCGGCATGGACGTCACGCTGATCGAGGTGATGCCGATGGGCGAGATCGGCGAGCAGCGTATCGACCAGTAC
>CAZZZM010000238.1:2351-4689 GCA_964658465.1 uncultured Nakamurella sp.
CGAGACGCTCACCGCGGCGATCGCCCGCAAGCCGAAGGGGCATGACTTCGTCATCGATCGCAGCGTGGGTCGGCCCTCGGTCGGGCGGCACATGAGCGTGACGGGCGGCTAGCCAGGCTTCCTCTGTGCCGCGACAGTAAGGGTTACGGCACTCGATCGTCTTCAAAACGACTCGCGCGGAGGATCAGCCCAGGCGGGATGTTCCGGCAGCAGCAACGCGGTCCAGCGTCACCTGCTCGCCAAGCCTGTCGCGAACCTTGACCTCGCAGCCCGGCAACGTGGCGGCCTGCAGGATCGCCATCGCTTCGCTCACGGTCTGGGCGATCCGGACCCAGGTCAGGCCTGGCGTGCGCACGGTCATCTCGTACACGACAATATCCCCGCTTCTCGAAAATGGCTTTGGCATAAGAGCAATTAAATTGCGCGCAAATTAGGACGACGGCGCCGATCCGCGGCGTCCTACCGCGTGAAGCATTCGCCGTTACCGCGGCGCGAAATCCGTGTCGGGCGTCACGCGCCGGCAATAGGCGGCCATCAGACGAGCGCAGCCCTCGACGTCCTTCAGGCTGAGCAGCTCCACCGGCGTGTGCATGTAGCGCAACGGAACACCGAGCAGGCCCGTCGCCATGCCGGCCCGGTTGAGCTGCATCGCGTTGGCGTCCGTGCCGGTCCCGGCGGCGCTGACGCTCACCTGATAGGCGATGCCCTCCGCGCGGGCGGCCGAGGTGATGAGGTCGAAGGTGACGTGGTTGGTGTTCGGCCCACGCGACACGCTCGGACCCTTCCCTAGCTCGAGACTGCCGTGCAGCACCTTGTTGGCGCCGGGATAATCGGTCGCGTGATTGACGTCGACGGCGAGGCCCGTTTGCGCATCGATGCCGTAGCTGGCGGTCTTGGCGCCGCGCAGGCCGATCTCCTCCTGCACGGTGGCCACTGCATGCACGCCGACGTTGGGATGGAGACCGCCCTCGTCCCTCAGAAGCCGCAGCGTCTCCGCGACGACGAAGGTGCCCATCTTGTTGTCGAAGCCGCGCGCCGTCGCCCGGTCGCCCAGCAGCGGCTGGAACTCGCACTGGTAGGTCGCGACGTCGCCAAGCGCGACGGCCTCCTCGGCCTCGGCGCGCGACGTGGCGCCGATGTCGATCCACATGTCCTTGATCTCGGGCTTCTTCTTGCGCTCCTCCTCGGTCTGGAGGTGGATCGCGGTGCGGCCGATGACGCCGGCGATCCGGCGCTTGCCGTACACCCAGACCCGCTGGCCGATCGCCACCGCGCTGTCGTGACCGCCGATGGTGCGGAAGTGCAGCTGACCGGTATCGTCGACGTGGTGGATGATGAAGCCAAGCTCGTCCATGTGGCCCGCGAGCATGATGCGCAGCGCCGCGTTCGGATTGAGGACGGCGGTGACATTGCCATGCACGTCCGTGGACACGGTCTCGGCGAGAGGTTCCACGTAGGAGCGGAAGACGCGCGCCGCTGGCTGCTCGTAGCCGCTGGGCGAGGGCGCGTCGGCAAGGCGCTGCAGGAAGTCGAGGGATGCTGCTCTCATAGGCTCACTAGCTGGAAGCCGGGCGATGACGTCAAGGCCGGCGTCTACCCGCGGCCGTGGGCGCGGTCCGCGGCGAGCAGCGCCAGCCCCGAGGCGACGGACTGGAAGGCGTCGCCCTGATGCAGCCGCTCCTTCGGGAAGCGCCGGGCGAACAGGCCCCGCACCGCCGGCACGAAGGAGGTGCCGCCGGTGAGAAACACCGCATCGACGTCGCCGTCGCCGATCCCGGCGCGCGCCAGCGCGGAATCGATCGTGGTCTCGATGGCCGCGAGGTCGGCGGCGATCCAGCGCTCGAAGTCGCCGCGCGTCACGTCGGCCTCGATCTCGACGCCCCAGCCGGCGAAGCGCAGCGTCGCCGCGTCGGCGCGCGACAATGCCGCCTTGGTCTCGCCGACGGCGCGGTAGAGGGCGAGACCCATGTCCATCTCGACGATCGTCGCCAGCGCTTCGAGCTCGTCGCCGCGGTCGCTCGACGCGGCGAGCTTGCGCAGGTCCGCGAGGATGGTCCCGGACTTCAGCCACGACAGCTGATGCCATTGCGCGAAGGAGGCGTGCACGTAGGCGGGGATCGGCAGGTGCTTCTCGAAGGAGCGGTAGGTGGCGCCTTTGCCGAGCCGCGGCGCCACGACGTGGTCGAGGATGCGATAGTCGAAGGTGTCGCCCGCGATGCCGACGCCGGCGTGCGACAGCGGCTCGGCCTCGATCCGTCCCGACCCGCCCCGGCCGCCGCGCGAGAAGCGCAGGACGGAAAAGTCGCTGGTGCCGCCGCCGAAATCGGCGACGAGCACG
>CAZZZM010000239.1:0-4679 GCA_964658465.1 uncultured Nakamurella sp.
GTTTACGACCTCTTAACCATCGCGACCCTCTGATGACGGGCGGGCGCGACAGAGGAGAGCAATCCGGTGCTGACCGACGGCCGGCTGAACCCACACGACGCGGACCTTTACGCGGACTTTTCGTTCCCGCGCGAAACGAGGTCCCGCACCCGCAAGATCCTCGTGGTGCTGCACCAGGAGCGCTCGAACCCCGGCCGCATCGGCCGGCTCCTGCAGGAACAGGGATATCGGCTCGACCTCCGCCGCCCGGCCTGCGGCGATCCCCTGCCCCGCACGATGGACGCGCATGACGGCGCGATCGTCTTCGGCGGCCCGATGAGCGCCAACGACGAGCACGACTACATCCGCCGCGAGATCGAGTGGATCGGCGTGCCGCTGGCCGCCGGCAAGCCGTTCCTCGGCATCTGCCTCGGCGCGCAGATGCTGGCGCGCCACCTCGGCCATCGCGTCGGCCCGCATCCGGACGGCAAGGTCGAGGTCGGTTATTATCCGATCCGCGCGACCGAATGCGGCAAGGCTGCGTGGCCGCTGTGCCCGAGCCGGGTCTACCAATGGCACCGCGAGGGCTTCGACCTGCCGGCCGGCGCCACGCTGCTCGCCGAGGGCGACGACTTCGAGGCGCAGGCCTTCCGCTACGGGCTCAACGCCTACGGGCTGCAGTTCCACCCCGAGGTCACCTACAGCATGATGTGCCGCTGGACGACGCTGGCCGCCGACCGGCTGGAGGCGCCGAACGCCCGTCCGCGCGACCGCCACTTCCGCGACTGGTACGCCTACGACGGTGCGGTCGGGCGCTGGCTCGCGACGTTCCTGCGCCAGTGGGTCGCCGACGGAAGCGCGATGCCGGCGATGCGGGTCCACGCGCCGGAGCCGCTGCACGCCTGAGCCGGCGACGGCAACGGCGACGACAGTGCGGCGCTGGACGAGAGGCGCCGCTCTGTGGAAAGACTGGCGTCTCTCGACGTCAGGCGCCCCCATGACCCGCAAGCTTGCCACTCCCGCAACCCGATCGTCGGTGGCGTTCGCCGCGCTCCTCGTCCTCGCGCCGGTGTCGGCCGAGGCCGGCGGCAAGGCGACCTGGGGGGATCGGTTCGACCAGATCCTCGCGACCTTCATGGGCGACCCCGCCGCCGGCGTCGACATCGACATGAAGCACGTGCTCGACCGCTGGCGCGAGCTGAAGCCCAAGCCGCTCGACGATCTCTCTCCGGAGGATGCGCGGCGCCAGCCGACGCCGATCGAAGCCGCCGCCAGCCTCCTGAAGGACGATGGCAAGTCGCTCGATCCCTACAAGATCGACACCAGGGACATCACGTTCCCCGGTCCCGACGGCGACCTGAAGGCGAAGGTCTACACGCCGCAGGGCGGCGATGCGGACAAGCCACGCCCCCTGGTGATCTTCTACCACGGCGGCGGCTTCACGTTGGAGAACGACGCCTCGACGGCGGCCTCCTCGCGCGCGATCGCCGGCGGCGGCGATTTCATCGTGGTGGCGCCCGACTACCGGCTGGCACCCGAGCACAAGTTCCCGGCGGCGGCCGACGACGCCCTCGCCGCCTACAAATGGGTGCTCGCCAACGCCGCGAGCCTCGGCGGCGACCCCGACAAGATCGCGCTGGCCGGCGAGGGCGCCGGCGCGCAGCTGGCGATCGACACCGCGATGGCGGCGCGCGACGACAAGCTGCCGAAGGCCAAGGCGCTCGTCTTGATCACCCCGGCGGCCGGCATCGACCTCAAGACGAACTCGTGGGTCGAGGATTCGACGGCGCGGCCCTGGAACAAGAAGGCGGTGGAATGGGCGTTCGGCCTGTATCTGCCGAAGCCCGACACCAAGTTCGACCCGCGCATCGACATCGTCGGCTCCGGCAACGTCGACAATCTGCCGCCGACCACCATCGTGACCGCCGAGGACGATCCGCTGCGCTCCGACGGCGAGCGGCTCGGCGGCAAGCTGAAGCGCGCGACCGTCCCCGTCGAGATGCGCGACTATCCCGGCGTCACCCACGATTTCTTCGGCATGGGCGCGGCGGTCGAGAAGGCGGCCGAGGCGCAGGCCTTCGTCACCAGCAACCTGAAAGCGGCGTTCGACAAGAAGCCCGACGTCGCCCTGGCGCTGCAGGATCTCGGCGTCAAGCCCTACCCCGAGGCGCCGAACCCGGCGACCGCGCCCGTGGCGCCGGCCACGCCCGAAGCGCCGCACGCCGGGGAAGCGATGCAGAGCAAGCAGCCGGACTAGCGCGCGCTCACGCCGCCTGGATGAAGCTCTCGAGCACCATCTTGCGGCCGGCCTTGTCGAAGTCGACCGTCAGCTTGTTGCCGTCGACCGCGGCCACCGTGCCGTTGCCGAACTTCTGGTGGAACACGCGCGCGCCCTTCACGAAGCCCGACGCGACGGTCGACTTGGCGACGAGCTCGCCCTCGATCTGCAGCGGCCCGCGCCGCGCCTTCTCGGCCTTGTAGCCCCTGCCCTGCGCGGCCGTGCCGGCGCCGCGCTGCTGCGCGCGCTGCCAGCCCGGCGTCGCGTACGGCGAGACGAACTGATCCATGTTGGCGAAGCGCGACTGCGCGTAGCCGCCGTAGGCATTGCTCGAAGCGGCCTCGACGACCTCGACGTGGTGCTCGGGCAGCTCGTCGAGGAAGCGTGACGGGATCGTCGTCTGCCAAAGCCCGTGGATGCGGCGGTTGGTGGCAAAGAAGATCTTCGCCCGGCGCTTGGCCCGCGTGATGCCGACATAGGCAAGGCGGCGCTCCTCCTCGAGGCCGGCGCGGCCCGATTCGTCGAGCGAGCGCTGGTGGGGAAACAAGCCCTCCTCCCAGCCCGGCAGGAACACGGTCTCGAACTCGAGACCCTTGGCGGCGTGCAGCGTCATCACCGACACCTTCTCGCCGCCGCCGGCGTCCGCCGCCTCCATGACCAGCGAGATGTGCTCGAGGAAGGCGGCGAGGTCGGGAAACTCCTCCATCGCGCGGACGAGCTCCTTGAGGTTCTCGAGCCGTCCCGCCGCTTCCGCCGTGCGGTCCTTCTGCCACATCTCGGTATAGCCGGATTCCTCCAGGATCAGCTCGGCGAGCTGGCCCTGCGGCTTCTGGTCGATCAGCGACGCCCAGCGCGCGAAATCGTCGAGCAACGCGCGCAGCGTCTGCCGCTGCTTCGGCTTCAGCTCCTCGGTCTCGACCATCATCCGCGCCGAGGTCATCAGCGGGATGCGCTCGCGCCGCGCGTGATCGTGCAGCAGCTGCAGCGTCGCGTCGCCGAGGCCGCGCTTCGGCGTGTTGAAGATGCGCTCGAAGGCGAGGTCGTCCTGCGGCTGCGCGACGCAGCGCAGGTAGGCCAGCGCATCGCGGATCTCGGCGCGCTCGTAGAAGCGCGGGCCGCCGATCACGCGGTACGGCAAGCCGAGCGTGATGAAACGCTCCTCGAACTCGCGCATCTGGAACGAGGCGCGGCAGAGGATGGCGATCTCCTCCAGAGAGTGCTGCTTGTGCTGCAATTGCTCGATCGTCTCGCCGATCGTGCGCGCCTCTTCCTCCGAGTCCCACACGCCGGTGACGGTCGGCTTGTCGCCGTCCTCGCCGTCGGTGAACAGCGTCTTGCCGAGCCGCCCCTCGTTGCGCGCGATGAGATGCGCCGCCGTCGCCAGGATATGACCGGTCGAGCGGTAGTTGCGCTCCAAACGGATCACTTTCGCGCCCGGAAAGTCCTTCTCGAAGCGCAGGATGTTGTCGACCTCGGCGCCGCGCCAGCCGTAGATCGACTGGTCGTCGTCGCCGACGCAGCAGAGGTTCTGGCGCCCTGCCTCGCGACCCTGCGCCAGCAGCCGCAGCCACATGTACTGGATCGTGTTGGTGTCCTGGTACTCGTCGACGAGCATGAAGCGGAAGCGCCGCTGGTACTCCGCGAGGATGTCGGGGTTCTCGCGGAACAGCCGCACGCATTCGAGCAGCAGGTCGCCGAAGTCGCAGGCGTTGAGGATCTTCAGGCGTTCCTGGTACTGCGCGTAGCAGTCGCGTCCCTTGCCGTTGGCGAAGGCCATGGCATCGGCGGCCGGCACGTCCTTCGGCGCCAGCCCGCGGTTCTTCCAGGCGTCGATCTGGTGCGCCAGGGCGCGGGCGGGCCAGCGCTTGTCGTCGATATCCTCGGCCTGGATCACCTGCTTCAGCAGGCGGATCTGGTCGTCGGTGTCGAGGATCGTGAAGCCCGACTTCAAGCCGACGAGCTCGGCGTGGCGGCGCAGGATCTTGGTCGAGATCGCGTGGAACGTGCCGAGCCACGGCATGCCCTCGGCGACCGGGCCCGCGAGCAGCGCCACGCGCTCCTTCATCTCGCGCGCCGCCTTGTTGGTGAAGGTGACGGCGAGGATCTCCCACGCCCGCGCCTTGCCCGAGGCCAGCACGTGCGCGATGCGCGTCGTCAGCACGCGCGTCTTGCCGGTGCCGGCGCCGGCCAGCACCAGCACCGGGCCCTCGATGACCTCGACCGCCTCGCGCTGCTCGGGGTTCAGCCCGTCGAGATAGCGCGGCGACGGGCGCGCGCGGGCGCGGTCCGCGATGCCGCCGGGGCGCGGCGCGAGGTCGTCGTCTTCGAAGGGCGCTGGCGCCTCGGCTGGCCTAGGCATGCCGGAACAAACTGCGAATCATACGGCGAATGTGGGGCCGGGAGACCGCAAAGTCGACCGCCG
>CAZZZM010000240.1:0-4658 GCA_964658465.1 uncultured Nakamurella sp.
TGTTGTTGGTGTTGATGTTGCCGAAGCCGGTGAAGCCGATCGTGAACTTGCCGAAGGTCTTCTCCGCCGTGAAGTCGCCGGCGAAGAGGTCGTTGGTGCTGGCGACCAGGAGGCCGTCGCCGGTCAGCGCGACCGCGTTGTTGCAGAGGCAGGTCGTATAGGCCGCGTTCTCGATCAGCGTGATGCCTTCGAACGGCCCCGTGGGGACCTTGTACTGCAGGCTCTGGCGCACGTCGACGCCGGGCTGGGTGCGGCCGCCGATGTCCTGGATGTTCGTGCTCGGATCGGGCGAACGGGCGAGGGCGCCGATACCGCCGGTCAGACCGCCGCCGAAGTCGTGCGCGAGCAGCGGCCCGAGCGCGTAGGTGATGGCGCCGAAGCGATCGAGCCCGCCGCCGTCGACGTGGACGAAGGGCACCGCCGCGATGAACTCGAGGCGCGTGTTGTAGAACGAGATCGGCGTCGACCAGATGAGGACCGGGATGTTGACGCCGACGCCGACCGACGACGGCGGCGCGAGGCCCGGCGAGCGGCCGTAGGATTCGAGGTCGGCGGCGAACACGCCTTCCGGCAGCGGCGAGAGCAGCGAAACGCCCATCGTCTCGCCGGGCAGCATGTAGCCGGCGTGGGAGGCCGTCGCCGACATCGAGAGCGTCAGCGCGGCGGCGCCGAGCGCGGAAGCAAGCGAAGATTTCTTCATGTGAATCGTTTCCCCTCAGGACTTCGCGGCCGCCGCATCAGGCGGGTCGATGCCGATACCGAATGATGCTCAAATCGAGGGGGAAACTCCAGGCGCATTCGGCGCCGCAGCAAAGACGAAAAGACAACGTTGCTTGAAAGTAACGGTATTGACTGGGTCTCGACTGGATTTGCCTGCAAACCGTACTGACGAGATGAAATAAACAGCGGTTCCGCAGCGCGAATGGGCAGGCGGTGCCCGATAAAAAGCGCACGTTTTTAGGCAAACGAAGGCAAACGAAGGCGAGCGACGGCGCGTCGCCGGCACGCCGCCGGTCGTGACGGCAGGGCTATTCGGCGGCGAGTCGCGCCCGCGGCGGTCGCCGCTCCAGCAGCTCGCGCAGGAAGGTGCCGGTGTGGCTGCGCTTGGCCGCGACGATCGCCTCCGGCGTGCCCGTCGCCACGATCTCGCCGCCGCCGTCGCCGCCTTCCGGGCCGAGGTCGATCACCCAGTCCGCGGTCTTGATGACCTCGAGGTTGTGCTCGATCACCACCACGGAATTGCCCTGCTCGACCAGCTCGTGCAGCACCTCGAGCAGCTTCTTCACGTCGTGGAAATGCAGGCCGGTCGTCGGCTCGTCGAGGATGTACAGCGTGCGCCCCGTCGAGCGTCGCGACAGCTCCTTGGCGAGCTTGACGCGCTGCGCCTCGCCGCCCGAGAGGGTGGTCGCCTGCTGGCCGACCTTGACGTAGCCGAGCCCGACGCGCGCCAGCGTCTCCATCTTGTCGCGGATCGGCGGCACCGCCTTGAACAGGACCGCCGCCTCCTCCACCGTCATGTCGAGCACGTCGGCGATCGACTTGTCGCGATATTTGACTTCCAACGTTTCGCGGTCGTAGCGGCGGCCCTTGCAGACGTCGCAGGTGACGTAGACGTCGGGCAGGAAGTGCATCTCGATCTTGATGACGCCGTCGCCCTGGCAGGCCTCGCAGCGCCCGCCCTTGACGTTGAACGAGAAGCGGCCCGGCTGGTAGCCGCGCGCCTTGGCCTCGGGCAGGCCGGCGAACCAGTCGCGGATCGGCGTGAACGCGCCGGTGTAGGTCGCCGGGTTCGAGCGCGGCGTGCGGCCGATCGGCGATTGGTCGATGTCGATGACCTTGTCGATGTGCTCGAGGCCCTCGATCGCATCGTGCGGGGCCGGGTGCTCGAAGGCGCCGTTGAGGCGGCGCGCGACCGCCTTGTAGAGCGTGTCGATGACGAGCGTCGACTTGCCGCCGCCGGACACGCCGGTGATCGCCGTGAACAGGCCGAGCGGCACGTCGGCGCTGACGTTCTTGAGGTTGTTGCCGCGCGCGTTGACGATCGTCAGCTTGCGCTTGGGGTCGGGGCGGCGGCGCTTGCGCGGCACCGCGACCTGCATCGCGCCTGACAGATACTGGCCGGTGAGCGACTTCGGGTCGGCCATGATCTCGTCGGCGGTGCCCTGGGCGATGATCTCGCCGCCGTGGATGCCGGCGCCGGGACCGACGTCGACGACGTGGTCGGCGGTGAGGATCGCGTCCTCGTCGTGCTCGACGACGATCACCGAATTGCCGAGGTCGCGCAGCCGCCGCAGCGTGTCGAGCAGGCGCGCGTTGTCGCGCTGGTGCAGGCCGATCGACGGCTCGTCGAGCACGTAGAGCACGCCGGTGAGGCCGGAGCCGATCTGCGAGGCGAGGCGGATGCGCTGGCTCTCGCCGCCGGACAGCGTGCCGGAGGCGCGCGACAGCGAGAGATAGTCGAGCCCGACGTCGACGAGGAAGGAGAGCCGGTCGGAGATCTCCTTCAGGATGCGCCGCGCGATCTCGTTGCGCTTGTCGTCGAGCTTCTGCGGCAGCGCCTCGAACCAGGCGTGCGCGTCGCGCACCGACAGCGAGGTGACGGCGGCGATCGTCTCCATGTCGATCTTCACCGCCAGCGCCTCCGGCCGGAGGCGGGCGCCGCCGCAGGCCTCGCAGGGCGTGTCGGACATGAAGCGGCCGATCTCCTCGCGCGCCCACTCGCTCTCGGTCTCCTTGTAGCGGCGCTCGAGGTTGCGGATGATGCCCTCGAAGGGCTTGTTGACGTCGTAGGCGCGCACGCCGTCGGCGTAGGAGAAGCGCACGCTCTCCTTGCCCGAGCCGTAGAACAGCATGTGCTGCACTTCGAGCGGCAGCTTCTCGAAGGCGACGTCGAGGCGGAACTTGTAATGCCGGCCGAGCGCCTCGAGCGTCTGCATGTAATATGGCGAGGTCGACTTGGCCCAGGGCGCGATGGCGCCGCGGCGCAGCGTCTGCTTGGGATCCGGCACGATGAGGTCGGCGTCGATGCGCTGCTCGACGCCGAGGCCGCCGCATTCCGGGCAGGCGCCGAACGGGTTGTTGAAGGAAAACAGCCTGGGCTCGATCTCGGCGATGGTGAAGCCGGAGACGGGGCAGGCGAATTTCTGGCTGAAGGTGATGCGCTTGGGGTCGCCGCGCTCGTCGGTCTCGCCGGCCAGCTCGGCGATGGCGATGCCGTCGGCGAGCTCGAGCGCCGTCTCGAAGCTCTCGGCGAGCCGCGCCTTGATGTCGTCCTTGACGCTGATGCGGTCGACGACGACGTCGATGTCGTGCTTCAGCTTCTTGTCGAGCGTCGGGGCGTCGGCGATCTCGTAGAACTCGCCGTCGACCTTGAGCCGCTGGAAGCCCTTCTTCATGAAGTCGGCGATTTCCTTGCGGTACTCGCCCTTGCGCCCGCGCACGACGGGGGCCAGCAGGTAGAGACGCGTGCGCTCCGGCAGCGCGACGATGCGATCGACCATCTGGCTGACGGTCTGCGATTCGATCGGCAGCCCCGTCGCCGGCGAGTAGGGGATGCCGACGCGCGCCCACAGCAGGCGCATGTAATCGTAGATCTCGGTGACGGTGGCGACGGTCGAGCGCGGGTTCTTCGACGTGGTCTTCTGCTCGATCGAGATCGCCGGCGACAGCCCGTCGATCTGGTCGACGTCGGGCTTCTGCATCATCTCGAGGAACTGCCGCGCATAGGCCGACAGCGATTCGACGTAGCGGCGCTGGCCCTCGGCGTAGATCGTGTCGAAGGCCAGCGACGACTTGCCCGAGCCGGACAGCCCGGTGAACACGACGAGCTTGTCGCGCGGGATCGTCAGGTCGACGTTCTTGAGATTATGCTCGCGCGCGCCGCGGACGCTGATGACGCGGCCGTCGGAGGCGGGGGAGGGCGCGGGCCGCTCGTTTTTCTCCCGGCTCGTCGTCTTCGCCCGCAGGGGCTTGGCCTTTGGCGTTTTCATACCGTCATTCAGCTGGAGGGACGGACTGTACTTAAGCCCGTATCCCCCCTCGCGCTAGCCGCGCCTCCGCGTCGAGCGGAGCGGCGCGACCGCCCATGCGGTACTTTCGCGTAAGTCGCCCCGCTTGCGCGCCCGCCTATTGCAGCGGGCTGGTGCTGGTGAACCCGGTGTTGCCGGCGAAGAAATTGTTGCCTTCGGAAATCAACTGGGCGCCGTTGGTGACAGAAACGCCTGTCGTCGCAAAGCTGCTTCCAAGGGCGCGGCCGATCGACGTGCCCGTATCCAGAACCGCGGAATTCGTCGTGTTGACGGCGAAAGTGCAGCCGTCGATGACGACGCCGACGATTGCCGAGCCGCCGTGGACGTACAGACCGATCAGGTTGCTGTTAGCCTCTACGTTCTTTAAATAAATTCTTGTACTGGCCGCTACGGGTTCGATGTCTATCCCGTATCCCGGCGCCGCGTTGAAGCCGCGGATGACGGTGTTGGAGACATAGACGGAGCCGGCCTGAAGAATGCGGATGCCGCTGAGGCCCGTGGTGCCGCCCTCGATCTTGATGCCGTAGATCGACACGACGTCGGTCGGACCGGCGTTGATGACGATGCCGTTGGTTCCGCTCGCGAGAACGCTCCCTTCCACGCCGGACGCGACGATGCTGATCGACTTGG
>CAZZZM010000241.1:0-4595 GCA_964658465.1 uncultured Nakamurella sp.
CCCGTCCTCTACTGGCCGATCGTCGCCACCAACCCGCAGCCGTCGCAGAAGGCGGTCGAGAAGATCTCCGCCTACATGCGCAACGGCGGCACCATCGTCTTCGACACCCGCGACGCCAATTCCGTGCATCCCAACGGCGAGCCGACACCCGCGACGGCGTGGCTGCGGCAACTCCTCGCCGGCGTCGACGTGCCGGAGCTGGAGCCGGTGCCGTCAGATCACGTCGTGACGAAGACGTTCTACCTCATCGACAATTTCATCGGCCGCTACGCCTCGGGGGAGACCTGGATCGAGGCGCTGCCGCCGCCGATCGGCGACAACCAGGCGCGTCCGGCCCGCTCCGGCGACGGCGTCTCGCCGATCATCCTCACGTCGAACGATCTCGCCGCCGGCTGGGCCGGCGACGATTACGGCGAGCCGCTCTACGCGCTGAGCCCCGGCGACCCGCGCCAGCACGAGATCGCACTGCGCGGCGGCATCAACCTCGTGATGTACACGCTCACCGGCAACTACAAGGCCGACCAGGTGCATGTGCGCGACCTGCTCGAACGGCTGGGCCATTAGCGCCGACGAGCTGCAGGTTTGCGCTGTCTTTGCCAGCAGCTCCGCAAAGGTATAATTACCTTTGCAGGCACTTTGGGGGATGACGCCTGACGCATCCTGACGCGTCATTGTCCCCGATTTCATCGGCGCGGCGTCCAGCAGACGTGACGTCACCGTCGCGGAGCAGATGCACCGGTGCGCGCGACCGGCGCCGCGTTCAGGCCTTCTCCAGCACGACGATGATGTCCGCTTGGGTCGCGCGCGTATGGATCGGCGCGAGCGGCAGGCCGTAGCGCTCGATCGTCGCCGTCACGAAGGCGACGAACGTCTCGGCCTCCCAGACGTGATAGTGGAAGCGGATGTCGTCCATGTCGGCCGCGTCCGCGCTGACCGCCGCCACCGCGTCGTCCTGGCCGCCGACCTCGACGAAGTAGCGGAGGAAGTGCGCGCGCTGGCGCGGCGCGGTCCCGAGCTCGTGGTCGTCGACGAGGTGCTCGAAGGGCGTCAGCGAGCGCGGTGCGTCCATGCAATAGCGCTTGTCCGGCGCGGCGATCATCGCCCGCCCGCCCGGCGCCAGCTTCCGGGAGATGCTCTTCAGGAACAGGATCGGGTCCTGCAGGTGTTCGATCACATGGTTGGCGATCACGAAGTCGAAGGCGGCATCGGGCAGGCCGTCGAGCGTCTCGGCCTGGCCGACGTAGTCCGGTTCCATCAGCGGACGCCCGCAGGCGGGATCGTAGACCTGGCGCAGCGTCTCGGCCGGGTAGCGGTCGTAGAAGGCGATCTCGCGATCGGGCGGCAGGTCGTTGGGCTGCGAGAAGGCGCCGATCTCGACGCCCCGCCCTTTCAGGAACGTCGCCGCCAGCGACGCGCGATTGAGGTAGAAGTCCGTCGTCGAATCGAGCGCCGGCACGAGGTAGGTGCGGACGCAGCCGATGAGGGTCTGGCCGAGGTCGTCGCGGAGCGAGACCACGTCGCCATGCGCCAGCCGCTTCGGGAAGACGAAGCAGAAGCCCAGCCCGTCGAGCCCGAGCGTGCGCGCGACGTCGGGCCGCGCGATCCACGTCTTCGCCGTGCCGACCGGCTCGCCGTTGACGGCGATGGTGACGACGATCTCCGGGCCGGCGCGCCGGGCGGCCCAGGCGGCGATGTAATACGACGTGCAGGCATCGATGTCGCCGCGGACGCGATAGGTGTTGAGGACGAAGCCGAGCGGCGTGCCGTCGCCGCCGAGGTCGGGGTGGCCGCGCGCGAGGTCGACCGGATCGAGGGCCGGCCCCGGCTGGATCGCCTCCGCGCCGGCGGCGAGATAATGCGCCATCGGATCGCGCGCCGCGTCGAGACCGGCCTTCTCGCGATACCAGGCGGGGTCGAGCCATCGATTGGGGCGCCGGCCCTGGCGCCGACCGCGGCCGATGTAGTCGAGGAGCGCGTTGGCCCGCGTGTCGCCGGACAGATATTCCGTCAGATACCAGTCGGTATCGAAGATCGGGTTCGGGAAACGCCCTTCGCGACAGCCGGAGACGACGAAATGCTGCAGCGGGTCGGCCGCGGCCGCGGCGACGTCGGGGTAGCGCCGCAGGTACCAAGACGCATCGAAGAGCCCGCTCGCCGCGATCCGTCGCATCTGCCGGCGACGCCGCCAGCGTTCGACGAGCGCCGCGAGCACGGCCATGCCGTCAGGTCGACGCCACGACCGGCGCGCGGGGGGCGAGCGCGGCGAACAGCGCATCGTCCTCGCCGACCTCGGCGTTCGGCGTCGTCAGCAGCGTCTCGCCGTAGAAGATCGAGTTGGCCCCCGCGGTCATGCAGAGCACCTGCGCCTCGGTCGACAGGCTCGAGCGCCCCGCCGACAGGCGCACGCGGGCCGTCGGCATCACGATACGGGCGGTGGCGATCATCCGCACGAGGTCGAGCGGCTCGACCTTGGCCTTCCTCGACAGCGGCGTGCCGGCAACCGGCACCAGCGCGTTGATCGGCACGCTTTCGGGATGCGGGTCGAACGAGGCCAGCACCTGCAGCATCGCGGCGCGGTCGCGCACCGCCTCGCCCATGCCGATGATGCCGCCGCAGCACATCTCGATGCCGGCCCCGCGCACGGCGCGCAGGGTGGCGAGGCGGTCGTCGTAGGTCCGCGTCGAGATGATCTTGTCGTAGAAGTCCGGACCGGTGTCGAGGTTGTGGTTGTAGGCGGTGAGACCCGCCTCCTTCAGGCGGCCGGCCTGCGCCGCGTTCAGCATGCCGAGGGTGACGCACGCCTCCATGCCGAGCGCGCGCACGCCCTCGACCATCTTCAGCACGGCGTCGAATTCCTTGCCGTCGCGCACGCTGCGCCAGGCCGCGCCCATGCAGAAGCGGTCGGCACCGGCCTGCCGCGCGCGGGTCGCCAAAGCGAGGACCTCGTCGGCGTCCATGAGATCGACGCGGTCGAGCTTGACCTCCTTGTGGTGCGCCGACTGCGGGCAATAGGCGCAATCCTCAGGGCAGCCGCCCGTCTTGATCGACAGAAGGCTCGCCTTCTGCACGTCGGACGGATCGTGATGGGCGCGATGCACCGCATTCGCCTCGGCGACGAGGTCGAGCAGAGGCTGGTCGTGGATCGCGACGATCTCGTCGACGCTCCAGTCGTGACGGGGCAGCCCCTGGCTGCGGCCGTGCGGCATCGGATCGAGCATGGGACCCCCGAGGCTTTCGTGTCACTCCGCCTAGCTCATCGCGCCGAGCCGTTCAACCATCGCGCGGCCTGCCCTGGAATCGCCTCAGCGGCCCGGCATGGCGCATGCAATGCAGGGAGATCGGTGACACATGAATGCGATTCTTCCAGCCGCGCCCGAGATGAACGCCGTGACCGAGCTCGGCACCGCGCCGCATGTCGTCATCATCGGCGGCGGCTTCACGGGCGCGCTCCAGGCGATCAACCTGCTGCGCTACGGCGCGGCGACGGCGACGATCGTCGAGCGGCGGGCGAAGCCGGGACGCGGCATCGCCTATTCGGCGGCGCATCGCGATCACGTCCTCAACGTCCGCGCCGGCAACATGAGCGCGTTCCCCGACGATCCCGACCATTTCGTCCGCTGGCTGTCGCGTCACCATAGCGAGCTCGCCAGCGGCTTCGCGCCGCGGCTTGTCTACGGCGACTATCTCGCCGGCCTGCTCGGCGAGGCCGCGGCCGCGTCCGGCGGCCGCCTCACCATCGTCGAGGGCGAGGCGCGCGACGTCACGCGCGACGGCGCGACGGCCTGCGTCCACCTCGCCGACGGGCGCACGCTCGAGGCCGACGCCGTCGTGCTGGCGGTCGGCAACCTGATGCCCTACTCGCCGGCCGGCCTCGACGAGGCGGCGCTGCCGGACGACGCCTACGCGCAATGTCCGTGGACGCAGCCCATCGCCGCCGGCCTCGCCGACGACGACGTCGTGCTGGCGATCGGCACCGGCCTGACGATGATCGACGTCGCGCTGATGCTCGATGCGGAAGGGTTCAAGGGGAAGATCGTCGCGCTGTCGCGCCGCGGCCTCGCCCCGCGCGCCCATGCCGGCGCGCAGATGGCGCCCTCGACGCTCAAGGCCGCTCCGGCGTCGGCCTGCGCGCATCTCGTGCGATGCGTCCGCACCCGCGCCGATGCCGTGGGCTGGCACGCGGCGGTGGACGAGCTGCGTCCCTTCACCCAGGCGATGTGGCGCGAGGCGGACCTGCCGCAGCGGCGCCGGTTCCTGCGCCACCTGCGCCCCTGGTGGGACGTGCATCGCCACCGCATCGCGCCGCAGGTGGCCGAGAAGATCGCGACGATGCAGGCCGAAGGTCGGCTCGAGATCGCCGCCGGCAAGCTGGTCTCCGTCGAGGCGGAAGGGGCGGGCTCGCGGGTGGTGTGGCGTCCGCGCGGCGCCACGGCGACGCGGGCGCTCGCGGTCCGCCGCATCGTCAATTGCACCGGGCCGCAGGGCGATCTGCTCGCCACGCCGGAGCCGTTGCTGCGCAGCCTCACGGCGCGCGGGTTGATCCGGCCCGACCGCCTGCGCATCGGAATCGACGTCGACGAGCTGTCGCGCACCAT
>CAZZZM010000242.1:0-4585 GCA_964658465.1 uncultured Nakamurella sp.
CGCGTTCGGTCGGCCGCGGGCGGAGGTGGCGCGGCTCGCGCGCGACCTCGAGATCGGCGTGCTGCGCGTGGTGCAGCTCGACGGCCGCAGCCGCGACGAGGTACTTGCCGAGGCGCGAGCGGCGGCGGCGGAGCCGACCGCGCATCCCGCGCAGAAGGCGATCTCCGAGGAGACCTGGGCGACCCTGGCCGCCCTGTGGGACGAGATGATCGCCGCGCTCGCGCCGCTGCGCGACCTGAACGGCACGCAGCCCTTGACCAGCTGGGTCGCGGCGCATCGCGCCGCGCTCGCCGCGGTCGCCGCGCCGTCCGACCCCACCGAGAGCGAGGCGCTCGACGCGCTGTTCGACGAGCTGTCCGACGACGTCCCGGATCTCGGCTTCGAGGCCGGCGGCTATGCCATCCTCTTCGGGCGGCTGGCCGGCGAGGTTCTCCTGCGCACCACCGACCGGCCGCACCCGCGGCTGGCGATCTACGGTCTGCTCGAGGCGCGGCTGATCCCGGCCGACGTCGTGCTGCTCGGCGGCCTCGACGAGACGATCTGGCCGCCGCAGGCGCACAGCGACCCGTTCCTCAACCGCCCGATGCGCGCGGCCCTGGGCCTGTCCTCGCCGGAGCGGCGCATCGGCCAGACCGCGCACGATTTCGCGCAGGCGATGGGGCATCGGACCGTGATCATCTCGCGGGCGAAGAAGCGCGGCGGCGCGCCGACGGTCGCCTCGCGCTTCCTGCTGCGGCTCGCCGCGCTCGCCGACAAGGCCTGGCCCGCCGTCTGCGCGCGCGGCGCGGCCACCATCGAGCTGGCGCATGCGCTCGACCGGCCGCTGACCCGGCCGAAGCCCGCGACGCGGCCGTGCCCGAAGCCCGAGGTCGCGCTGCGGCCCACCAGGCTCAGCGTCACCCGGATCGAGACGCTGCGCCGCGATCCCTACGCGATCTTCGCCTCGCATGTGCTGCGCATCGCGCCGCTGCCGCAGATCGGCACCGGGATCGACTTCGGCGAGCTGGGCAGCCGCATGCACGACGCGCTGCATGCCTTCGCCTCCGCGCCCGAGGCGCGCGGTTCGAACACGGCGCGGCGCGACAAGCTCCTGGCGATCCTCAAGCACGAATTCGCCCAGGCGCTGCGCGACCCGTCCTTCCGCGCCTTCCGCTGGACGAGCCTGCAGAAGGCGGCGGACCTCTTCCTCGCCTTCGACGCCGGGCAGCGCGCGCAGGCCGACGAGATCGTGACGGAGACGTCGGGCACGCTCGATCTCCGGCTCGCCGACGGATCGCCCTTCGTGCTGTCGGCGCGCGCCGATCGTATCGACTTCCATCGCGACGGCTCGGCGCTGCTCGTCGACTACAAGACCGGGCAGCCGCCGGGCCTGAACGAGGTCAAGGTCGGCTTCGCGCCGCAGCTGACGCTCGAAGCCGCCATCCTGCGCGGCGGCGGCTTCGGCCGCAGCCACCCCGGTCCGATCGCGGCGACCTACGTGAAGCTCGGCGGCCGCGACGGCGGCAGGCTGGTGCAGCTCAAGTTCAGGGACGTGACGTTCGACGAGGTCGTCGACCGGCATTTCGACGGCGCGCAGCGGCTCCTGTCCTCCTTCCGCAACGAGGAGACCGGCTATCCGTCGCGGCCGTTCCCGAAGTTCGCCAAGGCCACCGGCGACTACGACCACCTCGCCCGCGTGCGCGAATGGTCGCTGGCCGGGGAGGAGGAGGTTTGAGCGCGCTCGTCATCCCGCCGCACCTCACCGCGCGCCAGCACCTGGCGTCCGACCCCGAGCGCTCGATCTGGGTGTCGGCCAACGCCGGCTCCGGCAAGACGCACGTGCTGACGCAGCGCGTGATGCGCCTGCTTCTGGGAGGGGTCCAGCCGTCGAAGATCCTCTGCCTCACCTTCACCAAGGCGGCGGCGGCCGAGATGAGCGCCCGCGTCTTCAAGGCGCTCTCGGAATGGACCGCGCTCGACGACGACAAGCTGCGCGCCGAGATCGTCAAGACCGGCGCCGCGAGCCCCGATCCGCAGGGCCTGCTGCGGGCGCGCCGGCTCTTCACGCGCACGGTCGAGACGCCGGGCGGCCTCAAGATCCAGACGATCCACGCCTTCTGCGAGCGGCTGCTGCATCTCTTTCCCTTCGAGGCCAACGTCTCGGCGCGCTTCGAAGTGGCGGACGAGAAGCGGACCGAGGAGATGCTGTCGCTCGCCAAGAGCGCGGCGATCGCCGCCGCGCAGCGCTACGAGGGGCGGGCGGCGGAGGCGCTGGCGACCATCGCCGAGGCCGCGGGCTCGCTCGGCCTCGATCCGGTGCTCGGCGTCGCCATGCGGCTGCGCAAGGCGGCGAGCCGGGCCGACCCCGACCCGCAGGCGAAGCTCGCGGAACGGCTGGGGGCCGGCGATCTCGTCAGGGCCGCCGATGTCCATCGCGCCATGGTGGAGGGCGTCTCGGCCGGACGATGGCGCGAGATCGCCGCCTACCTGGCGACGGGGTCGAAGAGCGATATCGCGCGTGCCGCTGAGATCGACGCCATCCTCGCCGCGCTCCGCGTCGGCGTCGCGGCGGGCGACGTGGTGCCGCTGCTCCTCGCGCTCTTCTTCACCCAGAAGGGCGAGCCCCGCGGGTCCCTGATCACCAAGGCGCTGGCGACCAAGCGGCCCGACGTGGCGAACGACCTTGCGGCGGAGCAGGCCCGCCAGGTCGGACTGCGCGAGCAGCTGAAGATCGCCGAGACGGCCGAGCGCACGAGCGCGCTCGTCACCATCGTCGACGACATCATCGCCCGCTACGACAGGGCGAAATCGGCCGCCGCCCTGCTCGACTTCGACGACCTCATCGACCGTACGCGCGTCCTGCTCGAGCGCTCCGACGCCGGCTGGGTGCTGCACAAGCTCGATTCCGGCATCGACCACGTGCTCGTCGACGAGGCGCAGGACACGAGCGAAGCGCAATGGAAGATCCTCGAGCGGCTCACCGACGATTTCGCGTCGGGTGCCGGCGCGCGACCCGCCTCGCGCAGCTTCTTCGTCGTCGGCGACGAGAAGCAGTCGATCTTCTCCTTCCAGGGCGCGGCGCCGCTGATGTTCGATGCGATGCGCTCGGATTTCGAGCGGCGCTTCAGGCAGGGCGGCGTGCCGTTCACGCGGGTCGCGCTCGCCGCCTCGTTCCGCTCGACGCCGGGCATCCTTGCAGCGGTCGATACGATGTTCGAGCCCGACGCGCATCGCGACGGCCTCGTCGCCGCGAAGGGCGACTGGACCCCTCACGAGAGCCTGAAGCCGGCGCTGCCGAGCCTCGTCGAGATCTGGTCGCCGCTCGGCGCGAGCGAGACGACGGACCCCGAGGACTGGACCATCCCGCTCGACCTCGAAAGCGAGACCGATCCGCCGAGCCGGCTCGCCGACCGCGTCGCCCGCAAGATCAAGCTGCTCACCACGCCCGCCAGCGGCGAGTACGTCCGCGACGGGAACGGCCAGCCGCGCGAGATCTCGCCCGGCGACATCCTCGTGCTGGTGCGCACCCGCAACGCCTTCTTCGAGGCGGTGATCCGCGCGCTGAAGGCGCATGGCGTGCCGGTGGCCGGCGCCGACCGGCTCGACGTCGCCAACCACATCGCGGTGATGGACCTCGTCGCCGCCGGGCGCGCGGCGCTGCTGCCGCAGGACGACCTCTCGCTCGCCTGCGTGCTCAAGTCGCCGCTGTTCGGCTTCACCGACGACGACCTCCTGACGCTGGCGCCGCGGCGCAGGGGCGCTCTCATGGCGGCGCTCGCGGCCTCGTCGGACGCGCGGCACGCGGAGGCCCATCGGACCATCGCGCGCTGGTCGGCCCGCGCCGGCGCGACGCCTTTCGCCTTCTACGTCGAGCTGCTCGGCCGCGACGGCGGCCGCCTCAGGATGGAATCGCGGCTCGGACCGGAGGCGCACGACGCGATCGACGAGTTCCTGCGCCTCGCGCTCGAGCACGAGGCAGGGGCCGCGCCGTCGCTGACGAGCTTCCTTGCCGACGTCGAGGCGCTCGAATCCTCGATCAAGCGCGACATGGAGGGCCGCGGCGCCTCCGTCCGGGTGATGACCGTGCACGCGGCGAAAGGGCTGGAGGCGAAGATCGTGTTCCTGCCCGACACCTGCGCGACGCCGACCGCGCGGCTCGACCCCCCGGTCTTCGATCTCGCCGAGGACGGCGAGGCGCCGCTGCTGGTTTGGTCGCCGCGCGGCGGCGACGATCCCGAGCCCGTCGCCGCGGCCCGCAGGCGCCAGCGCGAGGCGACGATGCGCGAGTACCGCAGGCTTCTCTACGTCGCGATGACCCGCGCCGAGGAACGCCTCTATCTCGCCGGCTTCTACAACATCCAGGAGCCGCCGGGCGACTGCTGGCACGCGATGATCGAGGAGGCGTTCGGCGCCGCCGAGGCGGTGCCGGCCTTCTGGGACGAGGCGGAGTGCGTCCGCCGCATCCACCAGCCGGGCCCGCCCACTGCCGGCGCGGCCCCGCGGGCGCTGCACGAACAAGGGCGCTTTCCGACGCCGCCGCCCTGGTTGAGCCGGCCCGTCGCGCCGGCGCCGGTGCCCGCTCCCCCGCAGCGGGCGACGCGCGTCG
>CAZZZM010000243.1:0-4558 GCA_964658465.1 uncultured Nakamurella sp.
GAAACGCTGCTCGCGTCGCGGCGCGCGGGAAAGACGCTGATCCGCTACGTGGAGCATTTCGACGCCAAGGGGCCGGACCTCTTTGCCTCGGCCAGCGACATGGGCCTCGAGGGCATCGTGTCGAAGCGCACCAACGCGCCCTACCGATCCGGCCGCACGGACAGCTGGACCAAGGCCAAGAGCCGGGCCGGCCACGAGGTGGTGCTCGGCGGCTGGAGCGACACCAACGGCAAGTTCCGCTCGCTCCTCGGCGGCGTGTTCCGCGACGGCAAGCTCGCCTACGTCGGTCGCATCGGCACCGGCTTCTCGCAGACGACGATCGAGCGGCTGATGCCGAAGCTGAAGGCGCATGCGCGCAAGACGAGCCCCTTCGACGGCAAGCTGGCGCCGCCGCAGGCGAAGTCCGCGCATTGGCTCGATCCCGTGCTCGTCGCCGAGATCGAGTTCGCCGGCTGGTCGGCGGACGGCGCGGTCCGCCAGGCGGCGTTCAAGGGCCTGCGCGCGGACAAGCCGGCGGCGGAGGTCGAGACCGAAGCACCGGTGGCGCCGCCAGCCACCGCGCCGGCCGCGCAGCCTGTCGCTACCACCCGGCGTCCGGCCGCAACGGCGAAGCTCGGCAGGGGAAAGGTCGTCGTCATGGGCGTCACGCTCTCGCACCCCGACAAGACGCTATGGCCCGACGCCGGAGACGAGACGCCCGTCACCAAGCGCGACCTCGCGCTCTACCTCGAAGCCGTCGGCGATTGGATGCTGCCGCATCTCGAGGGGCGCCCGTGCTCGATCATCCGCGCCCCGGACGGCATCGACGGCCAGACCTTCTTCCAGCGTCACGCGATGGCCGGCGGCTCCGATCTCTTCGGCAGCGTGAAGGTCCTCGGCGATCACGAGCCCTACCTGGTGATCGACCGCGTCGAGGCGCTCGCGGCGGTCGCGCAGATGGGCGGCCTCGAGCTGCACCCGGCCAACGGCGTGCCGGGCGACCCGCTGGAGCCGGGCCGGCTGGTCTTCGATCTCGACCCGGCGCCGGACGTCGCCTTCACGGAGGTCGTCGTTGCGGCCAAGGCGCTGCGCGAGCGGCTCACCGCCTGCGGCCTCGAGGCCTTCTGCAAGACGACAGGGGGCAAGGGGCTCCACGTCGTGACACCGATCCACGCCGGCGGCGTGGATTGGGAGACGGCCAAACGGTTCGCGCGCGACCTGTGCATCGCGATCGAGCGCGACGCGCCCGGCCGTTTCCTCACCAAGGCGTCGAAGGCGGCGCGCAAGGGCCGCATCTATCTCGACTACCTGCGCAACGATCGCATCGCGACGGCGGTCGCCGTGCTGTCGCCGCGCGCGCGACCGCATGCGCCGGTGTCGATGCCGCTCGTCTGGTCGCAGGTGCGCGCCGATCTCGATCCGGCGCGGTTCACCCTGCGCAGCGTGCCGGCGCTGCTGAAGCGCTCGAAGGCCTGGGCCGGCTACGCCGATGCCAGCCGCCCGCTACCGGACGCGATCGCCGCGCTGAAGCGCTGACGGCCTCTATGTCAAACAGCGTACGACCTTTCGGTCCGGGGACTCGGCGAACGATCCGCTTGCCCGAGCGTGGCCTTTGAGGCCTATTTCCATGTGCCGGCTTCGGGGAGCGCGTCATGGAACTGATCATCGTCATCGTCGTCTTGCTGCTTCTGTTCGGCGGCGGCGGTTTCTACGGCTATCGCGGCGGCGCCTTCTCCGGTCCCGGGCCCGGCATCATCGGGCTCATCGTGATGATCATCCTGATCGTGCTGGTGATCCGTCTTCTGGGCGGCGCCGCCTGATGTCGTAGGCGCGGCGGCCTCCTCGGAGGCCCGCCGGATCGCGTTATGACGGCGAGCCCGGGACGTTCGGGCCGCCGTCCGCGCGTCTACACGAAGGCCCAGCCGACGTATTTGTCGATGTCGATGTCCACCTGCCGCACGAGGTTGGTGGCCACGGTCCGCTCGCGGTAGCGGCCCTGGTCGTAGGCGAACCACGCGATCTGGCTCAGCGAGACGATGTTGCGCTTTGCCCAGGCCTTCAAGTCGTCCGGCTCGATCTCCCGTAGTTTAAAATAATTCAAAAAACCTTTTCGGGTGACGATCACTTGAATGGTGTGCGCTTCGAACGGCAGCGCCAAGACCACTCCTTTAGAATTATTCTCGAATACGAAGAAATTCGGCCTGCTCACGGGCTTGCTTTAGCGCCGCTATTTCCGCAGCGCTATGGGAAAGTCGCACGGAACGCCGGTTTATTCCCCCGCGACGGGCGCGAAGCGACGCACGGTCCGCGACTGCGGCGCGAAAAGCCGGGCGGCGACGGTGGGACGCCCGTACAGGTAGCCCTGGCCGCTCGGGCAGCCCATGCGCGTCAGCTCGGTCGCCTGCGCGACGGTCTCGATCCCTTCGGCGACGACGTCGAGACCGAGGTCGTGCCCGACGCCGAGGATCGCGCCGATGATGGCGCGATCATGGATGTCGCGCGCGGTGAGGCCGCGCACGAAGCCGACGTCGATCTTGATCGTCGAGACCGGCAGCCGCTTCAGCGTGCTCAGCGAGGCGAAGCCGGTGCCGAAATCGTCGAGCGCGATGCCGACGCCGAGGTCGCGCAGGTCGCGCAGCAGGGCGACGACGGTATCGTCGTCCTGATTGGCGATGCTCTCGCGCACCTCGAGCTCGAGCTCGCCGGGCCGGATGCCGTAGGTCTTGATGAGATCGGCGACGACCGTCCGCAGGCCCCCGTAGCGCAGCTGCGCCCCGAAGAGGTTCACGCTGATCCGCAAGGGCGGCATGCTTTCCGCGCGCCAGGCCGCGATCTGCTGGCACGCCTGGTCGAGCGTCCACCAGCCGGCACGCAGGGCGATCATGCTGTCGTCCATGACCGGGATGAAGGCGCCGGGCGTCAGCAGCCCGCGCTCGGGATGGCGCCAGCGCATCAGGGCCTCGGCGCCGATCATCGCGCCGGACGCGAGCGCGACCTGCGGCTGGTAGAACAACTCGAACTCGCCGGCGTCGAGACCTCTGCGGATCTCGTCGCGGAGCGCGCGCCGGGCGGCGCTCGCCGTCTGCATCGAGCGCTCGAAGAGCCGGAAGCGCTTTCCATGGCTGCCCTTGGCCGCCTGCAGCGCCAGGTCGGCCGCGGCGACGAGGTCCTCGGCCGAGCCGGCGTGATCGGGCGCCATGGCGGCGCCGATCGAGGGGCCGACGACCAGCGTATGGGTGTCGATCTCGAACGGCTCGGCGAGCGCGACCTCGAGATCGCTGGCGCATTCGCGCGCCTTGATCGGGTCGTGCTCGGGCAGCATGACGGCGAACGTCTGCCCGTTCCAGCGCGCGAGCTTGGCGCCGTACGGGACGACGCCGACCAGGCGGATCGCGATCGACTGGATCAGCGCGTCGCCGATCGCGTGGCCGAGCCCGTCGTTGATGCTCTGCAGGCCATCGATCTCGGCGAGCATGGCGGTCGCGACGCCACCGTGCTCGAGCTGGGCCGTGAGCTTGCGCAGGAAGCCGGAGGGCCGGGCGAGCCCGGTCAACGGGTCGTAGTAGGCGAGCCGGCTCAGCCTCTCCTCGCGCTGCTTCCGCTCGGTGATGTCGCGCATCGTCGCGCTGAACTTGAGCCCGGTGTCGGAGCGCCAGATCGCCAGCGACAGGTCGACCGGCACCTCGACCCCGTCCTTGCGGATCGCCACGCTCTCGAAGATCTTGCCCGTCAGCTTCGAAGGTGTGCCGCCGGCGACGCGGCTCATGCCGCTGCGGTGCGCCGCGAGGAAGCGCTGCGGCACGATGACGGAAACGTTCTTGCCGATCAGCTCGTCCGGCCCGTATCCGAGCAGATGCTCGACCGCGGGGTTGTGGTAGACGATCGAGCCGGACGCGTCGGTACAGATCAGCGCCGCGCCGACGCTGCGGGCGATGCCCTGCAGGATGTCGTTCAGCATCCGCGCGCGCCGGCTCTCGATCTCGTTCATCGCCAGATCGGCGCAATCCTTGAGGATCTGCTTCTCCAGCGGTGACAGCGGCCGCCGAGGCTTGGTGTCGATGAGGCAGAACGCACCGATGCGCAGGCCGTCCGAAGAGCACATCGGCGCGCCCGCATAGAAGATGATGCGTCCCTGGCGGACCGACGGGAAGTGGCGGAAGCGCTCGTCCTCGCGGGCGTCCGGCACGACCAGCACCTCGTCGGAGAGGATCGTCCGACCGCCGAACGACTCCTCGCGCGGCACCGACGTCAGATCGATGCCGACGGAGGTCTCGAAGCGCAGGTCGTCGCTCCCGACGATGGTGACCGCGGCGCCGGGCATGTCGAAGAGACGCGCAACCAGCGTGACGATGCGATGCAGGGCCGCCGCGCGGACGGAGCCTTCCGTCAGGAGGCTCTTTGCGAGCCCTGCCCGGCGACGCTCCACCATGTCCCCGTCTACGTCCAGCATCGTCCACGCTATCCGCGCTGCGGTCTTTGCTGCTTATCACCTCAAATCTTAAAAAGACGTAGGCTCGATAGTTGAGACATCAGATAGATGACGCAACGTAAGCGTTCTACTTCTCGTTTGACTGTATTG
>CAZZZM010000244.1:0-3072 GCA_964658465.1 uncultured Nakamurella sp.
TCCATCACGCGGGTCTCGCCGAGCGCTTTCTCGAGCGTGATCGTGCGGCACGCCTCGTCCCGCTCGAGCGCGGCGACCAGGGCCCGCGCATGCGAGACGACGATCACCTGCGAGCGCGCCGCCGCCTTGGCGATCAGCCGGCCGAGCGGCGCCAGCAGGTCGGGGTGCAGGCTCGTCTCCGGCTCGTTCAGCACCATCAGCGCCGGCGGCCGCGGCGACAGCAGCGCGGCGGCGAGCATGAGGTAGCGCAGCGTCCCGTCCGACAGCTCGGCGGCGCGCAGCGGGCGCAGCAGGCCGTGCTGGCGCATCCCGAGCGCGAAGAAGCCGTCGCGCTCGCTGACGTCCACGGCGGCGCCGGGGAAGGCGTCGGCGATCGTGTCTCCGAGGTCGGAGCGGGCGCCGATCTCGAGGATCGTCTGGATCGCCGCGGCGAGGTCGGCGCCGTCGCCGGACAGGACCGGGGTGAAGGTGCCGACCTGCGGGCGACGGGCGGGCGCTTCGAAATCGGTCCGCAGGTGATCGTAGAAGCGCCAACCGCGCATCGTCTCGCGCAGGTGCAACAGCTCCGGCGCACCGTCGGGGTCGGCGCAGAAGGTCATCATGCTGTCCTGCGGGGCGAGGTCGCGCGCCACCTGCCGCCAGGCGCCGCTGTCGTCGCGGACGCGGGCGACGACCCTGTCGCGCCGGGCGAACTCGCTGGCGCGGGCGAGGCGCTCGCCCGTCCACACGCTCTCCACCTTGATCTCGGGGTCGCGGCCGAACATCGTGTTGTTCAGCGGCTGCGGCAGGCCGAGGTCGATCGCGTAACCGTAGGCCTCGGACGCGAAGCCGAGCTTCAGGGCGACCGGCGCCTTGCGCACCAGGCCCTGCACCGGCACGGTCCCCTCGCGCATGCCGCGCGAAAACCTCTCCGGGCCGGCCCACAGCGTCGAGCTCAGGCCGCCCTCGGCCGCGAGCGACTGGATGATGCGGCCCTGCGCGATGTCGGCGAGCAGGCGCAGCGCGCGATAGAGGCTCGACTTGCCGCTGCCGTTGGCCCCGGTCACGACGGTGAGCGGCGCCAGCGCCAGACAGGCGTCGCGGAACGAGCGGTAGCCCGAGAGTGCGAGTCGCGTGATCGCCATAATCAAAGCTTGTTTCGACCAGACCGATGCTGTCCTGTAGCATCGCATGATGACACGGATCACGGCCTCGTCGCCCTACCCTTCGGCCGCCGCGCGACGCGCCGATCTGGTGATCCATCTCGTCGGCCTGGCCTTCGCGATCGTCGGCGGCACCATCCTCGTCGCGCTGTCGGCCGCCGACGCGCCCGGCCGCGTCGTGGCGATCGCGGTCTACGCGGCCGGCATGGTGGCGATGCTGTCCTTCTCGCTCGCCTACAATTTCTCGAGCGAGCGCCGCCGCCCGCTGCTGCGGCGGCTCGACCACGTCGGCATCTTCGTGATGATCGCCGGCTCCTACACGCCGTTCACCACCGTCGTGCTCACCGGCGCCTGGGCCTGGGGCATGACGATCGCGATCTGGTCGATCGCCGCGCTCGGCATTCTGGGCAAGATCTTCGTGCCGCAGCTGCCGGAGCGGATGTGGATCGCCCTCTACCTCGCAATGGGCTGGGTCGTCGTCATCGCGGTGGAGCCGATCGTCGCCGGGCTGGCGTGGCCGGCCCTGCTCCTTCTCGTGCTCGGCGGCCTGATCTACTCGATCGGCATCTTCTTCCACGTCAACGACCACCGCCTCACCTTCGGCAAGTCGCTGTGGCACGGCCACGTCGTCGCGGCCGCCGGCCTGCACTGGGTGGCGATCCTCATCGGCACCGTGCTGCCGGTGGCGCAGTAACGCCGGATTTGGCCGCCCGGCGCCCTCGCGCTATACCCGTCGGATGATACGTCGCCCGTTCCAACGACGTCCGTGGTACGCCGCGCGTCTCGCCGGCGCCCTGCTCCTCTCGCTCGCCGCCACCGACCCGGCGGCGGCGCAGGGCTGGTTCGGCGGCCTGTTCGGCGGCGGCGGCTTCCTCCAGCAGCAGCAGCAGCCGAGCTATCCCGGCTACGCAAACGGCCCGTCCCGCGATGCCCCGCGCCGACGGCCGCGCCGCCGACCGCAGGCCGAGGCGCAGCCGCAGCGCGCCGCGCCGCGCGACACGGCGGCCATGCCCGACAAGCCGCCGCCACAGAAGAAGAACGCCACCATCTTCGTCGACGTATTCGGCGATACGCTCGGCCAGTTCCTCGCCAACGGGCTCGACGACGCGCTGGCCGACCGCCAGGACGTCGCGATCGTCCACAAGGGCAAAGGGCCGAGCGGCCTCGTCAACCTCGGCTATTACGACTGGCCGAAGACGATCGACTCGCTGCTCGCCGGCAAGGACAAGATCGACGTCGCGGTGATGATGATCGGCTCCAACGACAAGCAGCCGATCACCGAGAACGGCAAGACCTACGAGGTCGGCTCCGACGACTGGCGGCGCATCTACGCCGACCGCGTCTCGGCGATCGACGCGGCCTTCAAGAAGAAGCACATCCCGCTGATCTGGGTCGGCGTGCCGATCACCAAGAACTCGGACTTCGCCGACGCGATGGCGGTGCTCAACGACATCACCCGCGACGCCGCCGTGAAGAATGGCGCGACCTATGTCGACACCTGGGAGGCCTTCGCCGACGACAACGGCGAGTTCGCCGCCTACGGCCCCGACGTCAACGGGCAGACCGTGCGCCTGCGCTCGGCCGACGGCATCCTGTTCACCAGGGAAGGCGCCCGCAAGCTCGCGCATTTCGTCGAGGCGCCGATCCGTCGCGCGCTCGACGGCAAGGCGGCGATGCCGGCGCTGCCGACGGGGCCCGAGGCGAAGGCGCCCGGCACCGGCAGGCCGACGGAGGGCAAGGGCACGGTGGCGGCGAAGGCCGCGCCGGCGCCGAAGCCCGTGGCCGGCCCGATCGTCGATCTCAACCAGACGCCCGCCGCCGACAAGGGCGAGCTCGCCGCGCCGGCCGCCTATCGCGGCCAGGCCGCCGCCGAGGCGCCGGCCGACCTCGCCGCGCCACCGCCCGGCCGCGCCGACGACGCCCGCTGGCC
>CAZZZM010000244.1:3172-4522 GCA_964658465.1 uncultured Nakamurella sp.
CGCTAGAACAGCGGCCCGTCCGTCGCGCGGATCGTCGCCATCATCCGGTCGCCGCCGGGCTTGGTCAGATGGTGGTAGTCGAACTGCATCGGCACGCCCGGACCGGCGAACAGGCGACAATGGTCGCCGGGGCACATCGCGTCGTAGGTCGAGACGTAGGTGGCGATCGGCGCGATCGCCGCGCGCATCGCGGCGTCGAGCGGCTTGACGCTGTCGAGCAGGTGGCTGGGCACGCCGGCGAGGGTGCCGCGCAGCATGCTCTTCGCAAGCAGCGTCGCCAGCGGCTCGTCGTAGCGCGGCATCGGGCCGAACACGACGATCTTGCCGGCATGCGGGCGCAGCGCGGCGATCGTCGCCTGCAGCGGCGCGATGTCGGCCGTCTCCCAGAGGCCGGCGAGGGCGATGGCGTCCAGACGATGCGCGGGGATGAAGCGCCCGATCATCTCCGCCATCAATTGCGTGCAGCGCGACGCGCCCGTGGTGCCGATCACCGGCTTGCAGCCGGAGGCCGTCGCCTGCAGGAAGTTGACGTTGGGCCAGGTGTCGACAAGCCCCGTCCAGAGATGCGCGGCGTGGCTGTCGCCCAGCAGCAGCACGTTGGCCTTGCCCGGCACGATCTTCAGGCAGGTCTCGCGGTCGTAGTCGGCGAGGCGGTTCTTCGAGGTGATGAAGCACCGGCCTTCGCGGAACGGCCCGAAGTCACGGTAGGAATAGTACGAAGCGACAGAGGCGACGTCCGGCGGGAAGCGGCGCGGCCAGCCGTTGCTGGCGATCGTCAGCACGGCCACGGCGACGAGCCCGCAGGCCGCGGTCGGCACGAGCATCGGCGCGCGCGCCCGCCAGGCCGAGCGCGGATCGCGGAACGGCGTCTCGACGAAACGCCAGGAGAGGACCGACAGGCCGAAGAGCAGGACCGTCATCGCGAGGACGGAGATCGGCGTCGGCGGCACGTCGGCGGCGGTCGCGCCGACGAGCAGCGGCCAGTGCCAAAGATACAGGGAGTACGAGATCAGCCCGACGAAGGCGGCGCCGCGCCAGCCCAGCGCCGCGCCGACCAGCGTCCGTCGCGTGCCGCCGACATGGACGATCGTCGCCGCCGCGAGGCAGGGCACGAGCGACAGCAGGCCCGGCAGCGGCGTCTTTTCCGAGAACGCCGTGATGGCCACGGCGAGCGCCAGGGCGGCGAGCGCCGTCAGCGTCTCGGCGAGCCAGCGCGCGCGCGCCGCCGGCACGACCGCCTCGGCGAGCAGGCACCCGATCAGCAGCTCGAAAGCCCGCGCCGGCATCAGGTAGAAGGCCGCGTCGACCGAGACCAGGCGGATGCCGATCGCCAGCACGAGCGCGGCGCCG
>CAZZZM010000245.1:0-4517 GCA_964658465.1 uncultured Nakamurella sp.
AAGAAGACCGACACGAAGAAAGCCGAAGCCAAGAAGGCCGAGCCGCACAAGGCCGCAGCCAAGAAGCCCGAGGCGAAGAAGGTCGCCCGCGCCAAGTCGAAGGCCGATGCCAGCAACTGAGCCCGCGGCGGTCGCGCCGCGGCGTCGGGTATGGGCCGTCCTGTTGTGGTTCGCCGTCCTCGGCCTGACGCCTGCCGCGGCGACGCCGGCCCTGACCATGGATGTCGCGACCGGCGACGTCCTCTACGCGCAAGACGCGACGCAGCCCTGGTTTCCCGCCTCGACGACGAAGCTGATGACCGTCTACGTCGCGCTGTCGGCGGTGCGCGATCACAAGATCGCGTTCGACACGCCGCTCGTCGTATCGGCGCGGGCGCACAAGATGCCGCCGGCGCATATGGGATTTCCCACCGGCACGCAGGTGACGCTCGGCAACGCCCTGAAGATGCTGATGGTGGAATCGCCCAACGACATCGCCGTCACGATCGCCGAAGGGGTCGCCGGCTCGGTCGAGGCCTTTGCCGACGACATGAACCGCGACGCGCGCGCGCTCGGCCTGCACGAGTCGCATTTCGTCAACCCGAACGGTCTGGCGGCGCCTGACCACTACATGTCGGCGCGCGACCTGGCGATCCTGGCGCGGGCGCTGCTGACGACGTTTCCCGACGACGCGAACCTCTACGACATCGGCGAACTGCAACTCGGCTCGAAGCGCATTCCGAACACCAACACGCTGCTCGGCCGCTATCCCGGCATGGACGGCATGAAGACCGGGTTCACCTGCGCCGCCGGCTGGAACCTCGTCGCCACAGCCTTCCGCGGCGGCCGCCGGCTCATCGTCGTCGTGCTCGGCGCGCCGACAGCCGACCTGCGCAACGCGATGGTCGTCGACCTGCTCGACCGCGGCTTCGACGGCATCGACCAGCCGCACGGCTCGATCCTCTCGCTGCCCGCCTCGAAAGTCGGCGCGCCGCCGGCCCAGCACGATCAGGCCTGCGCCAAGGACGGTCCGGTGACCGCCGACTTCGCGGCCGAGGTCGCGCAGCTCGATGCGCCGCTGGAGGCCAGGTCGCCCGCCGCGCCGACGAGCATTGCCGGCGTGCTTGCCGCAAGCGCGCCGCCCGCGCCGAGCCCAAGCCCGGGCGTGGTCGCTCGGATCGCCGCGATCCCGGCCCCCGTCTTCACCCCGGTGCCGGTGCACGTCGGCGCAGAGCCCGGCTACCACGGCGTCGTCGCGCAGCCGCGCGCCCCGCACGCGCCGCTCGGCACGACGACCAAGCCCATGACCGCCGAGGCGGCGGAAGCGTTGGGACGGAAGCGGCCGGCCAGACAGCGCGCCGCGGCCGGCGCCGACCGCAAGAAGATGAAAGCCGCACCGCGAGACGCGGCCGCCAAGGCGAAGAAGCCCGATGCCAGCTGACGAGGTCGCGCCCGCCGCCGGCCGACGGCCGCCGCCGCCGTTCGACCTCGTCGTCGTGACGGGCTTCCTCGGCGCCGGCAAGACGACCCTCCTCAACCGCCTGCTGCGCGACCCCGCGCTCGCCGACACGCTCGTGCTGATCAACGAATTCGGCTCGGTCGGCCTCGACCACCACCTCGTCGAGCGTGTCGACGGCGACATGCTGGTGATGACGTCGGGCTGCCTCTGCTGCTCGATCCGCGGCGACCTCGTCGCGACCCTCGAGGACGCGCTGCGGGCGCGCGATAACGGTCGCATGACGCCGTTCAAGCGCGTGCTCATCGAGACCACCGGCCTCGCCGACCCCGCTCCCGTTTTGCATACCGTGATGACGCATCCCTACCTGCGGCTTCGCTTCAAGCTGCAGGCGGTCGTGACCGTCGTCGATGCTGTGCTTGGCATGCAAACGCTCGATGCGCATCAGGAAGCAGTCAAGCAGGTCGCGATGGCCGACCGGCTGGTGCTCTCTAAGGCCGATCTCTCCGCCGACACCGCCGCTCTCGAGGAGCGGCTCGCGCGCCTCAATCCCGGCGCGCCGCTGCTGGCGGCCGATACGGCCGGCGTCGCCGACCTCTTCGGCGGGGCGTCTTACGATCCCGTCGCACGCGGGGCGGAGGCGGCGGCCTGGCTCGCCGCCGAAGCACACGATCGTCCGCACGATCATCACCATGATGTGAACCGCCACGATTCGCGCATCCGCGCCTTCAGCCTGCGATGGGAGGAGCCGGTCTCGCCCACGGCTCTGTCGCTCTTTCTCGATCTGCTCGTGTCCGCGCACGGCGAACGGCTGTTGCGCTTCAAAGGGCTCGTCGCGCTCGCCGACGATGCCGCGCGTCCGGCGGTGGTGCATGCGGTCCAGCATGTCGTCCATCCGCTCCAGCGGCTGGATGCCTGGCCGGACGACGACCATGCGACGCGCATGGTCTTCATCGTCCAGGATCTCGACGCGGCCTTCGTGGCCGGCCTGTGGTCGGCGGCCGCCGGCGAGCCTGCCGTGGATCGGGCCGATCCCGGTGCGCCGAACCCGCTGGCCCCGACGCCGGGCGGCCTGCTCGCCTGACGACGATAGGATTTCGTCCACCGCGTTTCACGTCCGGTGACGCAGCGTTAAGGTTGCACGAGACTTTGGCCTGCATCTTGTTGGGTGCCCCGACGACCGGGGAAACCGCGGCGTTCCGTTCCAATTCGGAGCGCCCGGCCGGAAGAGGCGGCTCGTTTGGACGCATCACGGCACTGGACCGTCGACGACGACCTTGCGTTGCCCGACGCGCTCGCTCCCGAGCCGCCGGATCGTGAGACGTCTTGCCCGGGTACGCCCCCGCGCCTCTCGGTCGAGCAGGCGGACCTTCGCACGCTGCTCGGCTACCAGGATGCCTGGGCGCGGCTGGCCGCCAACGCGCTCGACCCCAACATCTTCCTCGACCCGGCCTTCGCATTGCCGCTGGTCCAGCATATCGGGCCGGGCGAGCGCCCGCTCTTCGTCCTCGTCTGGCAGGAGAGCGACACGACCTCGTTCGGCCGGCTCGTCGGTCTGCTCCCGCTTTCGAAGCGGCTCGTGCCTGGCGACCGCGTCGCGCGCGGCTTCGCCCACGAGCAGATCTGCCTCGGCCAGCCGCTGCTCGACCGCGACCTTGCCGACGCGGCATGGGCGACCCTGCGCGACTGGCTCGGCGCCGGCCACGCCCGCCTGGCGCTCCGCCTGCGCCGCATCCCTCGCGACGGCCTGTTCTTTCGCCGCATGATCGAGCCGACCCTCGGCACGACGGGTCACATCCTCGGCGAGCATCGCCGCGCCTGCCTTCGCGCCCGCGAGCCTGCCGCGGCGACGAGCGTCGCAAGCTTCCGATCGGCCAAACGCCGCAAGGAATCGCGCCGGCTCCGGCGCCGGCTGGCCGATCTCGGCGAGCGCACCTACGCCAGCGCCACGACGCCGGCCGAGATCAGGACGGCGACGGAGCGGTTCCTCGCGCTGGAGTTCAACAGCTGGAAGGGCGCGCGCGGCAGCGCTCTGCTCGAAGATGCAGGTCTCGCCACCTTCACACGCAGCATGACCCGGCTGATGGCCGGGGACGGCAAGTGCCGCATCGACTCGCTGGAGATCGACGGCCGCCCGGTGGCGATGGGAATCGTGGTGACCGCGCACGGCCGCGCGCATTTCTGGAAGACCGCGTTCGACGAGCGCTTCGCGGCGCTGTCGCCGGGCGTTCAGCTGGCGCTCGAGATCACCGAGACGCAGCTGGCCGATCCGGCCGTGCTGACGACCGATTCCTGCGCCGAGCCGAACCACCCGATGATCGACCGCCTGTGGCCGGACCGCCAGACGCTCGTCGACGTGATGATCGACCTGCACCCGAGCGAACCCGTGTCGTTCCGCGCCGTTTACGCCATCGAGCGGCTGGCGATCGCGGCGCGCGCCCGGGCGAAGACGATGGTCAACGCCGTTCGTGCACTCGCCCGCAGGCGCCAAGGCACACACCGGCGGAGCCGGGCTGGAACCGGGACGGCATGGAGCTCGACAGGCAGCGGCTCGACAAATGGATCTGGTTCGCTCGAGTCGTGAAGAGCCGCAGCCTCGCCGCGCGGCTGATCGAAGCGGGACACGTCCGGGTCAACGGCCAGAGGGTCTCGAGCCCGGCGAAGGCGGTCGCCCTCGGCGACGTGCTGACCATCGCTCTGGAACGCGACGTGCGCGTGCTCGAGATCGCTGGCGTCGGCGAACGCCGCGGTCCCTTCGCGGAAGCTCGCCTGCTCTACCGGGACCTGAGCGAGGGCAAGACGAGCTTTGCATGATCGTCCCGCCTCCGCTTGCCTTGCGGGCATGAAGCGAATAGCAAGCCGAAAACCTCACCCCAACCTGGCGGAAGCCGAGCCGGCCGCGACGGCCGGAAAGGATCAGCAATGACCTATGTGGTCGTCGAGAATTGCATCAAGTGCAAGTACACCGACTGCGTCGAGGTGTGCCCGGTCGACTGCTTCTACGAAGGCGAGAACATGCTCGTCATTCATCCCGACGAGTGCATCGACTGCGGCGTCTGCGAGCCGGAATGCCCCGCCGAGG
>CAZZZM010000246.1:0-4512 GCA_964658465.1 uncultured Nakamurella sp.
GGGCAGGGGCTGTCGGCGCGCTGGGGCGACCGGCGACGACGGGCGTGCTGGCGACGGCGGCGTCGGCCGCCTGCCGGTCGCCCGGCATAGGCCCGTCCAAAAGCTCGGAAGCGGTCGCCTTCACGCCCTCGATCGAGAAGCCGAGCGCATCGAGGCTCGCCGTCGTCGCGGCCGTGTCGAGCTTGCGCAGCGTCGCCTTGCCGGTGTGGCCGTGCGGTACCGCGCCCGCACCCGCCGCGGCGATCCGCGACAGATCGTGGCTCAGCGCCGGGTCGGCGAAGGAAGGCTGCACCCCGTTGCTCGTCGTCGCGGCAAAGGCCTTCGGCAGCCCACCGAAGGCCGGGTCGGGAATGTCGCTGCGCCGATTCGACGGCGGCGGCGCGACGGCGTTCGGCGAGAGCTTGTCGACGTCGACCTTGTCCTTGGCCTCGCGCTCGATCGTCCGCCAGCGCGCCACGTTGCGATTGTGCTCGTCGATCGAGGCGGCGAAGGCGTGGCCGCCGGTGCCGTCGGCGACGAAGTAGAGGTTGGCGGTGCGCGAGGGGTTCGCCACCGCCTCGAGCGCGGCGCGGCCGGGATTGTCGATCGGGCCCGGCGGCAGGCCGTCGATCTGGTAGGTGTTGTAGGGCGTCCGCTTGTCGAGCTCCGAGCGGGTGATCGCATGACCGAGCGTGCCCTGGCCGCCGACGAGCCCGTAGACGATCGTCGGGTCGGACTGCAGCCGCATGTGGTGGGTCAGCCGGTTGATGAAGATGCCGGCGACCATGGGCCGCTCGTCGGCCTTGCCCGTCTCCTTCTCGACGATCGAGGCGAGCGTCACGAGCTCGTAGGGCGAGCGCAAGGGCAGGTCGGGCGAGCGACGCGCCCAGATCTGCTCGACGACCTTGCGGTCGAGCGCCTCCATCTTGTCGAGGATCTCGACGCGGGAGGAGCCGCGCACGAACTTGTAGGTGTCAGGCAGCAGGCTGCCTTCCTTCGGGACCTCGCGGATTTCGCCGACCAGCATCGTGTCGTCGCGCAGGCGCTGGACCACCTGGTTGCTGGTCAGCCCCTCGGGGATGGTGATCGACTGCTGGATCTGCTTGCCGGACACCAGCGTGTCGATGACGCTGCGAATGCTGGCGTGCGCCTTGATGAGATATTCGCCGGCGCGGATCTTGCCGCGCTTGCGTTCGAGCGTGAGGGCCAGGTTGAAGGCGAGCGGGCTGTCGATCACGCCTTCCGACTCGAGCTTGTCGACGATGTCGGCGACATCGGTGTGCGGCGCGATGAAGATGTCCTTGTCGGCCTGCAGCGGCCCGGGGGCCTCGAGCCGGTTCTCGGCGTAGCCGAGGGCCAGCATCACGCCGACCGCGATGAGCACGAGGAAGGACAGGAAACCGCTGATCGCCGACAGGGTCGGACGTCGCCGGCTCGGGGGCTTCGGTGGCGGCGGGGGAGGCGCTTCTGGCTGCAGCGCCTCGTTCGGGCTCTGCAGCGTGCGACGGCCCGAACCGAGGCGCCCGATGAACGCGCGGTACGTGTCGATGCGATCGTCCCAGGCCGACCGAAGCGCCGCGTCCAAAGAGCTTGCCAGGTCCGCTGGGCCCGCACCCATGGTCTCGTGCAGGTCCGTCACCACGCCGTCACGCATCGCGCCCCTCTTGATGGCAACACGCGCAGATCGCCGTAGCGCACCCTACGTGGCAATATGGCGAAACAGGGAAGACCGCGAACCTCGGGGCGCGCGTCAACCGGCCTTCTTGAAGATCAGGCAGGCATTCGTGCCGCCGAAGCCGAACGAATTCGACATCACGTATTGGACGTCGCGCTTGCGTGCCTCGTGCGGGACGAGGTCGATTCGAGCGGAGGCGGGCGGGTTGTCGAGGTTGATCGTCGGCGGCACGACCTGATCGCGGATCGCCAGCACGCTGAACACCGCCTCGACCGCTCCCGCGGCGCCGAGCAGATGGCCGACCGCACCCTTGGTCGAGGACATGGAAAGCCCGGGGTTGGTGTCGCCGATCAGGCGCTGCACGGTGTTAAGCTCGATCTCGTCGCCGAGCGGCGTCGAGGTGCCGTGCGCGTTGATGTAGTCGATGTCGGAAGGCTTGAGTCCGGCGCGCTTCAGAGCCGCCGTCATCGCGCGGAAGGCGCCGTCGCCGCTCTCGACCGGCGCCGTGATGTGGAAGGCGTCGCCGGAGAGGCCGTAGCCGACCACCTCGGCGTAGATCTTCGCGCCGCGCGCCTTGGCGTGATCGAGCGATTCGAGCACGAGCGCCCCGCCGCCCTCGCCCATGACGAAGCCGTCGCGGTCGCGGTCGAACGGGCGGGAGCTTTTCATCGGCGCATCGTTGAAGTTGGTCGCCAGCGCCTTGCAGGCGCAGAACCCGGCGATGCCGATGCGATTGATCGCCGATTCGGCGCCACCCGCGACCATCACCTCGGCGTCGCCGAGCGCGATCAGCCGCGCCGCGTCGCCGATGGCATGCGTGCCCGTCGAGCAGGCGGTGACGCAGGCGTGATTCGGTCCCTTGAGCTGATGCTTGATGGAGACGTAGCCGCTGGCGAGATTGATGATCCGCCCGGTGATGAAGAAGGGCGAGACGCGGCGCGGACCCTTCTCGAACAGCGTCACCGACTGCTCGTAGATGCCGCCGAGACCGCCGATGCCGGCGCCGATCATGACGCCGGTCTCAACTTGGTCCTGCTCGGTCTTCGGCTCCCAGCCCGCGTCGGCGAGCGCCTGGCCCGCCGCCGCCATCGCGAAGATGATGAAGTCGTCGACCTTGCGCTGCTCTTTCGGCTCCATCCACTCGTCGGGATTGAACGTCCCGTTCGTGCCGTCGCCGCGCGGGACGTTCATCGCGATCTGGCAGGCGAGATCGTCGGCCTTGAACGTGGTGATCGGGTTGGCGCCGCATTCGCCGTCGAGCAGACGCGACCACGTCGCGTCCACCCCGCTGGCCAACGGCGAAACGATACCCAATCCGGTGACGACGACCCTTCGCATCTTTGCCCTGCGCTCCGGGAGGATGCCTGGTCCTCCATTTTATTTAAGGATGCGGCCGTTCGCACGGCAAGGGCAACGGCCGATCTGGAAGTGGCGGCACGTCCGCCGCCGGGGACGCTTCAGGACGAAGCGGCCGTGGCCTTGTCGAGGAAGCGGACCGCATCGCCGACCGTGACGATCGTCTCGGCCGCGTCGTCCGGGATCTCGACGCCGAATTCTTCCTCGAACGCCATGACGAGCTCGACCGTGTCGAGCGAGTCAGCGCCGAGATCTTCGATAAAGTTCGCGTTGTCGGTCACCTTGTCGGCGTCGACGCCGAGATGCTCGATCACGATCTTCTTCACGCGCTCGGCAACATCGCTCATCGTTGTCTTTCCTGTCGTTCGTTTCGTGTGTGGATGACGGGCGTTACCCCGCAGCTGGCATTCGAGACTTCACTAGAGACAGCCTGAGCCCGCGTCGAGCCTGCCATTACCGCGCTGCACGGAATTTGTTCATTTCTCGGCAAGTCAGTGGCGCTGTTACCACGTTTGTCCGCGCGTGGCGAGACAGACGGCCGTCCGGTGCCCCGGAGAGGTCCCAACGTCAGATCATCGCCATGCCTCCGTTGACGTGCAAGGTCTGGCCGGTGACGTAGGCAGCCTCCGCGCTGGCCAGGAAGACGGCGCAGGCGGCGACGTCCGCCGGCGTGCCGAGCCGCTGCATCGGCACGCTGCCGAGGATCGCCGCCTTCTGCTTTTCGTTGAGCACGTCGGTCATCGGCGTCTCGATGAAACCCGGCGCGATGCAATTGGCGGTGACGTTGCGCGTCGCAACCTCCGCGGCGAGGCTCTTGATCAGCCCGACCATGCCGGCCTTCGAAGCCGCGTAATTGGCCTGGCCGGCATTGCCCATCGTGCCGACGACGGAGGTGACGGCGATGATGCGCCCGTAGCGGCGGCGCATCATGCCCTTGAGGCACGCGCGCGCCAGCCGGAAGCCGGCCGACAGATTGACCGCGAGGACCTGGTCCCATTCCTCGTCGCGCATGCGCATGAAGAGGTTGTCGCGCGTGACGCCGGCATTGTTGACGAGGATGTCGATGGGCGCCGCCGCGGCTTCGGCCGCCGGAATCAGCGCCTCGACGGACGCTGTGTCGGACAGATCGGTGGTGACGACATGCGCGCGCTCGCCGAGATGCGCGGCGAGGTCGTCGAGCGCCTCGCGGCGCGTGCCCGAGAGCACCAGCGTCGCGCCCTGCGCGTGCAGTGCCTCGGCGATGGCGCGGCCTATGCCGCCGCTCGCGCCCGTGACGAGGGCGCATTTTCCGGTGAGATCGAACATGCTCAGGCCTCCGCTCCGACGCGTGCCCGGTAGGCGTCCACATCGGCCGGCGCGCCGACGGCGAGGCCGACAGAGCCTTCCGCGATCCGCTTGACGAGGCCGGACAGGACTTTCCCGGCGCCGCACTCGACGAACAGCGTGACGCCACGCCCGGCCATGTCGGCGATGCTCTCGCGCCAGCGCACGGTGCCGGTGAC
>CAZZZM010000247.1:0-3191 GCA_964658465.1 uncultured Nakamurella sp.
ACCATCACGCCGGTCGCCTCGGCCCATAGCGCGCCGGGCAGCAGGATGTCGGCGTAGATGTTGGTCTCGTTGTCCTGGTAGGCGTCCTGCGCGATGACGAGCTCGGCCGCCTTCAGGCCCTCGATGGCGTTCGCGCGGTTCGGCGTCGTCGCGACGGGATTGGTGCAGATCACCCACACCGCCTTGATGTCGCCGGCCTGCATCGCCTTGTACATCGCCGCCGCATCGCGGCCAGGCTCCGCTCGGATCGTGCCCGGCGCGATGCCCCAGGCCTCCTCGGTGAAGCGGCGCTCGTCCGCGTCGGCGACGGAACGCTGGCCCGGCAGGCCGTAGCCGAGATAGCCCATCTCGCGGCCGCCCATCGCGTTGGGCTGGCCGGTCAGCGAGAACGGCCCGCTGCCGGGGCGGCAGATCGCGCCGGTCGCCAGATGCAGGTTGCAGAGCGCGTTGGTGTTCCAGGTGCCGCTGATCGACTGGCTCAGCCCCATCGTCCAGCAGCTCATCCAGTTCCTGGCTTCGCCGATCCAGGCGGCCGCCTTGCGCAGGTCGGCCTCGGCGATGCCGGTGGCTTCGGCGACGCGCGCCGGCGTGTAGTCGGCGAGGAACGCGGGCATCGCGTCCCAGCCTTCGGTGTAATCGGCGATGAACGTCCGATCGATCTGCCCCGCCGCGACCAGCAGATGCAGGATACCGTTGAACAGCGCGATGTCCGTGCCGGGCCTGATCTGCAGAAAGAGATCGGCCGCCTCGGCCGTCGCGGTGCGGCGCGGATCGACGACGATCAGCTTGGCACCCGCCCTCTTCATGCGGTCCTTCATGCGCAGGAACAGGATCGGATGGCAGTCGGCCATGTTCGATCCGGCAATGAAGAAGAGGTCGGCGTGATCGAAATCCTGGTACGAGCCAGGCGGCCCGTCGGCGCCAAGCGACAGCTTGTAGCCGGAGGCCGCGGAAGCCATGCAATAGCGCGAGTTCGACTCGATGTTGTTGGTGCCGATGAAACCCTTGGCGAGCTTGTTGGCGAGATATTGCGCCTCCAGGGCCATCTGCCCGGAGACGTAGAGCGCCACCGCATCCGGTCCGTGCGCGTCGATGATCGCACGCAGCCGCGATGCAGTCTGCGCGATCGCGACGTCGATCGGCACCGGCAGCTGGTCCGACTTGCGATCGGCGCGCAGCGACGCGCGCTCCATCCGCCCGGTACCGGCGATGATCTTCGCCGCGGTCGATCCCTTGGTGCAGAGTCGTCCGAAATTCGTCGGGTGATCCTTGTCACCGGACAGCTTGGTGACCTTGCCGCCCTCGACCTGCAGCACCATCCCGCAGCCCACCCCGCAATAGGGGCAGGCCGTCTTGACGTTCCTCACGTCGACCGCGCTCGGTGGGGCACCCATCGCGGCCTCAGTACACGTCGGCCTGATAGCGCCCGTTCTTTTTCAGCGCCGCGATGAAGCTCTTTGCCGACGCCTCGTCCTGGCCGCTCTCGCGGGCGACGATCTCCGTCAGCGTCTTCTCGACGTCGGACGCCATTCGTTTGGCATCGCCGCAGATGTAGAAATGCGCGCCGCGCTCGAGCCAGGACCAGACCTCCTTGCCATCTTCGCGCATCTTGTCCTGCACGTAGGTCTTCTTCTCGGCGTCGCGCGACCAGGCGAGCGACACTTTGGACAGCGTGCCGTCGTTGAGGAAGGTCTCGATCTCGTCCTCGTAGAAGAAATCGGCGGCACGGCGCTGATGGCCGAAGAACAGCCATGCGCCGCCCTTCGCGTCGACGGCCTTGCGATCGTGCAGGAAGGCGCGGAACGGCGCCACGCCGGTGCCAGGCCCCACCATGATGATCGGCGTGTCGGTCGATTGCGGCAGGCCGAAATTGTGCGCCTTCTGCACGTAGGCCTTGATCTTCGAGCCCGGCGGCAGGCGCTCGGCAAGCCACGACGAGGCAACGCCGCGCCGCGTCCGCTCGCCGACGAGATAGCGGACGTGGTCGACCGTCAGCGACACGCGTCCCGGCGTTGCGTTGTGCGACGACGAGATCGAGTAGAGCCGCGGCTGCAACGGGTCGAGGCACTCGATGAACGCCTCGGGGTCCGGCCGCAGGTTGGGGAACTTCTCGAGCACCGCGAGCACGTCGAGCGTGTGGACGTCGCCATCCGGGTCGTCACCCTTGGCGAGAAGCTTCGCCTTGGCGCGGCGCTCGCCGCCGGTGATGTAGGAGATGAGCTCGAACAGCGCGTCCGGCGCCAACCCGAGCGAAACCTCCGTGCGCAGATAGTCGGAGAAACTCTTGTTGCCGATCGGGAAATCGCGCGGCGCGCCGATCGCCGCGATCACGAGATCGACCAGTTCGGGGTCGTTTTCTGGAAACAGGCCGAACGAATCGCCGACCGTGTAGGTGATGCCGGCGGCTGAGAGGTCGATGTCGACATGGAAGGTCGACTTTTCCGAATCCGCCTTGTTGAGCCGGCGTCGCCCTTCGAAGACGACGTCGACCGGCGTCGCCCGCGAAAAGCCGGGGACCGATTCTTCCGAGGCGGCCACGGCCTCGGGCTTCGCCTCGGCCTTGGGCGAGCCCTCGCCGGCGGCCGGTGCGCCGCCGAGCTCGGCCGACAGTTCCTTGACCTTGCGCGCCGTCTCCTTGCCGCCGGGCACGCAGAGATTGAGCTTCGGCTCGGTACCGTCGGCGATCGCCTTTGAATAGTTGTGACAGTCGTAGCCGCACTGACCGCAATCCTGCTGCGCCATCGCCGCCATCAGCCGGCGCTGGATCGGCTTGCCCTCGGCGAGCTTCATGCGCTCGTCCATCGGCATCGCCGGGTCGTGCCAGGGGGCGTCATCGTCCGCGTCGCCGAGGCCGGCGGCATCGGTGCTGATCGGCTGCGCGTCGCCGGGCTGCGGCGCCAGAAATCCGGCGAAGAAGCCGTTGAGCCAGGCGCGCTGCTCTTCGTTGAACGGCGCATTCTCGGGAATGAACGGCGCGATCGTGGGCGTCGGGGCCTGGAACGTCATGCTTTCACCGTGTCGGCCATGGCCTTCAGCTCGTCGATCTCCTTCCCCGTCGTGAAGGCGAGGAAGGATTCGTTGGGATGGGAACGATTGGCGAGATAGGCCTTCAGCAGGCGCTCGACGTGTTCGGGGCAGTCTTCCGCCTTCACGGCGGGGTAGATCTCGCGGCCGATCGACGGCGTCGTCGA
>CAZZZM010000247.1:3291-4510 GCA_964658465.1 uncultured Nakamurella sp.
GTCGGGATCGGGCCGCCCCCGTCGAAGGCGACGTTGAACTTGCGCGGCAGGCCGTACATCACGCGGTTGTTGAGGATGTGGAAGTGCCACTCCTTGGCGTAGGGCCGCGTGTCGAGGAGCTCGTGCGGCGCGATGCCCGCGGTGGCGTCACCCGTCACGTTGCGGATGTTGTCCGAACCGGAGCCGCGCGAGCAGAGCCCGAGATCGATCACCTGCTCGATGACGTCGATCGCATGCCGCGCCGGGATCTCGCGCAGCTGCAGATTGGCGCGGGTCGTCACGTGCGAATAGCCGCCGGCGCAGCGCGAGGCGAGATCGGCCATGGCGGCGAACTGCCAATGGTTGAGGATCCCGTTATGGATCCTCATGCGCAGCATGTAGGCATCCTGCGCCGGCGCCACGTAGAACAGCCCGTAGTAGCGCCAACGGAAATTGTCCGCCGGCTTCGGAAACTCGTCTTTGGCTGCCTGCTCCTTGAGGCGATGGTAGGCGTCGAACGGATGCTCGTCGCGTTTCCACTTCTCCTGGTCGACGAGCTTCTTGCCGGCGGCCTCGGTCTTCGCCATCGCGGCGAGATGCGGCGCGTCCGGCCCGGACGGCACCGCCGGACCCGAGCCGCCGCCGGCCGGCTTCAGCCGTCCGACCTGGATGCCCGATGTGAACCCTTCGAGATAGCGCTTCTGCTCGGCCGTGAATTCACCGCCCATGATGGTCCTTCATTGAAACTGTCGTTGCCGATGGTGGCGCTGGCGTCGCTCGCAGGCGTAAGGCCGTGCGGGGCGAGGCAAGGCCCGGGCCGAAACCGCGTGCGCTTCCCGTCGAAACGGCGAGGCACGGCGATCATTGGGAAAGGTCCCGAGCGATCCCGCACCTCGGAGTGATCGAAGCGCCGCCGCGCGCCGTTGCACGGTCGACGCCCGCGGACGTGCGCATCGTTGCGCTAGCGAGCTGCATAAGGTCGAGCAAAAGCCGTGCCGGGTGTGAGCTTAGGGTTGGCCGATAAGCGCGGTCCGGCGCTCTCAGAAGATTGCCCGTCGCGCAGCCGCGCCTGCCGCTTTGTTAGCCAGGTCGGCAGCGTCGCGCGGCGCCACGTGGCCAATTTTGTCGTTTGCATCGCGGCGCCATTTGCGCCATACAGCCGCCGACGGCGTTGCCGTCATGGATGCGGGTGTAGCTCAGGGGTAGAGCACAACCTTGCCAAGGTTGGGGTCGAGGGTTC
>CAZZZM010000248.1:0-4507 GCA_964658465.1 uncultured Nakamurella sp.
TAGGCGGGGCGGGAGGCCAATTGCGGGCCGCCGAACAGGAAATCGAGCGGCGTGGCGGCGCCGGCCTCCACCGGCTGGATGATCGAGGCGCCGATCGCGACAAGGCCGACCGAACAGAAGCGTCGCATCGATCCTCGCCTGATTCCCCGACGCGACCTTACCCCGCAACGAAGCACGAACCATAGCCCGGAACATCGCTTGAACGCCTCTCGCAAGGGGCCATATTGGTCAGTGCGGCAATAGCCGTGGGAGCGCCTTCGGGGCTCTCGAGTACCGAAGGCCGGAAGGCTTCGACAAGGTTGGTCAATGTCCCGCATGCCGCCTCTGGGCACCCCCTTTTTGCTGGGGTTCGATGAGATCGAGCGCGCGCTCGAACGTGTCGCGCGATCGACGCCCGAAGGCTATCCGCCCTGCAATATCGAGCGGATCGCCCGTACGGAGAGCGCTCCCGAGACGCTCAGGATTACGCTCGCCGTCGCCGGCTTCACCCGCGACGACCTCGAGATCCTGGTCGAGGACGGGCAGCTTCTCGTGAGGGGCCGGCAGACCGACGATCGGGAACGCGTCTATCTGCACCGCGGCATCGCTGCGCGGCAGTTCCAGCGTGTCTTCCTGCTCGCCGACGGCATGCAGGTCGCCAGTGCCGATCTCGTCAACGGGCTTCTGTCCATCGACCTGCACCGGCCCGAGCCACAACGACGCGGGCGGGTGATCGGTATCAACGTGCGCGACTAGATCGGCACAGGCCCGCGGGCCTCGCGGCCGCGGCTTTTGAGGACACCAGAATGTTGAACGCAACACAGAGAGTTTCGGGAAGCCCGATCCTGACCGAGGAGCAGCTTGAGCACCTCGGCGAAGGGCTCGTCGCCTATCTCAAGCCGGTTCGCACCGAGGATCTCGCGACCATGTTCGCCGAGATGCCCGACGGCATCGAACCCGGCATGCAGCTCTTCGCGCTGCTCGGCGCCAGCGGCAAGCCGCTCGTTCTGACCGACTCGCGAGATGCGGCGCTCGCCAACGCCATGGAGAACGAGCTCCATATGGTGAGCGTGCACTGACGCGCTTCAGGCAGGCGGTGCTCTCGGGCGCCGCCTTGCCGATTTCTGCTCGCTGGTCTATAGGCTCGCGCCGAAGCGGTATCGCCGCGACCCATCCCCGTAAAAATCGAGCCGAGCCATGAAGTCCGACATCCATCCGTCCTATCACATGATCAAGATCGTGATGACCGACGGCACGGAGTTCATGACGCGCTCGACCTACGGGTCGGAGGGCGACACCATGCAGCTCGACATCGACCCGACCACCCACCCGGCCTGGACCGGCGGCTCACAGCAGCTGCTCGATCGCGGCGGCCGTCTGTCGCGCTTCAATTCGCGTTTCGGGGCGATCGGTCTCGACAAGAAGAAGTAAGTCGCTCCCGCGGCCTCCGGGCGTGTGCGAAGCTAGCTTGGAAGCTTTTCCTCGATCGACCGACCAACAAGGCAACTTTGCGCGACCTTGACCATTGGTCGGAGCCGAACGGCGGTCACAACGCCAGGCTCCAAACGAGAGGAAACATCATGCTGAAGAAGCTTTCTATTGCCGCGCTCGTCGCTGCGATGTCGATCGCGTCGGTCCCCGCGATGGTCTCCGTCGCGCAGGCGCAGGGTGGTGCGAACGAGCCGCCGACGGCGCCCGATCCGAGCGAGGCCATGAAGAGCGACTCGTCGAAGGGCGACATGTCGAAGGGCAGCTCGATGTCCTCCAAGTCCTCGATGAAGAAGATGAGCAAGAAGCATCACATGAAGAAGCACATGTGATCTGCGGCCCATCTCAGGGTTCCGAAGCCCCGGTGCGCGAGCGCCGGGGCTTTTCTTTTGGCTAGAGCGGCGAGCCGAACAACCTCTCGACCAGCGATCGATCGCGGCCGGCCTCGGCCCTACGCGCGGGCATGACGTCCGACGGCGTGTCGTCCTCCGGCGGTCCGCGCTCGGCACGTTCGCGCGGCAAGGTCTGCGGCGGCCGCGGCGGGTCCATTTCGTCGTAGGCGTCGTGCACGGCGGGGCGCGGCGCCTGGGCCACCGGCTCGCCGCCGACGTGCGGCAGCGGGATGCCGAACAGGCTCGACGGCAGCCCGCCGGTGTCGGGCGCGGGCGCCGGCGCCGCGTGCCCGGTCCCGTAGGGGAGAGGCGACGGCGGCGTGCCGGCGAGGGCCGTGTTCATGAAGCGGGACCAGATCTCGACCGGCAGCGTGCCGCCGGTGGCTTTTCTGGTCGGCGAGGCATCGTCGTTGCCGAGCCAGACGCCGGCGACCAGCGTACCCGTGTAGCCGACGAACCAGGCGTCGCGATAATCCTGGCTCGTGCCGGTCTTGCCGGCGGCCTGCCAGCCGTCGAGCTCGCCTTTGCGGGCGGTGCCGGTGAGCAGCGTCTCGGTCATCATCGTGTTCATGAAGGCGACGTCGTGCGGCGCGATCACCCGACCGTTGTTGCCGGTCCGGCGCTGGTAGAGCATTCGGCCGCCCGTCGTGCGGATGCGCAGGATCGCATGCGGCTGCACGCCGATGCCGCCGTTGGCGAACGGCACGTAGGCGGTGACGAGCTCGAGCGGGGACACCTCCGACGTGCCGAGCGCGATCGACGCATTAGGGTCGAGCTCGGAGCCGATGCCGAGCCGATGCGCGACGGCGACGACGGCCTTCGGCCCGACCTCGAGGCAGACGCGCACCGCCACGGTGTTGAGCGACATCGACAGCGCCTTGGTCAGCGTCACCGGGCCGAGGTAGGCGTGGCTGTAGTTCTCCGGCCGCCAGCCGCGCACGTCGATCGGCGCATCGTTGCGCACGGTCTCGGGGGTCATGCCTCTCTCGACGCCGGCGAGATAGACGAACGGTTTGAACGCCGAGCCGGGTTGCCGCTTGGCGGCGACTGCGCGGTCGAACTGGCTTGCGGCGTAGTCGCGGCCGCCGATCAGCGCGCGGATCGCGCCGTCGGGCGCCATCGCGACCAGGGCGCCCTGGCTGACGCCGAACTTGCCGCTCTTTTTGGCCAGCACGTCGTCGAGCGCGCGCTCGCCGTCGGCCTCCAGCCCGCGGTCGATCGTCGTGTCGACGACGATGTCCTCGTCGACGGCGCCGATCACGTCGTCGAGCGTATCGACGACGTAGTCGGCCGCGTAGTTCAGCGAACCGGCGCCCGGTGGCCGAACGACGCGGGCCGGATCGCCCAGCGCGAGCTTGGCCTGGCCTTCGGTGATGTAGCCTTCCTCGCGCATCGCCGCGATGACCTGTGCCGCCCGCGCGGTCGCCGCCTCGATGTTGCGGTTCGGCGCGAGCTTGGTCGGCGCCTTCATCAGGCCGGCCAGCATCGCCGCCTGCTGCACCGTGACGTTGCGCGCGTCGGTGTTGAAGTACTTGTGCGCCGCCGCCTCGACGCCGAAGGCGCCCGAGCCGAAATAGACGCGGTTGAGGTAGAGCTCGAGGATCTGCGTTTTCGTAAACTTGTGCTCGAGCCAGACGGCGAGGATCGCCTCCTGGATCTTGCGTTGCAGGCTCCGCTCCTGCGTCAGGAAGACGTTCTTCGCGAGCTGCTGCGTCAGCGTCGAGCCGCCCTGCATAGAGCGGTGCAGCACGACGTCCGAGAAGACCGCACGGACGATGCCGACCGGGTCGATGCCCCAGTGGGAGTAGAAGCGCCGGTCCTCGATCGCCACGAAGGCGTGCGGCAGGTACGCGGGCAGCTCGGAGAGGCGCACCGCGGCGCCGCCGGTGTCGCCGCGGTTGGCGAGCAGCGAGCCGTCCGAAGCCATGATGGCGATGTTGGGCGGGCGTTTCGGCACGGCGATCTGATCGATCGGCGGCAGCTTGGCCGCCTCGTAGCCGATCACCAGCGCGCCGATGACGCCGACCCAGATGCCGCAGACGAGGCCTGTCGACAGCAGGCCGCCGAAGATCGAGGCGCGGCGCCGGCGCTTCTTGCGCTTGGCGCGCTCGCGGCCGGTCGCCCGCCGCTCGGCGCGTTCCTCCGCTTCGAAGTCGCGCCCGAAGCGCGGCTCTCGTCGCTCCTGGGTCCCGCGCCGCTTGGCCATCTACGCTGTACGCCCCCGTCGGCCGCCAGGGCTCGACGGTCCGACGCTAGAGGCGGCCGCTTAAATCCCGGTAAAATGCGACCGACCGGTCCGATCCCTGGCGGCAATGGCCGCGATGCGGGCCGAGAGCCGCGTCGCGCTCTGCGGACCCGCGGCGACCGCGTCGTTGGCGGGGCGCGGCAGCGTGCGGCGGTCGGTCAGCGCGAAGCCGGCATGGCCCTCGCGGTACCAGATCAGCTGCGCGGGCCGGCGCGGGCCGTCGGAGACGGTGAGCTCGACGGTCTGCGGCACGATGATGTCGGACGGGATGGCGACGCGCGCGCCGGTCGCGCTGACGTTTTTCACCGTGCAGTCGAGCGCCCAGCCGTTGAGCTTGGCGATCTCGAGCCGCCCGGCAAGATAGGTGCGACGACGGGAGTTCTGACGACGCTCGGCCATGTAA
>CAZZZM010000249.1:0-4499 GCA_964658465.1 uncultured Nakamurella sp.
GCGGGCAGCATCGCGTCCAGCACGCCCTCCGCCGCGTATTTCGAGCGGGCGTAGACGGACAGGGGAAGGACGGTGCTCGCTTCCGACACAGGTCCCTGCAGGAAGCTCGCGCCGTAGACTTCGGACGAGCTTGCGAACAACAGTGTCGCGTCGGGGCAATGGCGCCCGATGGCGGAGGCGAGATTGAGCGAGCCCGACACGTTCACCGCCCACGTGTCGGCGACGGCGGCGGCGCCGCGCGCGGTGGAGGATTGCGCGGCGAGGTGGACCACGACGTCGGGCTTCGAGGTCGCGACGACCTCGTCGAGAGCGGCCCGGTCGAGAAGGTCAACCGGAACGTGCCCGTCCCGGCGTTCCTCGGCGGAGATCAGGCGGATGATCTCGGTCGATGGGCGCCGCGCCAGCGCCTCGCACAGGTAGGTGCCGACGAAGCCGGCCGCCCCCGTGACGAGGATGCGCTGCGCCATCGTCCTCAGCCGGCCCGTGCTATGCGGCGCAGACGCTCGAGATCGGCTTCCACCATCTCGACGATCATCGTCTGAAGATCGATCTCGGGACGCCAGCCGAGCACCTTGTGCGCCTTGGCCGGGTTGCCGAGCAGAACCTCGACTTCCGCCGGCCGGTAGAGCTCGGGGTCGATCACAAGATGCGCGTCCATGTCGAGGCCGACATGCCCGAACGCGATCCGGCACATGTCGCGCACGGTCGTCGTCGTACCGGTGGCGACGACGTAATCGTCGGCCGTCTCCTGCTGGAGCATCATCCACATCGCGCGGACGTAGTCGGCGGCGTGGCCCCAGTCGCGCTTGGCCTCGATGTTGCCGAGCCGCAGCTCCTTTTCGAGGCCGAGCTTGATGCGGGCGACCCCGTCCGTGACCTTGCGGGTGACGAACTCCAGCCCGCGCAACGGGCTCTCGTGGTTGAACAGGATGCCCGACGACGCGTGCAGCCCGAAGCTCTCGCGGTAGTTGATGGTGATCCAGTGCCCGTAGAGCTTGGCGACGGCATAGGGCGAGCGCGGGTAGAACGGCGTGCTCTCGGACTGCGCGGCTTCCTGGATCTTGCCGTACATCTCGGAAGAGGACGCCTGGTAGAAGCGCGCCTCGGGGCGCACCAGCCGCACGGCTTCGAGCATGTTTGTGACGGCGACGGCGGTCACGTTGGCGGTGAGGATCGGCTGCTGCCACGACGTCGTGACGAAGGACTGCGCGGCGAGATTGTAGACCTCGTCGGCCTCCGTCTCCTTCAGGATGCGGCAGAGGCTCGAGAGATCGAGAAGATCACCGTCGACGAGACGGACCTTGTCGAGGGCGCCGATCCAGCGCAGGCGATGATCGGCCACGCCCGCGTGCGACGACCGCCGGACGATACCCGTGACGTCGTAACCCTTCTCGGCGAGCAGCTTCGCGAGATAGGCTCCGTCCTGGCCCGTGATGCCGGTGATAAGTGCACGCTTTGCCACCGTTTCTTCGCTCCCAGAAACCTGATGAAGGCTCGTGCTAACAGAGCTTCCGACCCCGCTCAAGTCGCCGCCGTCATCGACATCAAGCTGTCGCGACGATGCGATGACGTTGCCTAAGTTCGCGGCGTCGGAAGCGTTTCGTCCGCCGTCGCGACTGATCCGCGGGATCGAAGACTTGAACATTCGCCGACGATGTTGAAACGCTCGGACGGGCAGCGTCGACATCGGGCGCCTCGCCATAGGAGACCACGCCCTTGCGCATCACGATGATCGGCTCCGGCTATGTCGGGCTCGTTTCGGGAGCCTGCTTCGCCGACTTCGGCCACGACGTGGTCTGCGTCGACAGCGACGCCGGGAAGATCGCCGCGCTCGAGGACGGCATCATGCCGATCTACGAGCCGGGGCTGAAGGATCTGGTCGACCGCAACGTCCGCGATCGACGGCTGGCCTTCACCACCGATCTCGCCGGCGCGGTCGCCGGGGCCGACGTCGCCTTCATCGCGGTGGGCACGCCGTCGCGCCGCGGCGACGGTCATGCCGATTTGTCCTACGTTTACGCGGCCGCCGCCGAGGTGGCGCGCGCCGCGACCGGGCCGCTCGTCGTCGTCACCAAGTCGACCGTCCCCGTCGGCACCGGCGACGAGGTCGAGCGGATCTGCCGCGACGCGCGGCCGGACCTCCAGATCGACGTCGTCTCGAACCCGGAATTCCTGCGCGAGGGCGCCGCGATCGGCGATTTCAAGCGTCCCGACCGCATCGTCGTCGGCTGCGCCAGCGACGCCGCCAAGGCTGTCATGGCCGCGGTCTACCGGCCGCTGACGCTCAACAACCTGCCGCTGGTGTTCGTCGCGCGGCGCACGTCCGAGCTCATCAAATACGCCTCGAACGCCTTCCTGGCGGTCAAGATCACCTTCATCAACGAGATCGCCGACCTCTGCGAGAAGACCGGGGCCGACGTGCAGGACGTCGCCCGCGGCATCGGCCTCGACAAGCGCATCGGGCCGAAGTTCCTGCATCCCGGCCCCGGCTACGGCGGCTCCTGCTTCCCCAAGGACACGCTCGCGCTGGTCAAGACGGGGCAGGATTACGAGGCGCCGCTGCGCATCGTCGAGACGGTGGTCTCGGTCAACGACCAGCGCAAGCGGGCGATGGGGCGCAAGATCATCGCGGCCTGCGGCGGTTCGGTCCGCGGCAAGACGATCGCCATCCTCGGCCTGGCGTTCAAGCCCAACACCGACGACATGCGCGACGCGCCGGCGCTGTCGATCGTGACGGCGCTGCAGGACGGCGGCGCCAAGGTGCGCGGCTACGATCCCGAGGCGATGAAGCAGGCCGCGCCGCTGCTGCCCGGCATGGCCTTCGCCGACTCGGCCTATGCCTGCGTCGAGGGGGCCGATGCGGTGGCGATCCTCACCGAATGGGACGAGTTCCGCGCCCTAGACCTCGGCCGGCTGAAAAACCTGCTGAAGGCGCCGGTGCTCGTCGACCTGCGCAACATCTATCCGGCCGAGGATGTACGCGCCGCCGGCTTCGCCTACAGCAGCGTCGGGCGGTAGCGGCCGCTCAGCCGAGCGCGGAACTCGGCCGCGCCTCGGCCACGCCGCGGGCCGCCGCGCCCTGCGCCGGCCGGCTCGCCAGAGAGGCGCCGGCGTTCCGCGGCAGGCGCAGGAAGACGAGCACCGACGTCGCCGAGAACGCGGCCACGACGAGGAAGGCCGCGTGGAAGTCGCCGAGCGTCAGCGGGCCGCCGCGGTGCGATTGCATCGCCTGCACGACACCCGCGCCGACCGCCACGCCGACCGACAGCGACAGCTGCTGCGCCACCGAGGCGAAGGCCACCGCCTTGCTCATCCGCTCCGGGCCCATGTCGGCATAGGCGATGGCGTTGATGCCGGTGAACTGCAGCGAGCGGAAATAGCCGCCCACCAGCAGCAGGCCGAGGAGCAATGTCGTCGGGGTCGCCGGGGAATAGGCCGCATTCAGCGCGATGAAGCCGGCGCCGATCAGCGCATTGACGACCAGCACGCGCTTGAAGCCGAACCGGTCGAGGATCGGCGACGCCGTGGCCTTCATCGCCATCGCGCCGGCGGCGGCGACGAAGGTGGTGAGGCCCGATCGCAGCGGGCTCATGCCGAACCCGATCTGCAGCATCAGCGGCAGCAGCAGCGGCACGGCGCCGACGCCGATGCGGAACAAAGAGCCGCCGACGACGCTGACCAGGAAGGTGGGCACCTCCAGCAGCGACAGGTCGAGGATCGGCTTTTCCACGCGGCGGGCATGGCGCACGTAGAGCCCGACGAGGACGGCGCCGGCGCCGATGAGCGTCGCGACCAGCCAGGCCGGGACGAGGGCGCGCCCCACCACCGTCAGTCCGAACACCAGCGCGGCAAGCCCGGCGCCCGACAGCAGGAAGCCGCGCCAGTCGAGCGGCTCGACCTCGTCCGCCTTGATGTTGTCGATGAACAGCGTGACCAGCGTGACGCCGAGGATGCCGATCGGCACGTTGATCCAGAAGATGTAGCGCCAGTGGAAGTAGGTCGTGATGAAGCCGCCGACCGGCGGCCCGAGCATCGGCCCGAGCAGAGCGGGGATCGTCAGATAGGCCATCGCCCGCACGAGATTGTGCCGTTCCACCGTGCGCAGCAGCAAGAGGCGGCCGACCGGCACCATCATCGCGCCGCCGCAGCCCTGGACGATGCGGGCGGCGACGAAGCCCGGCAGCGAGCTCGACAGGCCGCACAGGATCGAGCCGCAGGTGAAGACGACGATCGCGGTGCGGAAGACGATCCGCGTACCGAAGCGATCGGCCATCCAGCCCGACACCGGGATCAGCACCGCGAGCGCGATCAAATAGGAGGTCAGCGCCAGCTTGAGCGCGAGCGGGTTCTCGTGCAGGTCGCGCGCGATCGCCGGCAGCGAGGTCGAGATGACCGTGCCGTCGAGGTTCTCCATCAGCAGGGCGCAGGCGACGATGAGGGCGGTGAGGGCGTAGCGGGGCAAGCTGGCTCGACGTTTCTTTCGGGACGACACTTCGGGG
>CAZZZM010000250.1:0-4492 GCA_964658465.1 uncultured Nakamurella sp.
ATCATGAGCACGCCGCCAAGCACCATCACGAGGCGCACAAGCACCATACCGCTGGCGACCACGAGAAGGCTGCGCACCACGCCCATCTCGCGCACGGCCACCACGTCCAGGCCGAGCACCACCAGGCCGAAGCCGCCAAGGCGCACGCCGAGCAGCACGCGCACTGAGGCAAGAACGGCGCGGGGGCGATCTCCGCGCCGCTATTCCATCAGCATCTGCAGGCCGCGCTCGTAGAGGTCGGTGAGCGTCTCGAAATGCGTGAGCAGCGTCTCGCTCAGGCTGGCGATCTCCTCGCGCGCCGCGGCATCGCCGGCCTTGCCCAGCGCCGGACGAAACAGCGTCCAGTCCGCCACCGCCGCGTCGAGCGCGCCGCGGATCTCCGGCGAGGTCAGCGGGATCTTCGCGAGATAGGCGAGCCCCTCGACGAAGGCCGTCTCCGCGGCCTTCATCGCGTCGCGGCTCGCCTTCGCGGGGGCAAGGCTGATGACGATCGCCAGCTTGGCGAGGCGCTGCGCCAGCATGCGCTGGCGGCCGGAGACGTTGATGACGTGCAGGGCTGAGGCGAAGCCGGCCGTCTCGAGCGTCTTCGTCAGCGCCTCGGCCTGCGTCAGCAGCCGCTCGGCGTGGCCGTCTATGGCGGCGAGCCGCGCGATCGCCGGCGCCTGCGCCAGCGCCGCCTTGAGCGGGGCCCACGGCGCGACCACCGCCTCGAGCAGGTCGCCGAAGGTCGGCTTCGACAGGGTGCGGCCGAGCACGCCGAGGTTCGCCTCGATCTGCTCGATCGAGTCGCGGCAGAGCCGCGCCGTCGTCTCTGGCGTCACGTCGGCGCAGGCGAGCGCGTAGAGCTTGACCAGCCGCTGCGAGAGCATCCGCAACTGCCCTGCCCTGTTCACCGCTTCGGCGTAGCGCGAGGCATCGATGACCTGCTGCGCGACCTGGCCGATGCGCTGCTTGGTCTGCATCGCGGCCGAGCGCAGTACGCGATAGGCCTCGTCCTCGCCGATGTTGCGCACCCGCATGAGGATGCCCTTGGCGCGGTCGACGAGCTTGCGCTCGCTGAATCTGTGCTGGACGTCGGTGAGCTCGTCGCGCAGCAGCTGATCGTAGCGGAACCGCGCCTGCGCGACGTGCAGCACCGAGCGCAGCCGGTGCAGCCCGTAGCCGTTGATCACGTAGCAATGGATGCCGGAGCGCGTCGCGCGGTCGATCTTGTCCGCGTCGGGGTCGCTGGTGAAGACGACGACCGGGCGCGGCGCGGCGTTCCGCAGAGCGGCAGTGCCTGCGAAAAGCGCATCGTCCGGATGAGATTCATAGCAGACGACCAAATCGGGAGCGCCGCGGATCACGTCGGGCACCATCGTCGCGATCTCGGCGGTGCCGATCACGTCGATGCCCACGGTCTCGAGATCGGCACGGAGCGACGGCGCGCCGGCGCCGCCGGAGGACACGACGAAGGCGGACGTCATAGGGGTTTCACGGGTATCTGAAGGCTCCGCATCGAGGTCGCCAAGCTCTGGCACAGAACGTGCCTAGCTTGCCGCGGATGCAACGACGCACCCGCAGTCACGCTCGCACGCCCGACTCGATGCCCACGCCGCCGTGGGCAGCATGTGCTTCCGCTTCCCCGCATTCGGCGAGGCGATCGTTTGATGGAGCACATCATGTCCGATGCCGCCGCGGCGGGACTCTCGCTCGCCTCTCCCGCTCTTTCTTTGGACCTCACCGTGGAGGTCGATTGCTGAGCACCCGATCGCACCGTCCTTCGCGACCAGCGCGCATTCCATCCGTCTTCTTGAATTGAACGCCTCATCCGGAGCAACGACATGGCGTCCGCCCTTTCCGACAAATCCACCAAGATCGATCTCTTCAGTCTCGCCACGCCGCAGATGCGCGCGTTCCATCTCACCTGGATCGCGTTCTTCGTCTGCTTCTTCGCCTGGTTCGCGACGGCGCCGCTGATGCCGATCATCGCCGGCGACCTGCACCTCTCGAAAGCCGACACCGCCAACATCGCGATCGCCGGCGTCTTCGCCACGGTGCTCGCCCGCTTCGCCATCGGGCCGATGTGCGACAAGTACGGCCCCCGCCTCACCTACACGCTGCTGCTGTCGCTCGGCGCGATCCCGGTCGTCGGCATCGCCTTCGCCTGGGACTACACGTCGTTCCTGGTCTTCCGCCTGCTGATCGGCATCATCGGCGCGAGCTTCGTCATCACCCAGTTCCACACCTCGGTGATGTTCGCGCCCAACGTCGTCGGTACCGCGAATGCCACCGTCGGCGGCTGGGGCAACGCCGGCGGCGGCGTCACGCAGAGCGTCATGCCGCTCGTCTTCGCCGCGATCCTCGGCTTCGGCGCCGCGAAGGGAGTCTCTTGGCGCTACGCGATGGTGGTGCCGGCCGCGCTGATGCTGATCACGGCCGTGCTCTACTACAAGTGCACGCAGGACTGCCCGGAGGGCAATTACGCCGAGCTGCGGGCCCGCAACCAAGTCGTCGACACCGGCAAGAAGGGCGGTCTCGCCGTCATGAAGACGGCGGCGCGAAACTACCGTGTTTGGCTGCTCGCCGCCTGCTACGGCGCCTCGTTCGGCGTCGAGCTGTTCGTGCACTCGGTCGCGGTGACCTATTACTTCAACAAGTTCCACCTGTCGGTGGAGCATGCGGGCTACGCGGTGGGCGCCTTCGGCCTGCTTGCCCTGTTCGCCCGCGCGCTCGGCGGCATCCTCTCGGATAAGGTCGCCCGCGCCAAGGGGCTCGACGGCCGCACCTGGCTGCTGTTCTCGCTGCTGATGGGCGAGGGCGTGTTCCTCATCGCGTTCTCGCAGATGAACGCGGTCGGACTGGCGATCGCCGCGATGATCACCTTCGGCCTGTTCACGCATATGGCCTGCGGCTCGCTCTACGCGCTCGTGCCGTTCATCGACCGCAAGGTGCTGGGCGGCGTCTGCGGCATCATCGGTGCCGGCGGCAACATCGGCGGCGTCGCGGCGGGCTTCCTGCTGCGCGGCACCGGCAACATGCAGTTCTGCTTCGAGATGCTCGGCATCGCCGCGGTCGTCTGCGCCTGCGGCTCGGCTCTCATCCGCTTCTCGATCAAGCACAAGCAGGAGGAGCAGGCGCTCTACGACGCCGCCGTGGCACAGCGCGCCGCGCTGGCGGCGGGCGGCGTCCCGGCGTTGGCGTAACGAACTCGGAACGCGAAGGGGAGGAGCCGCCGACGCGGCCCCTCCTCGAAAGCTACGCCGCCATGCCGCCGTCGATCGTGTGCATGGCGCCGGTGACGATGCCGGCCTCGGGGCTCGCCAGATAGGCGACCATGGCGGCGACCTCGGCCGCCGTCGCGTGGCGCTTGATCGCCATCGGCGCGTGCATCATCGCCTTCTTCGGCCCCTCGGCCGGGTTCATGTCGGTATCGACGGGGCCCGGCTGAACCACGTTGACGGTGATCCCCTTCGGCCCAAAGTCGCGAGCGAGACCGCGGGCGAGCCCCTGCATCGCCGACTTCGACATCGAGTAGGCGGCCGAACCCTCGTGCGGCGTGCGCGTCCCGTTGGTCGAGCCGATGATGATGACCCGACCACCCTCTCCCATCACACGCCCGGCGGCGACGGCGGCGTGGTAGGGCGCGCGGATGTTGATGTCGACGAGGCGGTCGACCTCCGCCGGGTCGAGCGTCAGCGGATCGCCGCCGACGTAGATCCCGGCGTTGACGACCAGGATGCCGAGCCCCTCGCGGCTGGCGACCAGCTCGGCCACCGCCAGCGGGTCGGCGCTGTCCGCCTTGATCGCCGTCGTGCCGGTCTCCTTGGCGAGGGCCTCGGCCGCGTCCTTCGATCCGGCATAGGTGAAGGCGACCTCGGCGCCGTCGGTCGCGAAGCGGCGCACGATCGCCGCCCCGATGCCGCGACTGCCGCCGAGCACGAGCACCGACTTGCCTGTGAACTGAGCCATCCTTGATCCTTTCTGTGGCGTGTGACGCCCATATGGGGCCGCACGCCGATCGATCATCCGCCAGCCGCAGTCGCGGCGGCAGGTGTCGAGCGCCGCGACCTCACTTGGTCTCGTCGAGCTTGCCGACGACGATCGTGCCGTGCATCCCGGCCTGGTAATGGCCCGGCAGCAGGCAGGCGAATTCGTAGTCGCCAGGCTTGGTGAAGCGCCAGACGAGCGTCGCCGTCCGTCCCGGCGCGATCGACACGGCGTTGGCGTCGTGATGCACCATGCCGGGCATCGCCTCCATCATCGCCTCGTGCTCGGCATTGCCGGCCTTGCTGTCGAGCCTGAACTCGTGCGGCGCCTTGCCCGCATTGGTGATGACGAAGCGGACCTTCTCCCCGCGCGCGACGTGGAGATCGCCCACCCCGAATCCCATCCGGCCATCGGGCTGCTCGCGGATCGTCAGGTCGATCGTGCGGTCGGCAGCCGGGCCGGTGCCTGGCAGGCCCGCGGCGAAGATCTCATGCGCGTGGTCATGGGCGCTCGCGCCATGCGC
>CAZZZM010000251.1:0-4490 GCA_964658465.1 uncultured Nakamurella sp.
TCGGCACGACCTGCGACGAGCCGCCCCCCGACAGCACGCCCACGTCCGCATGTCCGCCGACGACGAGGACGTGCTTCAGGCTCGGCGCCAGCGGCAGGACATTGCCGGCGTTCTTGAGGAGCACGATGCCCCGCGCGGCGACCTCCTCGGCGATCTTCGCATGCTCGGCAAGGTCGCGCGCAGGGCCCGGCCGCGGTGGATCGTCGAACGTACCGGCGCGGATGCGGGCGCGCAGCTGACGCATCACCATGTCGTCGAGACGGATCATCGGGACCCGGCCGTTCGCGACCGCCGTCTTCAGCGCTGCACCGAAGAAGGTCGTCTCGTCGAGATCGGCACCCGATTCCTGATCGAGGCCCGCGAGCGCTGCGGCGTCGGTCGCGTGCGTGCCGCCCCAATCCGACATGACCCAGCCGTCGAATCCCCAATCGTGCTTGAGGACGTCCGTGATCAGGTGACGATTTTCGGAGGCAGAGGCCCCGTCGACGCGATTGTAGCCGGTCATCACCGCCCCGGGACGGCCGCGTTCGAGCGCGATCTCGAAGGCGAGCAGATCCGCTTCGCGAAGCGCCGCCTCGCCAAGGCGCGCATCGATGACGACGCGCCCGGTCTCCTGCGCATTCAGCGCGAAGTGCTTCATCGTCGAGACGATGCGATTGGACTGGATGCCCGCGATGGCCGCGCCGACGATCTCGCCGGTCAGCAGCGGGTCTTCGCCGGCATATTCGAAATCGCGGCCGCCGCGCGGTTCGCGCGTCAGATTCGCGCCGCCGGCGAGAAGCACCGAAAAGCCCATCGCCCGCGCCTCGGCGCCGATGGCGGCACCGGCCCGCTCGGCGAGGGCCGGATCGAAGCTGGCGGCCAGGGCCAGCCCGCTGGGCATGGCGGTGGCGTCAAACGGGGCATTGGTCGGGTTGGCGACGCCGAGCCCGGCGTCGCTCTCCTGCAGCGGCAGTATCCCGAGGCGCGGCACGCCGGGGACGAAGCCGGCCGAATCGAGCGCACCCGGCGGCTTCGGCCTACCATTGAGCGGCATACCGAAATGGGAATGAACGAGATCGATTTTCTCGTCGAGCGTCAGGGCGGAGACCAAAGCCGACGCGCGCCGCTCCGTGTCGTCCGCCCGCGCGGATGCGGCCGACGCGCAGATCATCAGCAAGGACAAGAGGCCGCCGACGATGGAACGGCCGGGCTGCGCGCCGCTCGGGGTCATGCGCTGGCCCGGGCTCCGGCGCAGCATCGCCCGCGCCGGATCAAGGGGGTCACGTCGCAGGAGCTTCAGGACGCCGCCCCAGACACGACAGCAGACAGCTACTTCAGATGCTGGTTCAGATACTTGTTCATCTCGAACATGGTCACCTTGTCGCGACCGAACACGGCCTTCAGCTTGGCGTCGGCGACGATTTCCTTCTTGTTCGCCTCGTTCTGCAGCTTGTGCTTCTTGATGTACTCCCACACCTTGCTGACCACGGCGGTGCGCGGGAGCGGGTCGTTGCCGACGACCGCGGCAAGCTCCGGCGAGGGCGTCAGCGGCTTCGAAAAGGCGCTCGGTCCGGCCGACTTGGCCTTCGGCTTCGCGGCGGCCTTCGCCGCGGGCTTCTTGGTAGCTTCACTCATCCGTCTCTCCCGATAGACTCCGGCAGAGAGAGCCTACCGTGGCCGTAGGCTCCCGCTGAGCGGCCAAACGAGCCCAAGGGGGGCGCCCCGTCAAGGCGTCGCGGTGTGCAAAGGTCGCCTCTCCCACGAAAAACGCCCTCCCGAGCACGCTCCGCGTGCGGTTGAGATGCCGTCAGGGAAAAATAACCCCGAAATGCTTGGTGTGTCGGCGGCATCACACGAGCCGGAATGTCGGTATCCCGCCATGGTCGCGCTCGTGTCGGTGCCGTAAAATGCCGGCATAACGGTGGGGCACAACTTGCAATATTCGTCGGACAGCTTCCGCTTTGCCGCGTTGCGCGTCATTTGCATCGCCGTCTGCGTGGCCTTGCTCGGGGCCTGCTCGACCGTGCCGACTCAAGGACCGTCCCGGCAGTCCGTGCTCGACGGGGGGACGAGAGCCGACGCCCCCTATCTGCTGATGCCGATCTCCGACTTCACGATTCAGGAGTTGTCGCATTTCCCGGGTCCGAGCCTCTACGGCCGGTTCGGCGATTACCGGAAGCCGGCGCTGTACACCGTGGGAATCGGCGACACGATCGACGTGTCGGTGTTCGAGGCGGCCGGCGGCGGTCTTTTCGCGCAGCCCGTCACCACGCAGACCTCGACAGGCTCGCATTCGGCGCAAATCCCGCCGCAAGAGGTGCAGCGCGACGGCTCGATCACCGTTCCCTACGCCGGCCGAGTCAAGGTCGCCGGCAAGACCACGCCGGAGATCGAGAAGACCATCGTCGAGCAGCTGACCGGAAAGGCGATCGAGCCGCAAGCGATCGTCACCGTCGACAAGAGCCTGTCGAACGTGATCACCGTCAACGGCGAGGTGGTGAAGGGCCAGCGCCTTCAGCTGTCGACGCGCGGCGACCGCATGATCGACGTGATCGCCGAGGCGGGCGGCCTCAACGCGCCGGCCAACGAGACCTTCCTCGAGCTGAGCCGCGGCGGCAGAACGGTCGAAGTGCCGTTCCAGAACATCCTCGACAACCCGCGCGAGAACATCTTCGCGCGTCCGGGCGACACGCTCACGGTGGTCCGCTACCCGCTCACCTTCACCGCCGTCGGCGCCACCGCCCGCAACTCGGTGATCACGTTCGACGCCGTCGGCATCTCGCTCGAGGAAGCGATCGCGAAGGCGCAGGGCCTGCTCGACGTGCGCGCCGACCCCGAGGGCGTCTTCGTGCTGCGCTACGAGCCGATCGCGGTGGTCCGCAACTTCCCCGGCCTGACCCCGGCGCAGGCGGCACTCAACCTCGTGCCGGTCGTCTACTACACGAACATGCGCGACCCTCGCGCGCTGTTCCTCGCCCGTCGTTTCGCCGTGCACGACAAGGACATCGTCTACGTGTCCAACTCGCCGTTCAGCGACCTGCAGAAACTGCTGCAGCTCGTCGGCACGATCTCCGCCCCGGCGGTGTCCGGCATCGCCGCTACCGCCTATATCAGGTAGGCGCGCGACGGCGCTTCGCGACATGCCGTTGCAGGCCGGTTTCCGCAGCTCATAGAGGTGCGGAAATAGTAATCCGCTCATGCATTTCGCGGCGCTTCCGGCTATAAGCGGAAGATCAGCCCGACCGGGTGCGCCGCGCTATCGCGCGGCCCCAACGGAGACCCCTTTCAGAATGGACGACAACGCCCCCCGCGACGCCGACGAGCCGACGCCGGACGACTATGGCGCGGGCTCGATCAAGGTGCTGCGCGGCCTCGACGCGGTGCGCAAGCGGCCCGGCATGTACATCGGCGACACCGACGACGGCTCCGGCCTGCACCACATGGTCTACGAGGTCGTCGACAACGCGATCGACGAGGCGCTTGCGGGCCATGCGACGCGGGTGACGGTGACGCTGAACGCCGACGGGTCGGTGACCGTGACCGACGACGGTCGCGGCATCCCGACCGGCATCCACGAGGAGGAGGGCGTCTCGGCGGCCGAGGTCATCATGACCCAGCTGCACGCCGGCGGTAAGTTCGACCAGAACTCCTACAAGGTCTCCGGCGGCCTGCACGGCGTCGGCGTCTCCGTCGTCAACGCGCTCTCGACCTGGCTCAAGCTGCGCATCTGGCGCGACGGCAAGGAGCACATCGCCGAGTTCGCCGACGGCGACGTCTCGCGCTCGCTGGAGGTGGTCGGGACGGCCGAGGTCAATGGCAGCGGCAAGCCGAAGCGCGGCACCGAGGTCACCTTCCTCGCCTCGCCGAAGACCTTCACGATGGTCGACTACGACTTCGCGCGAATCGAGCATCGGCTGCGCGAGCTGGCATTCCTGAATTCCGGCGTGCGCATCGTCCTCACCGACGCGCGCGGCGCCGAGCACAGGGTCGAGGAGCTGTTCTACGAGGGCGGCCTCGAGGCTTTCGTGCGCTATCTCGATCGCGCCAAGCAGCCGTTGATCCCGGCGCCGATCATGATGATCGGAGAGCGCGACCGCATCACGGTCGAGGTGGCGCTGTGGTGGAACGATTCCTACCACGAGAACGTGCTGGCCTTTACCAACAACATCCCGCAGCGCGACGGCGGCACGCATCTCGCCGGATTCCGCGGCGCGTTGACCCGGCAGATGACCGGCTACGCCGAGAAGTCCGGCATGCTGAAGCGCGAGAAGGTCGATCTCACCGGCGACGACTGCCGCGAGGGGCTCACCTGCGTGCTCTCGGTCAAGGTGCCGGATCCGAAGTTCTCGAGCCAGACGAAGGACAAGCTCGTCTCGTCGGAAGTGCGGCCCGTCGTCGAGAGCCTCGTCAACGAGATGCTCGACCGCTGGCTGGAGGAGCATCCGGCGGACGCCAAGACGGTGACGACCAAGGTCATCGAGGCGGCGCAGGCGCGCGAGGCGGCACGC
>CAZZZM010000252.1:0-4471 GCA_964658465.1 uncultured Nakamurella sp.
GCCTTTGACTCCCGCACGGCCATGGCAGATAGCGGTCGTTTCATGACATCCGACGTCGCGCCGACCTTCGCCCATCGCCACCTCCTCGGCATCGAGGGCTTGTCCCTTCCCGATGCGACGGCGCTGCTCGATCTGTCCGAAGAAGCCGTGTCGGTGTCGCGTCAGATCGAGAAGAAGCGCTCGACCCTGCGCGGTCGCACGCAGGTCAACCTGTTCTTCGAGGCCTCGACGCGCACGCAATCGTCGTTCGAGCTGGCCGGCAAGCGGCTCGGCGCCGACGTCATGAACATGTCGGTCGCGACCTCCAGCGTGAAGAAGGGCGAGACGCTGATCGACACGGCGATCACGCTGAACGCCATGCGACCCGACATCATCGTCGTGCGCCACCATCACGCCGGCGCCGTGCACCTCCTCGCGCGGAAAGTGGATTGCGCGGTGGTGAACGCCGGCGACGGCGCGCACGAGCATCCGACACAGGCGCTGCTCGACGCTCTGACCATCCGCCGCAACAAGGGCCGCATCGAGGGGCTGGTCGTCGCGATCTGCGGCGACATCCTGCATTCGCGCGTCGCCCGCTCGAACATCATCCTGCTGTCGCTGCTCGGCGCCCGCGTGCGCGTGATCGCGCCCTCGACCCTGCTGCCGGCCGGCATCGAGACGATGGGCGTCGAGGTCTACCGCGACATGAAGAAGGGCCTGCGCGACGCCGACATCGTGATGTGCCTGCGCCTGCAGCGCGAGCGCATGCACGGCGGCTTCGTGCCGTCGATGAAGGAATATTTTCAGTTCTACGGCCTCGACGAGATCAAGCTCGCGATGGCCAAGCCCGACGCGCTGGTGATGCATCCGGGCCCGATGAACCGCGGCGTCGAGATCTCGTCGACGGTGGCCGACGGCGCGCAGAGCCTGATCCGCGAGCAGGTCGAGATGGGCGTCGCGGTGCGCATGGCCGTGCTGGAGGCGCTGGCGCGCCACCTGCCGAACGCGTGAGCGGCGCGACCGGCAACGGCCGCAACGCCGAGCAAGCCGCCGATCGCTTATCCCCTCAGTCCTTGTTGCGGCGGTGCAGGGCGCGCTCCGTTTCCGCGCAGGTGCGCGGGTCGATCTCGCCGGCATCGCATAGATGCGCGATGACGGCCGCGGCGCTGTGCCGGCCGTGGCGCGGCATTCCGTCTTCCGCCGCACGGCTGTCACGCCCTGAGGGCGGCGGCCCGAAGGACCCACGCCCGAAGCGCTCGGGCCCGGGGCCGTCGAAACCGTCCGGGCCGCCGTCGGCGAAACGCGGGCCGCCCCACGCACCCGGCCCGGAATATCGCGGCGCCTCGCGCGGTCCGCCGTCGTAGGCATCGCCGCCGTAGGGCGGCACCTCGTCGGGCCCCTCGCCCGGCGGGAAGTGACGGATGTCGGGTCCGTACGCATCGCCGATAGGGCCGCCGTGCGCGGCGTCCATCTCGTCCGTGCCGCGGTCCCGGTCTTCGTCGAGACGCGCGGGCGCGTCGAGCGCATCCTCGCGCGGCGGCTGCCGCCGATGGTGCCGCAACGCCGGCTCCTCGCGCGCCACGCTCGCGTCGGCCTCGTGCTTCTCGCGCTTGCGGCGCGCCACCTTCAGAGCCTTGCCCTTGGCGTCCGCGGTCGCGATCGTGGGAGCGCTGGTGGCGGGCTCGTTGAAGACGGCGCGGCAGCGCGGGCTCAGCGCCGCCTCGTGCGCCTTCATGCAGGCGGTCGTCTTTGCAATATCGGGGATCGTGTCGGAGCAGAGCTTGAGCGCGTCGGGCGTGCAGGCCTCGCGCTGCTCGTCCGTCCCCTGCGCAAGCGCGGGGCCGGCGAGAGCGACGAGCAAGACGGCTAGAGGCGGCATGAGCCGCGCGGCAGCGGGCGAAGGCAATCGGATCATCGGCAAAACTCCAGGGCAGCCGAAGCCGCCGAGCAAAGGCAACTTATCAAGTAAAACCGACCGCGCCATCGAGGTCGCGCAAGATCCTAGTTTACGACGCCATAGTCCGGCGGGTGCGCAAAACACCGATCGCACTCTAAGGCCAACCTCCTTTAGTCGGCAGCGTGTTAAGATGAGGAACGGGAGTCATTCTCGACCGAAAGGCAGGAAGACGCGCGACTTCTGGCCAGCGGCTGCGCGGCGTCTCATCGAGGCGAGCGCCTGATCGACGCCGATCCGCGCGTCGGTTCGGGCATGATTTGCCAAACCTCGAGCGAAGGTATAATTACCTAAGCAGGCCGGGCGTCGCCTGACGCCTGACGCATCCTGACGCGTCATTGCGACGATTCTCGATTTAAATCTCGTGGCAACGATGTCGCCGTTGGCCGACAGCAATGCGCCTTTCCGACACCCGTTAGGCGGGGCGGTGTAAGGAGGTCATGTCCACGTCCCTACACCCCCATGGCAGCCTCGCGCTCGTCAACGCCCGCCTCGTCGATCCCGTCGCCGGCACCGAGACGCGCGGCGGCGTGCTTGTCGAGTATGCTTCCATCCGCCAAGTCGGGCCCAACGTCACCGCCTTAAGCCTGGAAGTGCGCACCATCGACGGTCGCGGCGATGTCGTGGCGCCCGGCCTCGTCGAAGGCAGGCGAGCCGCAGATCAGATCGGCTTCAAGAGCGCGATCGCATCTTCCGTGAACTCGATGTCGCCGTCCCAGTAACGCTGGACGACGTCGAGGTTCAGCGCGACCCAGGCCGACAGCTTGCGCTCGCTCTCCGAGGACAGGCGTGGTCCCGCACGATGCGCAAACGGCGCGATGGAATAGGAGGCCATCTCGTCGGCCTTGACCCTCGGCGCCGGCGACACCTTCACGCGCGCCGCGTGGCGGGCGTCGTCGCGCTGGGAGATGAAGACGATGAACGACAGCCCGGTGCGGTCGGGTCGCAGATTGGCCATGCCGTAGGTCGCTTGGCCCTCGACGAGCTGGTCCAGCGCAGAGGTCAAGACGAGCTCTCCTTCTGTTTCGCTTCGGCCAGCGTTCCACAAACCGTTGGGTGGCGCAAACCACGCCATCGCGAAAGCTGGTGTCCGTCCGGCCGGGCGATATAGAGATCGATCCGATGACCTTCTCCGCACACCCCCACGGCAGCCTCGCCCTCGTCAACGCCCGCCTCGTCGATCCCGTCGCCGGCACCGAGACGCGCGGCGGCGTGCTCGTCGAGCAGGGGTTCATCCGCCAGGTCGGGCCCAACGTCACCGCCTCGAGCCTGCCGGCAGGCGTCAGCACCATCGACTGTCGCGGCGACGTCGTCGCGCCGGGCCTCGTCGACATGCACGCCTTCGTCGGCGAGCCCGGCGCCGAGTATCGCGAGACCATCGCGACGGCGACGAAGGCGGCGGCGGCCGGCGGCGTCACCTCGATCCTCTCGCTGCCCGACACCAACCCGCCCGTCGACGAGGCCGCGGTCGTCGACTTCCTGATGCGCCGCGCCCGCGACACCGGCCGCGTGCGCATCCTGCCCTGCGCCGCGCTCACCAAGGGCCTGCGCGGCGAGGACATCGCCGAGATCGGCCTGCTGCTCCAGGCCGGCGCCATCGCGTTTTCCGACGGCTCGCGGTCGATCGCCAACGCCCGCATCCTGCGCCGCGCGATGGTCTACGCGCGCGACTTCGACGCGCTGGTCATCCATTTCGCCGAGGATCGCGACCTCGCCGCCGACGGGGTGATGAACGAGGGCGGCTTCGCCTCGCGGCTCGGCCTGCTCGGCATCCCGCACGAGGCCGAGACCATCATCCTCGAGCGCGACATGCGGCTCGTCGCGCTCACCGGCTCGCGCTACCACGCGGCCTGCGTGACCACGGCGGACTCGCTCAAGATCATCGCCAAGGCCAAGGCCGACGGCCTGCCGGTGACCTGCGCGACGTCGATCAACCATCTCACGTTGAACGAGAACGACATCGGCGACTACCGCACCTTCCTCAAGCTGAAGCCGCCGCTGCGGCGGGAGGAGGACCGCCTGGCGCTCGTCGAGGCGGTGGCCTCCGGCCTCATCGACGCGATCGTGTCGGATCACGACCCGCAGGACGTCGAGGTCAAGCGATTGCCGTTCACCGAGGCGGCGCCCGGCGCGATCGGCCTCGAGACCATGCTGCCGGCCGCGCTGCGCCTCGTCGCCGCCGGCCATATGAGCCTGCCGGTGCTGCTGCGCGCGATGAGCGCGCGGCCGGCCGAGATCCTGCGCGTGCCGCAGGGCCGGCTCGAGGCCGGTGCGCCGGCCGACCTCATCCGCTTCGACCCGGAGGAGCCGTTCGTCGTCGACCCCGCCAAGCTCGCCTCGCGCTGCAAGAACACGCCGTTCGATCAGGCGCGCATGGAGGGCAGGGTAAAGCTGACGCTGGTGGCCGGCGAGGTGGTCTTCGAGGGGTGACGCGGGCCGTCAGCCCAGCGCCTTCACCGCCGCGAGCACCTCGTCGACGTGGCCCGGCACCTTCACCTTGTGCCAGACCTTGGCGATCTTGCCGGCCCTGTCGATGAG
>CAZZZM010000253.1:0-4448 GCA_964658465.1 uncultured Nakamurella sp.
GACGTGATGCGTGTCGACATGACCCCGCACCCGGTCGAGTTCGAGCTCTACTACTCGTACTGACCACAATCGACCCCAGCGGCGCGCTGCCAAAATATCAGGCAGAGCGCCGCTTTCTTGAGCTATTTTCTCCTAAAAGACCGCCGGCTTAGCCGCCCAGGTTTTGGGCGGCGCAGCCTCAAAAGGCGCCACGCGGCTCTGCGCGGCGCGGGCGAGGACATCCTCGTAGAGCGCTCCGACCCGGGCGACGTGCCGCTCGATCGTCAGCGGGCGACGCCAATACGCTTCATACGCGGCGCGCGACATCGCCGCGACCTTCGCGTCGTCGCGCAGCGCGACGAGCGCGCGGGCGAGATCGTCCGGATCGGCGCTCTTGAACCACAGGCCGGTCACGCCGTCCTCGACCTCTTCCCGACCGGCGCAGGCGTCGCTGACGACGACCGGCACGCCAAGCCCCTTCGCCTCGAGCACGGTGAGCGGCTGACCCTCGTACCATAGGGACGGGAACACCAGCGCGCGTGCGGCGCGCATCGCCGCCTGCACGCCCTCGGCGTCCATCCAGCCGAGCAGGCGCGCCTCGGGATAGCGTGCGGCGATCTCGCCGGCGATCGGCCCGTCGCCGACGTAGGTCGGGCGCAGCCCCGCCTTGCGGGCGGCCTCGGCGAAGACAAAGGCACCCTTCTCCGGCGAAAGGCGGCCGACGAAGACGATCTCGCCCGCCGCGGGATCGGGCTTCGGCCCGAGGTCGGGCACGGACACGGGATTGTCGACGCGATGCAGCCGGGCGCCTTCAGGCACCAGCGGAGCGACGATCTCCTGCTGGAAATCCGAGATCGTGATGTAGTCGGAAAACACTTCGGGCAGATGCGCGACGTGCTTTGCCACCGTGAGCCGCACGTTCCGCCACGCCTTCCTCGCCGCCGAGCGCGAGTCGCAGTTCGTCGTCCAGCACGCCGCCGACAGCGGCTTCAGCTTGCACACGTGGTGGTGCTGGTAATTGTAGAAGCCGCCGTTTGGGCAGAACTGGAAGTATTCGTGAATCGTATAGACTGCGGGCAGGCCCGAGCGGCGGATCGGCCCGGCGATCGAAGGCGACAGCGCCTTGGCCCAGCCGTGGACGTGGACGATCGTCCGGTCCCGCGGGAGCGAGGCCAGCAGATCGCCGAGCGCCTTGGCGGCCGGCGCGTTCCACACGCCCTGGATGGCTGCGGCGACCTTCGAAGGGTTGCCGATGAGGTCCTTCTGGTCGAGGCAGATCGTCTCGATGCCGTTCTCCTCGAGTTGCGGCGAGACGGGGCCTGCGGCGGCGAAGACGATGGGGCGATGGCCCTGCCGCTTGAGCCCGACGGCGGAATCGAACGCCACCTTGGCCTGACCGCCGGTGATGGCCGCGTGATCGAAGCAGATGACGATGGTGAGCGGCTCGGCCATGCTAAGGGGCCCATGTGCGCGATGACGGTGGGCGAGCCTATCAGCGACGGCGTTAATCTCCGGTTAGTCCCGCGTGCGGCATTCCCCACAGGCACGCGCGAGACGTGAAGCGCTTTGCTGTGCCATGTTTATGGTATGTTCTCAGCTGATGAGTCGGGCAAACCCCTTCACGACGTCCCGATAAAAGGCTACCGGCGGGCATGGCCAACAGTCGCGATCTCTTCGGTGGCGCCGCGCGCAAGGTGACGCCGCCTTCTCCTGCGCGTCACTCCAAGCCCGCCGGGCCGAGCGACGAGGGCTACACCGCTGCCTCGATCGAGGTGCTCGAAGGCCTGGAGCCGGTCCGGCGCCGCCCCGGCATGTATATCGGGGGTACCGACGAGGCGGCGCTGCATCATCTGTTCGCCGAGGTGCTCGACAATTCGATGGACGAGGCGGTCGCCGGCCACGCGACCTTCATCGACGTGCTGCTCGACGCCGACGGCTACGTCACCGTCACCGACAACGGCCGCGGCATGCCGGTCGAGCCGCACCCGAAGTTCCCGAAGAAATCGACGGTCGAGGTCATCATGACCGTCCTGCACGCGGGCGGTAAGTTCGACTCCGGCGCCTACCAGACCTCCGGCGGCCTGCACGGCGTCGGCGTCTCCGTCACCAACGCGCTGTCCGAGCACCTTGAGGTCGAGGTCGCGCGCGGCCAGACGCTCTATCGCCAGTCGTTCTCGCGCGGCCTGCCGACGAGCGAGCTGCAGACGATCGGCAAGGTTTTGAACCGCCGCGGCACCAAGGTCCGTTTCAAGCCGGACCCGCTGATCTTCGGCGCCGATGCCGCGCTGAAGCCGGCGCGGCTGTTCCGCATGTCGCGCTCGAAGGCCTATCTCTTCGGCGGTGTCGAGATCCGCTGGAAGAACGAGTCCGCCACAGACGGCGGCGTGGCGCGCGAGGCGGTCTTCCACTTCCCCGGCGGGCTCAAGGATTATCTCGCGCAGGACGTCGCCGGGAAGACGCTCGTCACCGATCAGGTCTTCACCGGCAAGATCACCAAGGCGGCCGGTCACGGCTCGATGGAATGGGCGGTGGCCTGGCTCTCCGACGACGACGGCTTCGTCCATTCCTATTGCAACACGATCCCGACGCCGGACGGCGGCACACACGAGGCGGGACTGCGCGCCGCCCTGCTCCGCGCGCTGCGCGACCACGCCGAGCGCGTCGGCCAAGGCAAGCGCGCCGCGGTGCTGACCGCCGACGACGTGATGGTCTCCTGCGCCGCGCTGATCTCGGTGTTCCTGAAGGAGCCGGAGTTCCAGGGCCAGAACAAGGGCCGGCTGATGACGGCGGAAGCCTCGCGCCTCGTCGAGAGCTCGGTGCGCGACGCCTTCGACCACTGGCTCGCCGGCGCCCCGTCGCAGGCGGCGCGGCTGCTCGACTGGGCCGTCGAACGCGCCGAGGAGCGTCTGCGCCGTCGCGCCGAGAAGGACGTCGCCCGCAAGTCGGCGACGCGGAAGCTGCGCCTGCCCGGCAAGCTCGCCGATTGCACGAACAACCAGGCGCAGGGCTCCGAGCTGTTCATCGTCGAGGGTGATTCCGCCGGCGGCTCGGCCAAGCAGGCGCGCGACCGCGCCAGCCAGGCGGTGCTGCCGCTGCGCGGCAAGATCCTCAACGTGGCCTCCGCCACGCGCGACAAGCTCGCCGCCAACCAGCAGCTCGCCGACCTCACCCAGGCGCTCGGGTGCGGCACGGGGGCTCGCTACAATGCCGCCGAGCTGCGCTACGACAAGGTCATCGTGATGACCGACGCCGACGTCGACGGCGCCCACATCGCCTCGCTGCTCATCACGTTCTTCTACCGCGAGATGCCGAAGCTGATCGACGACGGCCACCTCTATCTGGCGGTGCCGCCGCTCTACAAGCTGAAGCAAGGCGCGACCCACGCCTACGCCCGCGACGACCGCGACCGCGACGCTCTCCTCAAGAAGGGCCTGCCGGGCGGCAAGGGCAAGATCGACACGCAGCGGTTCAAGGGCCTGGGCGAGATGAACGCCCAGGAGCTCAAGGAGACGACGATGGACCCGCGCCGGCGCAACCTGCTGCGCGTCGAGATCCTAGACGACGCGCGCGAGAAGACCGGCGACAGCGTCGAACGGCTGATGGGCAACAAGGCCGAGGCGCGTTTCACCTTCATCCAGGAGCGCGCGGCATTCGCCGGAGAGCTAGTAGATATCTAGCCGGCTGATTCCTCCTCCCGCAAGCGGGAGAAGGGATGTTGCAGCCGCCTACCCCAACCTGGATAGCGCGACCTCGAGCTTCGCCCGCCGCCCCTGCGCCTCGACGAGGCGCTCGCGCTGTTCGTCGACCACCTCCTCGGGCGCCCGCTTCATGAAATCGGCGTTGCCGAGCTTGCCCTCGATCTTGCTCTCCTCGCCCTTGAGCTTGGCGATCTCCTTGGCGAGGCGCGCGCGCTCGGCGGCGAAATCGATGATGCCTTCGAGCGGCAGGGCGGCGGTGCTGCCGCGCACCGGGATCTGCACGGATTGCGGCGGCGCCTCGGGCGCCAGCGTGATCGCCGAAAGCCGGGCGAGGCGGCGCACCGTGTCGCCCCAGCGGTCGGCGCGGCGGCCCGTCGCCGCGTCGGCCCCGACGAGGACGAGCGGCACTTGCGCCGCCACCGGCACGCCCATCTCGTTGCGCACCGAGCGGATCTCGGAGACGAGATCGATCATCCAGCCGATCTCGGCCTCGGCGTCGCGGTCCTCCAGGCCCGAGAGGTCGCTCCACGGCGCCAGCGCCAGGAGGCTTGCGCGTGCCGGCCCTTCGGCACCCTTGATCGCCCACAACTCCTCGGTGAGGAACGGCATGAACGGATGCAGCAGCTTGACGATCTCGTCGAGCGCGAAGGCGAAGGTCGCCTGCGCCTCGGCCTTCTCCGCCGGATCGGCCTCGCCCTGCAGCAGCGGCTTGGCGAGCTCGACGTACCAGTCGCAGAAGACATTCCAGGCGAAGCGATAGGCCGCGCCTGC
>CAZZZM010000254.1:0-4429 GCA_964658465.1 uncultured Nakamurella sp.
CCCCTCATCCGACCCCGCTTCGCGGGGCCACCTTCTCCCGCAAGCGGGAGAAGGACATGCACCCCGCCCTTGCCGAAACCGTCGCATCGCCGAGGTAAAGCTGGAGCGCGGCAAGCTTGGCCGCGAGGAGACGAGATCCATGCTCAAGGACGCCGGCCTCAAGGGCTACCCGCTGCTGCACGATCCCCACTTCAACAAGGGGACGGCGTTCTCGTCCGACGAGCGCCGCCGCTACGGGCTCGAGGGCCTGCTGCCGCCGGCCGTCATCTCGCTCGACGTGCAGGTCGCCCGCGTCCACGCCGAGCTCGAGGCGCAGGACGGCGACCTCGCCAAGTACCTCTTCCTCTCCGACCTGCAGGCGCGCAACGAGACGCTGTTCTACGCCATCCTGATGTCGGACCCGGCCACCTACATGCCGCTCGTCTACACGCCGACGGTCGGCGAGGCGTGCCAGAAGTTCGACCACACGTTCCGCGCGACGCGGGGCATGTACCTGTCGATCGATATGAAGGGTCGGCTGCACGAGGTACTCGGCAACTGGCCGCAGACGGACGTCCGCTTCATCGTCGTCACCGACGGCGAGCGCATCCTCGGGCTCGGCGACCAGGGCGTCGGCGGCATGGGCATCCCGATCGGCAAGCTCGCGCTCTACACCGCCTGCGCCGGCGTGCCGCCGCACCTCACCCTGCCGATCACCCTCGACGTCGGCACCAACAATCCCGACCTGCTCGAGGACCCGCTCTACCTCGGCCAGCGCCACGAGCGCGTGCGCGGCGACGAGTACATGGCCTTCATCGACGAGTTCGTCGAAGCCGCGACGACGCGGTTCCCGAAGTGCTGCATCCAGTGGGAGGACTTCGCCAACTTCAACGCGGTGCCGATCCTCGCCAAGTATCGCGACAAGATCTGCACCTACAACGACGACATCCAGGGCACCGCGGCGGTGGCGCTCGCCGGCATCTTCGGTGCGTTGCACATCTCGAAGGGCAAGCTGCCGGAGCAGCGCTTCCTGTTCCTCGGCGGCGGCTCGGCGGCGACGGGCATCGCCGAGCTGATCAGCCAGGCGATGGTCGTCGAGGGTCTCTCCATCGAGGAGGCGCGGGCGCGCAACGCGCTCTTCGACGTTCACGGGCTGATCACCAAGGCGCGCGGCGATCTCGCCGACTTCCAGACGCCGTTCGCGATCGATCCGATCGATGGGGTCGAAACCTTCGTCCAGGCGATCGAGGCGCTGAAGCCGACCGGCATCATCGGCGTCTCGACGGTGCCGAAGCTCTTCAACAAGGCCGTCATCGAGGCGATGACGAAGATCAACGAGCGGCCGATCATCTTCCCCTACTCGAACCCGACGAGCCGTTCGGAATGCACGGCGGAGGAGGCCTATACCTGGTCCGACGGCAAGGCGATCTTCGCCTCTGGCAGCCCGTTCCCGCCGGTGAAGCTCGGCGACAAGACCTTCGTGCCGGGCCAGGGCAACAACGTCTACATCTTCCCCGCGATGGGCATGGCGGTTCTGGCGACCGAGTCAAAGCGCGTGACCGACGCGATGTTCATCGAGGCGGCGAAGGCGGTGGCCGAGCAGGTCACCGACGCAAGCCTGGCGACGGGGCTGATCTACCCGCCGCAGAGCCATATCCTGGAAGCCTCGATCAACACGGCGATCCGCGTCGCCACCTACATCTTCGACAACGATTTCGCCGGGGTCCCCCGTCCCGACGACATTGCCGCGCACGTACGGTCGCGCGCCTACAAGCCGGTCTATGCCGAGGCGCCCAAAACCTGAGATCTTCGCCGCGTCGCCAGGCGCGTCGCCTACCGCGCCTCGACGTGCGGTACGGCGCCGCCGGGCGCCGGATGCGACGAGGCCACCACGTCCGGCGTCGTCGTCACCATCACCACGCCGATCAGCACGGCGACCCAGTGCAGCACGGCGCCCACCAGCACGTGGCCGTGCCAGATCGGCCGGGCGAAGCGCCAGTGCTCCTTCACGTGGAAGATCACGCCGACCGTGTAGACCACGCCGCCGAGCAGCAGCAGCACGAGCGCCGGCATCGACAGCGCCTTGATGATCGGGCCGGCGGCGATGACCACGATCCAGCCCAGCGCCACGAACAGCGTGACGGAGATGCTCTCGCGCAGGTCGGGGAGGAACAGCTTGAAGAGGATGCCGGCGCCGGCGATGACCCAGACGGCGGTGGTCATGCCCCAGGCCCAGGCGCCGGTCAGCGCGTGGGTGGTGAACGGCGTGTACGAGCCGGCGATCATCAGGAAGATGCCGGCATGATCGAGCCGCCGCAGCCGCGACTGACGCTCCGGCGCGGCGAAGCTGTAGGCCATCGACGCCGCCAGCATGGCGACGAAGCCGAAGGCGTAGATCGCCACCGCGATCGCCCGCCCGTCCTTGCTGGCGAAGGCGAAGACCAGCATCACGACGCCGCCGACCACGGCGAACAGCAGGCCGGCAAGATGGATGATCTTGTCGACGAGCCGCCCGAGCGGCGTGCAGTAGCGAGGCGCGATCTCCTGGGCCATGGTGGGGATGATATCTCTGCGAGGGAGCCTGGCGAGCGCAGGGCTCGGACGTCGTTAATCGGCAGTGTCCGGGTTTCGTTGCGGCATCGCGCCGAGCTGAACGGCGTAAGACTTTGATATCGAAAGAGCCGGCGCGACGCGCATGACGGGAGGCGAGACATGATATCGGGCCGATGCCTGTGCGGGCGGATCCGCTACGAGGTCCGCGGCACGCCGTTCCACGAGACGCTCTGCCATTGCGACGACTGCCGTCGCGCGGCCGGCGCCGCGATCGTCGGCTGGTTCTCCTGCCGGCCGGCCGAGCTTGCCTGGACGGCCGGCGCGCCGAGGACCTTCGCTTCGAGCGAGCGGGTGACCCGCAGCTTCTGCGGCGATTGCGGCACGACCTTCACCTACGCCCGCGACGACCTCGACGAGATCGACGTCACGATCGCATCGCTCGACGCGCCGGGCGCGGTGGCGCCGCGCGACCAGACGCATCATCGCGAGCGCGTCGCCTGGATCGACGGCCTCGGCACGCTGCCCGCCTTCCCCGGCGGGCGCGCGGACGGCCCGGCGTGATCTTCTTCACCGCCGACACGCATTTCGGCGACCCGCACATCCTGCGCCAGCGCCGCCAGTTCGAGACGATCGAGGCGCACGATGCGCTACTGATCGCCCGATGGAACGAGCGCGTCGGGCCGAACGACGAGGTCTGGCACGTCGGCGATTTCGCGGCCAACGCCAGCCGCGAGCACTGCCGGGCGATCTTCGAAAGGCTCGCCGGCCGCAAGCGGCTGGTGCGCGGCAATCACGACACCAACCGCGTACTCGAGCTGCCCTGGGCCGCGCCGCCGGTCGAGAGCGCCCGCTTCGCGCTGCGCCATCCGGCCGGCGAGGTGTCGCTCTATCTGTCGCATTACCCGCACCGCTCGTGGCCCGGCATCTGGCGCGGCAGCCGCCACCTCTACGGGCACACGCATGCCAAGCTGCCCGACACGACGCGCTCTTGCGACGTCGGCGTCGACGCGTGGGATTATGCGCCCGTCACGCTCGACGAAGTGCTGGCGCGCCAGGCCGCCGCGTCCGACCCGCCGGAGGAGCTTGTCGGGCGGTAGCGCCCGGGGCGGGCTACGCCGAGGTCCAGCCGCCGTCGATCGACAGGTTCGAGCCCGTCATGCCCTTCGCCGCGTCCGAGCAGAGATAGACGGCGAGCGCCGCCACTTCCTCGATCTGCACGAACTGCTTGGTCGGCTGCGCCTTCAGCAAAACCTCGTCGATCACCTGCTCCTTGCTCATCTTGCGCGCCGCCATCGTGTCGGGGATCTGCGCCTCGACGAGCGGCGTCCACACGTAGCCCGGCGAGATCGCGTTCACCGTGATCCCGAAGGTGGCGAGCTCGAGCGCCGCCGTCTTGGTGAGCCCGGCGATGCCGTGCTTGGCCGCCACATAGGCCGACTTGTAGGGCGAGGCGACGAGCGAATGCGCCGAGGCGATGTTGACGATGCGGCCCCAGCCCTTGCCCTTCATGCCGGGGATCGCCGCGCGCATGGCGTGGAAGGCGGAGGACAGGTTGATCGCGATGATGCGGTCCCACTTGTCGAGCGGGAACTCCTCGATCGGCGCGACGTGCTGGATGCCGGCGTTGTTGACCAGGATGTCGACGCTGCCGAACGCCTTCTCCGCCTCGCCGACCATCGCGGCGATCGCCGCGGGGTCGGTCATGTCGGCTGCGGAATAATGCGCGCGCACGCCGAACTCGCGCTCGATGGCGGCCCGCGCCGTCTCGATCTCGCCGGCATCGCCGAAGCCATTGAGGACGACGTTGGCCCCCTCCTTCGCGAGCGCGCGGGCGACGCCGAGCCCGATGCCGCTGGTCGAACCGGTGACGAGCGCGGTCTTGCCTTTGATCATGGGA
>CAZZZM010000255.1:0-4424 GCA_964658465.1 uncultured Nakamurella sp.
TTGCCGAGCGAATCCTCGTGGGTGATCGCGCCCGAGCGGACGTAGGTGACGATCTCCATGTCGCGGTGCGGATGCATCGGGAAGCCGTGGCCGGCGGCGATCTCGTCGTCGTTGAGCACGCGCAGCGCGCCCCAGCCCATCCGCTCGCGGTCGTGGTAGCCGGCGAAGGAGAAATGGAAGCGCGCTCTCAGCCACCCGTGGTCGGCGCGGCCGAGTGCGGTGAAGGGTCTGCGTTCGATCATGTCGGACTGTCCGTGGCCGCCGATGTCCGGCCGCGCGACGCGCGGCTTCGAAACCGGCCACTACCACGATTTTCGTGAGATGGATTGGCGGCAAGCTCGCCTAACCCCTCCTCCCGCGTGCGGGGGAAGGGGCGGTGCCCCTACTCCCCCTCGCGCTTCATCAGGAACAGCAGCACCGACCGGCCTGTCGCTTCATAGACGTCGCCGGGCTTGAACGACGGCGTGTCGGCGAGGCCCGGCTGGTTGGTGTCGATCAACAGACACCACGCGACACCGTCCGGCGTCTCCGGCAGGGTGAAGCCGACGCCGTCGCGCCAGCCGTTGAAGGCGATCAGCATCGTGGCGTCGGAGCCGCGCTTCTTGACGCCGGTCTCCTGCGCGCGGCCGTCCATCAGCATGCCCACGCAACGCGTGTTGGTGTCGGTCCAATCGCCCGCCCCCATCTCGTGGCCGCTGGTCGAGACCCAGGTCAGGTCCTTGAAGCCGCCATCCTCGTACGGCTCGCCCGAGAGGAAGCGCGAGTGCCGCAGGATCGGGTATTTGTGGCGCAGCGCGATCAGCTTCCGGGTGAAGTCGAGCAGCGACTGGCCCTTCTCCTTGATGTCCCAATGCAGCCAGGAGATCTCGGAATCCTGGCAGTAAGCGTTGTTGTTGCCGCCCTGCGTGCGCCCGAACTCGTCGCCGGCGAGGATCATCGGCGTGCCCTGCGACAGCAGCAGCGTCGCCAGCATGTTGCGCATCTGCCTGGCGCGCAGCTCGTTGATGCCGGCGTCGTCGGTCGGCCCTTCGACGCCGCAGTTCCAGGAGCGGTTGTCGGAATTGCCGTCCTTGTTGTCCTCGTTGTTCGCCTCGTTGTGCTTCTCGTCGTAGGTCACCGTGTCGTTCAGCGTGAAGCCGTCGTGGGCGGTGATGAAATTGACGCAAGCCCAGGCGCGGCGCCCCTGATGGTTGAAGCTCTCGGCCGAGGCGCAGAGGCGCGACGCCAGCGTTCCCACGGACGATCGGCCGCGCCAGAAATCGCGGACGTCGTCGCGGAACTTGTCGGTCCACTCGGCCCAGCCCGGCGGGAACGAGCCGACCTGATAGCCGCCCGGCCCGATGTCCCACGGCTCGGCGATCAGCTTCACCTTGGCCAGCACCGGGTCCTGCCCGACGGCCTTGAGGAAGCCGGACTGGTTGTCGAAGCCGTTCGGCTCGCGGGCGAGGATGGTGCCGAGGTCGAAGCGGAAGCCGTCGACGTGCATCTCCTCGACCCAGTAGCGCAGCGAATCCGTCACCATCTGGATGACGCGCGGATGCGACAGGTTCACCGTGTTCCCGGTGCCGGTGTCGTTGACGTAGTAGCGCTTCTGATCGGGCAGCAGCCGGTAGTACGAGGCGTTGTCGATGCCCTTGAACGACAGCGTCGGCCCGAGCTCGTTGCCCTCGGCGGTGTGGTTGTAGACGACGTCGAGAATGATCTCGAGCCCGGCCTCGTGGTAGCGGGCGACCATCTCCTTGAACTCGCGCAGCGAGTTCGGCACGTCGGCCGCGTAGCGCGGCGTCGGCGCGAAGAAGCCGATCGTGTTGTAGCCCCAGTAGTTGGCGAGGCGGCGCTCGACGAGGAAATCGTCCTGGACGAACGTGTGGATCGGCAGCAGCTCGACCGAGGTGACGCCGAGCGCCTTGATGTAGTCGACGACCTCCTTCTGCCCGAACCCCTTGTAGGTGCCGCGCAGGTCCTCGGGCACCTTTGGGTGGAGCTTGGTGAAGCCCTTGACGTGCGTCTCGTAGGTGATCGTGTCTTCCCACGGCACGCGGAAGCCCGCAGGCTCGCCGTGCCAGTCGAAGTTCTGGTCGACGATCACGCATTTCGGCACGAACGGCGCCGAATCGCGCTCGTCGAAGGTCGTGTCGTCGCCCGATTCCATCTGGTAGCCAAACAGAGCCGGGTTCCACTCGAGCTCGAAGGCGTGCGCGCGGGCGTAGGGGTCGAGCAGCAGCTTGTTGGGGTTGAAGCGGTGACCCTCCTCCGGCCGGTAGGGCCCGTGCACGCGGTAGCCGTAGAAGGTGCCGGGATGGACGCCCTCGAGATAGCCGTGGAAGATCTGATCGGTGTACTCGGGAAGCTCGACGCGGGCCGTCTCGCGCTTGCCCGTCTCGTCGAAGAAGCAGACCTCGACCTTGGTGGCGTTGGCGGAGAACACCGCGAAATTGGTGCCCTCGCCGTCCCAGTGCGCGCCGCGCGGGAAAGGAAGGCCTTCCTTGACCTTGAAAGTTCTGTCGTCGGGCAAGGAGCGCTCCATGATGATCGGGCGATGCGGGACGCGGCGGCGACCCCTGCCGTGCGTTGCACGTAACGGACGCGAGGCCAAGACGTTCATGCCGGCCGCATATATCGCCGGTGCGACGGGCCGGTGCGCCCATCGCGTTGATAAGGAACGCCTATGACGCTGTCACCATGATCCGCGCGCTGGTCTTCGATGTGCAGGGAACCCTGGTCGATTTCCACGAGCCCGTCCTGCGTCTCGGGGCCGAGATCGCGGCGCGCAATGGGCTCGATCTCGACTGGGCGGCGCTCGCGCACGACTGGCGCGGCCTTTATCGCGAGGCGATGGACGCGATCAACGCGGGCAAACGCGACTTCGAGCGCGTCGACTCGATCTATCGTCGCGCACTCGATCAGCTGCTCGTCGAGCGCGGCCTCGACGACGCCTTCTCGGCCGAGGAACGCGACGAGATCAATGCCGTGTGGACGAAGCTCGACGCCTGGCCCGACAGCGTGCCCGGCCTCCAGCGAATGCGCGCGCGCTTCACGCTCGCCACCCTCTCGAACGCGGGGATGGCTGCCCTTATCGCGCTGGTGAAGCATGCCGCCCTGCCCTTCGATGCCGTCCTGTCCGCCGAGCTGGCGCGGGCCTACAAGCCGGCCGAGGCGGTCTACCGGCTCGCGGTCGACTATCTCGGCGTGCCGGCGGGCGAGATCATGCTGGTTGCCTGCCACAAGTACGATCTGCACGCCGCGAAGGCCTTTGGCATGAAGACGGCCTTTGTCGCGCGTCCGTTGGAATTCGGACCGGACGCCTCGCCGGATTGCACCCCCGAGCCGGGCTTCGACATCAACGCTCGCGACATGCTCGAACTTGCTGACAAGCTGGGGGCATGAACCTTTTGCAGAACGCTTCGGGGTCGTTCGGTGCGCGAGATCACGCCAGCGCGTAGACTTTCGCGGCGGCCAGCATCTCCTCGCGCCGCCGTGCAAGGCGGGCGAATGCCTCTTCGTCGGCGCCCCAGTGGCGCATCTGGTAATCCTCGTCGACATTGGCGGCGGCGAAGGCGGCGTCCGCGCTCATCGCGCCATGCGCCACGGCCAGCGCCATCAGCACCGAGCCGGTGAGGCTCGTCATCACCGAGAGCGCGGCGAGGCGCAACGCGCCGGCCGGACCATCGGCGATCGCCGCGACGGCCTTGTGCACGGCGGCGAGGGCCGGCGCCGGCTGCGTGACGAAGAGCACCGCTTGCGTGCAGACGAAGGTCGCCCCGAGCGTTTCGCGGGCAAAATCAAGCACCGGGTCCCACGCCGCGGCCTGCGCCGCGACGAGCGTGGCGGGGTCGGCGGCGCGATAGCAGACGAGGTCGCTCTCGGCGAATTTCTCGACCTCGGCCGCCGTCTCGGCCATCGTCCGCGCGACGCCGTCGAGCGCCGAGTTGACGAGGCGCGTCAGCGGCATCGTGCCGGGATCGATGATCTCGCCCTGCCCCGTCCATTCGGCGGCGATCGCCTCCGCGAGCGCGCGCGTCGGCACGACCAGCGGACCCTTGGCCGGGGTGCGCACCGGCTTGCCGTCAAGCATCGGGCCGAAGCCCCCCTCCTGCGCGGCCACCGTGACTGCTGTGTAGAAGCGGCGCGGGAGGGTCTTCTGAAGATCGCGACGCGCCATCGCGACCGGGTCGATCGGCTCGTTTGCCGCCGGCGCCAGATCGTGGCCCAAGTCCCGGCTGTCGCGCCGCTCGCCCTCGCCTGTCACGCCGCCTCCCGATTGGACGCGCCCGGAAGAACCCGCTCGAGCGCCTCGAAATTCTCCGCGACGGACGCGGCGCCGGCGGCGCGCAGTGCCGAGGCTTCGTGATAGCCCCAGGCGACGCCGAGCGGCATCACGCCGGCGGCGACCGCCATCGCCATGTCGAAGCTGGTGTCGCCGA
>CAZZZM010000256.1:0-4390 GCA_964658465.1 uncultured Nakamurella sp.
CTGCGGCGGCGGCGCAGGCTGGAGCGGCGGGGTCGCCTCGGCCGGCGGGGGCGGTGGCGGTGGCACGTCCGGCTGCGGCGCGGCGGCGGGCGGCGGCGCGTCCATTGGCACGGCGGCCGCCGGCGGCTGCGTTTCCTCCCGCGGCGTCTCGGCGATCTCCGGCGGCGCGAGGTCGATCGTCACCGCATTCTGCGTGTCGACGTTCGGCTCGCCGGCATGCCGGTTCATCAGAAAGTAGATGGCGAGCAGGTGCAGCGCGAGCACGGCAACGCCGGCGACGATCCACAACGGGATGTCGCGGCGCGGCGGCTCGCGATAGGGCTGGAACGTCGTGTCGCTCAAGATCGTCTGCTCTTCAGTACGCGGGCGTCACGGCCTCGTGGCGCCGGCGGGCGTCGGCCCGGCGGCGGGTTCGCCCGGCGGCGGAGCGATGTCGTGCTTGCCCGAATCGAGCCCGACCAGCCCGATCTTGAGATAGCCGGCGTTCCGCAACGTGTTCATCAGGCCCATGAAATCGTCGTAGGGCACCGTCTTGTCGGCGCGCACGAAGATCGTCTTCGACTTGTCACCGCCGGTGGCGCCGTCGATGGCGCTGCCGAGGGTCGCGGCCGATATCGGATCGTCGCCCAGCGCGAGCTGCTTGTCGGCCTTCAGCGTCACGAAGATCGGCTTGTCGGGCCGCGGCACGGGCTTCGCGGAGGCGGCCGGAAGGTCGACGTTGACGTCGACCGTCGAGAGCGGCGCCGCCACCATGAAGATGATGAGCAGGACCAGGATGACGTCGATGAACGGCGTGACGTTGATCTCGTGCGTTTCGACGAGATCGTCGCCGTCCGCACCGGTCGCGAGCTTGGCGGCCATGGATCACTCCGCCGCCGCGCGGGGACGCACCGTGCCGGCCTGCGCCCGGTCGAGGTCGCGCGACAGCAGGCGCAGGACCTCAGCCGAAGCGTCGCCGAGCACCGAGCGGTAGCCGGTGATGCCGCGCGCGAACATGTTGTAGATCACGACGGCGGGGATGGCGGCGACGAGGCCGCAGGCGGTGGCGAGCAGCGCCTCGGCGATGCCCGGCGCGACGACGGCGAGATTCGTCGTGTTGGTGCGCGAGATGCCGATGAACGAGTTCATGATGCCCCACACCGTGCCGAACAGGCCGACGAAAGGCGCCGTCGAGCCGATCGTCGCGAGCACGCCGGTCCCACGGCCCATCGCCCGTCCGGCGCGCGTCTCGATGCGCGCGAGCAGCGCCGTGGCGCGTTCCTTCACGCCGTCCGCCGGGAGGCCAGAGGACCGCTGTTCTTCGTCGAGCGCGGCATTGACGAGCCGCGCGACAGGCGCCTTCGAGTCGGCGAAGCGGCTTGAAGCTTCGCGCAGGCTCGATGCGCCGGCGATATCGGCAAGCGCGCTGCTCGCGCGGCGGCGCGCGGCGAACAACTCGATCGTTTTTACTAGCAGGATCGTCCAGGTGACGAGCGAGGCGAAGCCGAGGCCGACCATCACCACCTGCACGATGATGTCGGCGTGGATGAACATGCCGTAGGGCGACAGGTCGTGCGGGATCATCGAAGAGCCGGTGCCCGGCATCGGCTTGTCGTCGGCACTCGGCGCCTTCTCGAGACCGGCCGGCGCGTCAGCCGAAGGCGGCCGAGCCTCGGCGGACGGCGCCGTGCTCTGCGCCGCCGAGGGCTCGGCCGGCTTGACGTTCTCTGCGGGAGCCGGAGTTGCGGCTGTTGCGGCGGACGGAGCGACCGTGTTCGTCGGCGCCTGCGCAGCAGCGGGCGCGGCCGCGCATGCCAGGATCAGTAAAATCGGGAAAATCTTCCCGAAGTTCTCAGGAAGTTTCGGCAGAAGCATACGCGAAGACCTTTCGAATGATTCCGAGGTACTGACGACCGCGCCGTGCAGGAGCCGACAAAGCCTGTTACGAGACAGCTGCTTTTATGGTTTGCTTCAGTATCTAAGCAAGAGTGGACTCTTGCCTTTCCGCCACCACCCGCCAGATGCGAGCACTTCAAATCTGTCCGCGACGGGCGGACCCGGACGGGTCGAGTGCATCCGCCAGATAGGTCAGCATGAAATCCGGCATACGCTCGCGGTCCAGATCGGCCAGCGCGCGCACCGGCACGAGCCGGACGAGCTCAGGGTTAGCGACCCCCTCGTTATGGGCGAGAAGCCTCGCGCACAACGCTTCGGCCGGCAGCATGGACCGCGCGACGCGCATACAGGCGACCGCCGGGCGCGGGGCGAAGACGATGCGCCAGTGCGTCTCGAGCTCGACTTCGCGCGGCGCGATGCCGGTCTCCTCTTCCAGCTCGCGCAGGATCGAGCCCTCGAAATCGACCCGTCCGTCCGGCCCGATGTCGTCGAGATCCGGCGTGCCGGCCGGGAAATAGAGCATGCCGGCGTTCGACGTGCCGGCGCTCATCTCGCCGAGCATGAAGGCACCGTCGGCGGCCTGCAGCGCCGGCATCGAGAAGACGTTGACCACGGCGGGACCCGGGTAGCCGAGATCGCGCCAGGACAGGAAGCTCTTGAACCCGGTCTCGAAACAGGCGCCGACGAGCCGGTCCCCCTCGATCTCGCAGCGATGCGAGAGCAGGACGCGCCCATCGAACATCCTCGGCTTTTCGGCCAAGGCCTGCGCCCAATGCGCCTCGATCCGCGCGGCCTCGTCGCGCGGAAACGCCCAGTCGTAGGGCTCGACCGGAAAGTCGAGCGCGGCAACCTCGGCGATGCGCGAGCTCAATAGTCGAGATACCCCTGCATGACGACGACCGCCGAGCCGCCGATCGTCACCGGCCCGACACGCCCGCCCTCGACCGCGAAGGCGACGCCGATGCGGCTCGGCCGCCCCATTTCGACGCCTTGCGTCAGGATCAGGTCGTGCTCGCCGTCGGCGAACGGCTCGCCCGCGGCGAGCGCGGCCGGAAAGGCGGCGGCGGCGGACCCCGTCGCAGGATCCTCGACGATCCCGAAGCCGGCACACAACATGCGCGATCGGTAGGTCCGCGTGTCGCCCAGCGGCTCGGCGTGCGCGTAGAGGTAGAACATCGCCTGCTCGCCGCGCCCGGTCTCGAGGGTGGCGCGACCGAGCGCCTCGATCGAGGCGACCGGCACGAAGGTCATCGGGTTGCCGGCGGAGAAGCACGAGGGCAGATGCCCGTCGAAACCGATGTCCTCCCGCGACAGCCCGAGCTTTGCCGCCACCGCGGCGGGATCGGGCGGATCGGCCCAGGCCTCGGCGGCGCGCGGCGCCTCGAAGTGGGCGTGTGCCGCCTCGCTACGCCGGCGCCGCACGTTGCAGGACACGAGGCCTATCTTCTCCTCCAGCACGAGGCCGACGTCCTCGCGGGCGATGAGGTCGGGGGCATTCTCGAGGCCGAGCAGGACCGCCGTGCCGACCGTCGGATGGCCGGCGAAGGGCAGCTCGGCCGCCGGGGTGAAGATGCGCAGCGCGGCCGTGTTGACGGGATCGCGCGGCGGCGAGCAGAACACCGTCTCGGACAGGTTGAACTCGCGCGCGATCCTCTGCATCGCGGCATCATCCAGGCCGTCGGACTCGAGGACGACGGCCAGCGGATTGCCGGCCAGCTTGGTATCGGTGAAGACGTCGAGGATGTGGTAGCGACGGCGCATCGCGCCTACCTGCGCGGGTGCCCATCGCGCGTCAAGCTTGCTTTCGATGCCGCGCGAGCCTCTGGAAACAAGCGGGGCCGCCGCCTAGCTTCGAGGCCGATCCGAAGGAGTGACCATGTCCGACCTACCGCATGAAGACGTGAGCCGCGAGGAGCTGAAGCGCGGCCTCGCCGACGGCACGATCGAGCTCGTCGACGTCCGCGAGCCCAACGAATGGGCCGACGGCCACATCAAGGGCGCGACCCTCAATCCGCTGCAGAGCTTCGACCCGGACGCGCTGCCGCCGAAACGGGAGGGAAAACGGATCGTGCTTCACTGCCGCTCGGGCAAACGCTCGCTCGTCGCGCTCGACCGCGCGCACGCCGCCGGCCGCACCGACATTACGGCGCACTACCCCGGTGGCATGCTCGATTGGAACGCCGCCGGCGAGCCGATCGAGGAATAGCGCCCGCCTCGACGCGGACACAACGACTGCTGGTGCGGCCTCCCTGTGTAAAAGGTTAGACGCTGCCGGAACGTTGGCGCGGTTGCGCCGTTCGTTCCGCTCACCGAGGGAGGTCAAACGAATGTATCGTCACGCCATTATGTTCGCCGCGCTGGCAGCGGTCGCGATCCCCGCTGCAGCGCAGGCTCAGGGCCTCGTCGGCGGAGCGGAGCGCGGTTACCGTCAGGGCGACCGGGCCCTCGGGCCGATCGGCGGTATCGTCGGCGGCGCAGTCGGGGCTGGCGTGGGCACCGTCAATGGCGCGCTCGG
>CAZZZM010000257.1:0-4370 GCA_964658465.1 uncultured Nakamurella sp.
AGGATCGAGTACGTGCGCGCCGCGGCGCCCGTCGCCATCGGCTCGGCGGGCAGGCCCTTGGCCCGCAACGCCGCGCGCAGATCGAACAGCGGCAGCATCGCGGCCCCGGTGCCGATCAGCAGGTGCTCGATCTCGGCCTTCTCCGCCAGCACCTTCGCGAACGCCTCGAGCGTGAGGTCGTCCGGCGTCGTGGGCTCCCAGGCGTAGATGCCGGACGGCAGCGCGAGGATCGAGCCGCGGTGCGACATGTCGGCGAACTGGAAGCCGCCGGCGCCGTAGCCGTCGATCGCGTGGCGGCCGGGCAGGAAGCCGCCGTCGCCGCGATCGGCCACCTCTAGACCGGGGCCTTCGCCGGCCTGCGGGCGCCGGGCGCCGGCTCGGAGGGCTTGATCACCGGCTCGCCCATCGCCTCGTGGCGCAGGCCGAGGTAGATCAGCATCGGCGAGCAGATGAAGATCGACGAATAGGTCGCCACGAAGATGCCGAACATCATGGCGAGCGAGAACGAGCGGATCACGTCGCCGCCGAACAGCACCAGCGAGAGCAGGGCGAGGAACACGGTGGTCGCCGTCATGATCGTGCGCGGCAGCACCGCGTTGACCGAGATGTCGATCAGCTCGTTGGTCGAGATCTTGCGGTACTTCTTCATCATCTCGCGGATGCGGTCGAGCACCACGACCGTCTCGTTGAGCGAGTAGCCGACGATGGTGAGGATCGCCGCGATCGACGTCGTGTTGAACTCGAGCTGGGTGATCGAGAAGAAGCCGACGGTGAGCAGCAGGTCGTGCATCGTCGCGATGATGGCGCCGACGGCGAACTGCCACTCGAAGCGGAACCACAGATAGCAGAGCACGGCGAGGATCGAGATGACGACGCCGAGCGTGCCGGACTGGACGAGCTCGCCGGAGATCGTCGGGCCGACGACGGCGGTCTGGCGGATCTTGTAGCCGGGGCCGATCGCCTTGGTGACGCGCTCGACGGCGCCTTCCTGCGCCGCGTCGCCGCCCGGCTGCAGGCCGAAGCGGATCGCCACGTCGGCGGGCGTGCCGAGGCCCTGGACGCCGACGGGGCCGACGTTCATCGATTCCGTCGCCTTGCGCAGCGCGGAGAGATCGGCGTGGCCGGACGTCGCCTGCACCTCGATCAGCGTGCCGCCGGCGAAGTCGATGCCGTAGTTCATGCCGATCGTCAGGAACAGCACGACGGAGACGATCGACATGATCGCGGAGAAGGGATAGCTCACGCGCCGGAAGCGCATGAAGCCGAACTTGGTGTTTTCCGGCGCGAGGCGGAGCAGCTTCATCGGCTCATTCCAACTCAGATCGGCAGCTTGGTCGGCCGCCTGTAGCGGTACCACAGCGCGATCATCATGCGGGTCATCGTCACGGCGGTGACGATGGACGTGAGGATGCCGAGCCCCATCGACACGGCGAAGCCGCGCACCGGGCCGGCCCCGAGGAAGTAGAGGATCGCCGCGGCGACGAACATCGTGACGTTGGAGTCGACGATGGTGGCGAAGGCGCGCTTGAAGCCGGCGTCGAGCGACTGGATGATCGAGCGCCCGGCGTGGTTCTCCTCGCGGATGCGCTCGTAGATCAGCACGTTGGAATCGACCGCCATGCCGATCGTCAGCACGATGCCGGCGATGCCGGGCAGGGTGAGCGTCGCGCCGAGCAGCACCAGGCCCGCGAAGATGAAGGAGATGTGCACCGCCAGCGCGATGTTGGCGAAGATGCCGAAGGTCCCGTAGGTGACGAGCATGTAGGCGAAGACCAGCGCCGCGCCGACATAGGCCGCGCGCTCGCCGGCGTTGATCGAATCCTGCCCGAGGCCGGGGCCGACGGTGCGCTCCTCGACGATGACGAGCTTGGCGGGCAGGGCGCCGGCGCGCAGCAGGATCGACAGGTTGTTGGCCTGCTCGACGGTGAAGTTGCCGGAGATCTGACCGGAGCCGCCCATGATCGGGCCGAGGATGCGCGGCGCCGAGATCACCTTGCCGTCGAGCACGATGGCGAAGGGCCGGCCGACGTTCTCGCTCGTCACCTGGCCGAAGCGCTGGCCGCCGCGGATGTTGAACTTGAAGTTGACGATCGGCTGCTGCGTCTGCTGGTCGAAGCCGGGCTGCGCGTCGGTGAGGTCGCCGCCCTCGACCATGATGCGCTTCTCCACCGCCACCTTCTGGCCGGGGTGCTCGGCGTCGTCCAGCATCTCGACGTCGCCGGGGTTGGCGCCGGGCTCGGCGACGAGCTGGAACGTCAGCTTGGCGGTGGTGCCGAGGATTTGCTTCAGCTTTTCAGGATTCTGCAGGCCGGGCACCTCGACGAGGACGCGGTCGTTGCCTTCGCGCTCGATCAGCGGCTCGGTGGTGCCGAGTGCGTCGACGCGGCGGCGGATGACCTCGATCGACTGGTCGACGGCGCGGCGGATCTTGTCGGTGACGCCGGCATCGGTGACGTCGACGTCGATCGTGTCGCCGCTGGTCGAGACGTTGTAGGCGGCGCCGCCGGTCGAGCCGAAGACGGAGGCCGTCGGGTTCGCCAGCGCGCGCAGCTTGGGCATGACCTTGGCCTGCTCGGCGGGATCGGCGATGCGGAACTCGACGCCGCGCGGCTTCGTGCCGATGCCGCCGGTGGTGGCGACCTTCTCCTCGCGCAGGATGCGGCGGACGTCGTCGCGCAGATTGCCGACCATCGTCTTGACCACGTCGGCGCCGTCGACCTGCAGCAGCACGTGCGAGCCGCCCTGCAGATCGAGGCCGAGGGTCAGCGTCCGCGGCTTGGCCCAGGACGGCATGTGGGCATCGAGCGATTCCCGCGCCGGCGCGCTCAGCATGCTCGGCACGACGAGGAGGACCGCGACGACGATCATGCCGAGGATGGAGACGATCTTCCAGGTCGAAAAGCGCAGCATGGTCTTCGATCAATCCGGTACGCGACGCCGCGCGGGGCGCTGGCGTCTAGGGGCCGCTCGGGCGGCGAGCATCTCAGGCGGCCGGCTTGGCCACGTCCTTCACCGGCTCGCCCTTGGCGCGGACGTCCGAGATCATCGTGCGGGCGACGCGCACGCGCACGTTCGGCGCGATCTCGACCTCGAGCTCGTTGTCGTCGACGACCTTGGTCACCTTGCCGATGATGCCGCCGCTGGTGGTCACCGTGTCGCCGCGGCGGATGTTCTTGAGCACGTCGGCGCGGTCGCGCGCGGCCTTCTGCTGCGGGCGCAACACGAGGAAATACATGATCGCGCCGATCAGGACGATCGGCATCATGAACTGGAAAATCTGGTCCGACGCAGGCATCCCGCCGGCGGCTTGGGCGAAGGCGGGCGTGATGAAGATGGCCGTGGCTCCAACTGCGAAAGCCCGCCTCGCGGCGGGATGGCGCGTTATAGCGGCGAGGCGGGGGAAAGCAATGCCGCCGGGCGGCTCCGGGATGACGCTTTGGTAAGGCGCAGATCGTGGGCTCCACCGTGCTGCGGCCTGCTAGCCAGCCTCTCGCACCGTCGGGCGTGATGGCGTAAGGAGCCGGCGTGACCAGCACCTCTTCGCACCTTCCCGCCTCCGACGCGGCCACCGACGCCCTACGCCGCATCGCCGATGCGCTCGAGGCGCTCGCCCCGAAGCCGCCGCCGGCGCCCGACCTCGAGGCCGCCGACGCCTTCGTCTGGCGTCCGGAGGGCGGCACGCTGGTGCCGGTGCCGCAGGTGAGCCGCGTCGATCTCGCCCTGCTGCGCGGCATCGATCGCGTGCGCGACATCCTGGTCGGCAACACCGAACGCTTCGCCAGGGGGCACGCGGCCAACAACGTGCTGCTGTGGGGCGCGCGCGGCATGGGAAAGTCGTCGCTGGTCAAGGCGGCGCACGCGCAGGTCAACGCGGACGGGCTGCCGCTCAAGCTGATCGAGATCCACCGCGAGGACATCGACTCGCTGCCGGCCCTGATGGCGATGATCCGCACGACGCCGCACCGCTATCTCGTCTTCTGCGACGACCTGTCCTTCGATGCCGAGGACACGAGCTACAAGTCGCTGAAGGCGGTGCTCGAGGGCGGCCTCGAGGGGCGCCCGGCCAACGTGCTCTTCTACGCGACGTCCAACCGCCGCCACCTGATGGCGCGCGACATGGTCGACAACGAGCGCGCCACCGCGATCAACCCCGGCGAGGCCGTCGAGGAGAAGGTGTCGCTGTCCGACCGCTTCGGTCTCTGGCTCGGCTTCCACAAGTCATCCCAGGACGAATACCTGGCGATGGTGTTCGGCTACGCCGAGCATTTCGGCCTCGACGTGCCGCACGAGCAGCTGCAGGCCGAGGCGCTCGAGTGGGCGGCGACCCGCGCCAGCCGCTCGGGCCGCACCGCCTGGCAGTTCATCCAGGA
>CAZZZM010000258.1:0-4366 GCA_964658465.1 uncultured Nakamurella sp.
GGGCTCATGGCTCCGGCCGCGTCGGCTCGAAGCGCCCCTGTTCGGCCTTGTTGCTGTATTGCAGGGCGACGAGGACGCCTTTGAGCGGGCGGATCATCAGGACGGTCGTCGCCACCCCCAGGGCGAGCAGCAGCGCATAGACCCACCACGCCGGCGAGTAGACGATCTGCGCATAGACGCCGACCAGAAGCGTGAGGAAGCCGCCGAGAAACGAGGCGAAGAACGATGGACCGTCGCCGGTGTCGGCGAAGCGCGTGTCGAGGCCGCAGACCTCGCAGCGCGGCGCCAAGGTGAGGAAGCCGGAGAAGAGCGCGCCCTTGCCGCAACGCGGACACCGGCCGAGGAGGCCGGTCGGGATCGGCGAGGGCGCGCGTGCGATGTTGTCGGGCATCGCTACAACTTAGGACGCGAAAAGGGCGGCACTAGGCCGCCCTGCGAAGTTTCGTTGTCGCTGACGTGTCGCGGCTCTGCGCACATCGCGCGCCGGGACCACGATCCTACGGCTTGACGGCCTCGGTCGCGGCGCCCCACGAGCCCCAGACGTAGATGCAGGCGAAGAGGAACAGCCAGACCACGTCGACGAAATGCCAGTACCAGGCGGCGAACTCGAAGCCGAGGTGCTGGCGCGGCGTGAACTGGCCGAGCAGCACGCGCGCCATGCAGACGATCAGGAAGATCGTGCCGACCAGCACGTGGAAGCCGTGGAAGCCCGTCGGCATGAAGAAGTTCGAGCCCATCGCCGAGGCGAAGTGGAAGTCCGTGTGGGCGTATTCCCAACCCTGGACGCAGGTGAACAGCACGCCGAGCACGATGGTGAGGATCAGGCCCTTGGCGATCGCCGAGCGGTCCGAATGCAGCAGCGCGTGGTGCGCCCAGGTGACGGTCGTGCCGGAGGTGAGGAGGAGCAGCGTGTTGAACAGCGGGAAATGCCAGGGATCGAGCGGCTCGATGCCCTTCGGCGGCCACACCCCGCCGACGGCCTTGGCGCGGGCGAATTCGTTGGCGGCATCCGGATAGAGCGAGATGTCGAAATAGGCCCAGAACCACGCGACGAAGAACATGACCTCCGAGGCGATGAACAGGATCATGCCGTAGCGGTGGGAGATCTGGACGACGCGGGTGTGGTCGCCGGCGTTCGCCTCGTGGACGACATCGGTCCACCAGGCGGCCATGACGTAGAGCACGCCGAGCAGGCCGGCGCCGAAGACGTAGGGGCCGACCGTCGACAGGTTCTTCATCCACGTGATCGCGCCGACCGCCATGACGAAGGCGGAGATCGACCCGAGCAGCGGCCAGGGGCTGAGCGGAACCAGATGATAGTCGTGGTTCGGTTTGGCGTGACCGTCGGCCATGAACTTTGTCTTCCTCTTCCCCCGCAACCGGCCGCGCGGCCCGGTCGTCGTTCCTTGTTTCGGACCACCCGACGGCGTTAGCGCGCCGATCGCCGAACGGTCAAGAAGTCCCTTCCGGCCTCGTCAGAGGCGCGGCTTGGATGTCTCGTCCTTCGCCGCCACCGAGGCGGCCTTCTGCTCGTAGAACGTATAGGAGAGAACGACCTCGTCGACGCCGTTCATCGTCTCGTCCTTCTCGAGCTCGGGATCGAGGAAGAAGACGACGGGCATCTCGGCCGTCTCGTGCGGCTTGAGCGTCTGGTCGGAGAAGCAGAAGCAGGAGATCTTGTCGAAGTAGGCGCCCATCGACGGCGGCCCGATGTTGTAGACCGCGCGCGCGGTGATCGTGCGGTCGGACGTATTGGTGACCTTGTAGAAGACCGTTGCGGTCTTGCCGGTCACGAGGTCGATGGCGTCGGTCTCGGGCGCGAACGTCCAGGGCAGGGCGCCCCCGACATTCGAATCGAAGCGCACATGCATCGTCCGCGTGCCCTTGTGCAGCGCGCCGGCGCGGGCGACGCGCGGCGTGCCCTCGTAGCCGGTGAGCGAGCAGAACGCGCGGTACATCTGCGGCGAGATCGCGACGAGGCCGAGCATGCAGGCAACGACGCCGGTTGCCGCGAGGGGCGCGATATGGCGGCGGGACAGCGCCATCAGAGCGGCCTGTCGAGGACGTGCGAACCGAGCTTGGCGATCGTCACGAAGTAGATCAGCCCGACGAAGACCGCGATGGCGAGGCCGATCGCGATGTTGCGAAGGCGGCGGCTGCGCTGCTGCTGCGGCGTAAGGACGATGCCATCCTCACGGCTCTCGCGGGTCACGGCCATGCGACCATCCCCGCGATCATCAGCGTGCGCTCGCCGATGATCTCGGCAAACAGCAGGAACAGATAGAGGATCGAGTAGGAAAATAGCGCATAGGCGGCCTTCTCGGCCGGCTTGCCCTCGCGCAGGCGATAGACGCGCCAGGCGAGGCCGAGCCACGCGATGCCGAGCGCGCCCGACAGGATGCCGTAGGCGAGCGTCGCGAAGCCCATGACCCACGGCAGCAGCCCGACGGGGGCGAGCAGCAGCGAATAGAGCAGGATGTCGCGCCGCGTGCGGTCGGGTCCGGCGACGTTGGGCAGCATCGGGATGCCGGCCTTGGCATATTCGCCCGACTTGACCAGAGCCAGCGCCCAGAAGTGCGGCGGGGTCCAGACGAAGATCAGCGCGAAGAGCGCGAGGCTCGACCAGGAGAGGCTGCCGGTGACGGCGGCATAGGCGACCATCGGCGGGAAGGCGCCGGCGGCGCCGCCGATGACGATGTTCTGCGGGGTCGCCCGCTTCAGCCACATCGAATAGACGACGATGTAGAAGAAGATCGTGAAGGCGAGCAACGCCGCGGCGAGCCAGTTGGCGACGATGCCGAGCGTGAAGACCGAGAGCCCGGCCAGCGTCAGGCCGAAGGCGAGCGCCTCGCCGGGCGTGACGCGGCCCATCGGGATCGGCCGCTTGGCGGTGCGCTTCATCACGGCGTCGATATCGGCGTCGTACCACATGTTCAGCGCGCCGGAGGCGCCGGCGCCGACGGTGATCGCGATGAGCGCGGCGACGGCGAGCGTGAAGTTGAGGCCGGGCGCGGCGATCAGCATGCCGGCGATCGCGGTGTAGACGACGAGCGACATCACCCGCGGCTTGAGCAGGGCGATGAAATCGCCCGGTTCCGCCGTCGAGATGACAGGCGTCGTCGTCGTGTCGCTGATGAAGGTCATTTCAAACCATTTGTGGCGCGCGCGGCGCGGTGGGTGCGTCCATCGACACCCGAGCGTTAGTCGTCTTCGCTTTCTGGCGAACCCGTCGCGCCGAACTCTCGGGGATCGGCGCGGCGGGTCGGCAAGGAAGCGAGGCGCCGGAAAGCTCCGGCGCCTCGTCGTATCAGTGACCGCCGGCGGCGGTGATGCGCGGCAGCGTCTCGAACTGATGGTAGGGCGGCGGCGAGGAGAGCGTCCACTCGAGCGTGGTCGCGCCGGGGCCCCAGGGATTGTCACCCGCGAGCACCTTCTTCGCGAAGGCGTCGTAGATGATGTAGAGGAACAGGATCACGCTGGCGAACGACAGGTAGGCGCCGAGCGACGACACCAGGTTCCACAGCGCGTAGGCATCCGGGTAGTCGATGTAGCGACGCGGCATGCCGGCGAGGCCGAGGAAGTGCTGCGGGAAGAAGGTGACGTTCACGCCGATGAACATCAGCCAGAAGTGAATCTTCCCGAGCCGCTCGTTGTACATGTAGCCGCTCATCTTCGGGAACCAGTAGTAGAACCCGGCGAATAACGCGAACACCGCTCCGAGGCTGAGCACGTAGTGGAAGTGCGCGACGACGTAGTAGGTCTCGTGCAGGTAGCGGTCGATGCCGGCGTTGGCGAGCACGACGCCGGTGACGCCGCCGACGGTGAACAGGAAGATGAAGCCCGTCGCCCACAGCATCGGCGTCTTGAACGAGATCGAGCCGCCCCACATCGTGGCGATCCACGAGAACACCTTCACGCCCGTCGGAACGGCGATGACCATCGTCGCGAAGACGAAGTAGCGCTGCGTCGTGAGCGACAGGCCGACCGTGTACATGTGGTGCGCCCACACGACGAAGCCGACGACGCCGATCGCCACCATCGCGTAGGCCATGCCGAGGTAGCCGAAGATCGGCTTCTTCGAGAAGGTCGAGATGATGTGCGAGACGATGCCGAAGCCCGGCAGGATGAGGATGTAGACCTCGGGGTGGCCGAAGAACCAGAACAGGTGCTGGAACAGGATCGGGTCGCCGCCCTTCGACGGGTCGAAGAAGGTGGTGCCGAAGTTGCGGTCGGTCAGCAGCATGGTGATCGCGCCGGCGAGGACCGGGAGCGACAGCACGAGCAGGAAGGCGGTGACCAGCACCGACCAGGCGAACAGCGGCATCTTGTGCAGCGTCATGCCCGGCGCGCGCATGTTGAAGATCGT
>CAZZZM010000259.1:0-4365 GCA_964658465.1 uncultured Nakamurella sp.
GGTCAGCGTGGAAACGCCAGCGCGGCGAGCACGGCGCTGCTGGGCGCGACGGCGCCGAAGACGCCGCCTTGCATCGTCACCATCTTCAGCGCCGCGACGTGGTTGCCGGCATCGGTCGCCGCGCAACAGTCGGCGACGATGAGGCACTCGAAGCCGCGGTCGTTGGCCTCGCGCATGGTGGTGTGGACACAAACGTCCGTGGTGATTCCGGTGAGCACGAGATTGCGGATGCCGCGGGTGTGCAGGATCAGCTCCAGGTCGGTGGCGCAGAACGAGCCCTTGCCGGGCTTGTCGATGACGATCTCGCCAGGCAGCGGGGCGAGCTCGGGGATGATCTCCCAGCCCGGTTCGCCGCGCACCAGCACGCGGCCGCAGGGGCCGGGGTCGCCGATGCCGGCGCCGATGCGGCGCGAGCGCCACTGCTTGTTGGCCGGCAAGTCGCCGAGGTCGGTGCGATGGCCCTCGCGCGTGTGGATGATCGTGAAGCCGCCGGCCCGCATCGCCGCCATCAGCGCCTTGATGGGGGCGATCGGCGCCTGCGTCAGGCTGAGATCGTAGCCCATCGCGTCGACGTAGCCGCCCTTGCCGCAGAAATCGACCTGCATGTCGATCGTGATCAGCGCGGTATTGTCCGGCCGCAGCGCGCCGTCGTAGGGCCACGGATAGGGATCGGCGGCGACATAGATTTCGCCGCCCACCGCGGGGGACGCCGCGGCGGTCATTCCGCCGCCTCGGGCAGCTTGTCGCCGGGCGCGTAGATCCGCGTGGGCGCGGCGAAGCCGCAACCGGTGCCGTCGGTGACCTTCACGGAGGCCTCCCACGGCAGCTTGTAGCGGCCAGCGACGAGGTCGTGCATGAACGTGTAAGGGCAGTCGCCCGCGCCGCCCTTCACCGCGACGTAGCCGCGGTGGCCGAGCTGGTAGATGTTGTTCTCGACGCCCCAGCCGGCGCGCGCCTCGCGCACGAGGTCCGGCCGCACCTCGGCGGTGATGATCTCGTCGGGCCGCCCCGTCGTGCCGTGGGCGATGATCGCGCCGTCGAAGTCGCACACCATGCCTTCGCCCATCGAGTCGAACGTGCCGTCCGAGCCGCACATGCAGACGTTGGCGGTCACCATCAGGTTTTGGAAGGCGTTGGCCTGGTTGGTGAAGCGCCAGGACTCGCGGATCGGCGCGGTGTAGCCGGCGGTGCGCAGCATGATCTCCGCGCCCTTGTAGGCGCATTCGCGCGCCATCTCCGGAAACATGCCGTCGTGGCAGATGATCAGCGCGAGCTTGCAGCCGTTGGGGCCGTCGATGACCGGGATCCCGCGGTCGCCGGGCTCCCACGGCTCGACCGGTACCCAGGGATGCATCTTGCGGTAATAGAGCTTGATCTCGCCGGCATCGTCGATGATCAGCCCGACGTTGTAGGGATTGCCCTCGGGGTTGAACTCCATGATGGAGAAGCAGCCCCAGATCCTGTTGTCGATGCAGGCCTGCTTGAACGCGGCGACCTCGGGCCCGTCCATGCGGCACATGATCGACGGATCGATGCTCATCGACAGGCCGTGCAGCGCGTATTCGGGGAACACGACCAGGTCCATGCCGGCGACGTTGCGCCGCGCCTTGGCGATGAGCTCGACGATCTTCCGCGTTTGCCGCGCGACGTCGGCGGGCGTGTCGATCTGCTCGAGCTTGAGCTGCACGAGGCCGATGACGACGCCGTTCGGCGATTTGTTCAGTCCACCAAGTCCGTTCATGGCGAAGCCTCGCTCTGTTCAGGACGCCACGGCGGCGGCCACGCGCGTGCGCATGGCGACCGCGTAGACGACGCCGCCCACGACCATGCCGGTGACCGCCTCGCCGGGCCCCGGCATGCCCAGATGCACCAGCATCGCCGCAGCGGCACCGGCGGCCCAGGCGACGAAGGCCGAGACGCGATACGGGGTTTCGGCGGCAGGCCGGTCGATGCCGCCGAGCAGGAGCTGGTCGGTGATCACGACCGCACCGATCGGCGGCACGAAGATGCCGAGCAGGTTCAGCCAGCTCAGAAAGAAGCTCCAGATGCCGGCCACTGCGAGGAGTCCGCCGATCACGCCGAGGATGAGCGTGAGGCGGCGCATCTGGCTGCCGGCGAGATGGCTCCAGCCGACCGCGCCGTTGTAGAGGCAGTGCGTGCAGACGGAGCCCAGGTTGACGAAGACGAAGGCCACGGAGAGCGCGCTGAGGAACGCGCCGTGGCCGGTCATCAGCGACAGAAAGTTGCCGCCGTCCGTCGCCGGGGCCGCCGCGGCGCCGGCCGCGACCACGACCACGCCGAACAGTTGCGAGACGAGGTTCGCGATCGGGAAGGCGGTAAGCGCGGCGAGCACCGCCTCCTTGCCCGAGCGCGACCAGCGCGTGAAATCCGCCGTCATCGTGCCGCTGTCGGCGAAGGTCGCGACGACGAGCGTCACTGCGCCGGCGAACGTCATGCCGCCGGCGTGGCCGGCAAACTGCGTGACCGCGCCGAGGTCGTGCGTCCTGGCGATGATCGCCACGGCGACGAGGCCAAGGATCACGTACAGTGGCGCCGCGATGAGCCCGATGATGGTGAGCGCGCGCACGCCGACGTAGGTGATCGCGGTGTAGAGCACCGCCGCGATGACGATCAGCAGCGTCGTGTTCCAGCCGAAGCTGTCGTGCAGCGTCGCGCCGGTCAGGCCCGTCTGAAACGCGTACCAGCCGACGACGATCGTCGCGAGGAAGCCGGAGGCGATGGCAAAGCCCTTCGTGCCGAAGGTGCGGCGCGCCTGCATCGCGAAATTGAGCCCGGTGCGCCCGGCGATGGCGCTGAGCGCACCAACGTAGATCGCGAGCACGGCGTTGCCGGTGACAAGCGCCCCGAGCGCCGCCCAGAAGCCGAGATTGTAGGTGATGATCCCGCCGAAGACGGCGTTGGTGAGGATCATCGGGAAGCCGAACCAGATCGCGGCGACCGAGCCGAGGCTCTGGCGGCGCGCCGCGGGGACGGCCTCGTGTTCGAACTCTTCGCCCAGGCCGTGGTCGACGGAATGGTCGCCTGTCAGGGTCGTCATGCGCGGGCCTCCGTCTTCAGCGCCGCCACCATCGGCGGCACGCGGTCTTTCCATGGGCGCGCCGCCTCGAATGCGGCGGCGGCACGCAGCACGCCGCGGTCATCGAGATGACGACCGATGATCTGCAGCCCGATCGGCAGCCCGTCCTCGGTAAAGCCGGCGGGAACGGACGCGGCGGGCTGGCCGGTGAGATTGATCGGATAGGTGAAGGCGAGCCACGCCGAGGTCGCCACCATGCGGCCGTCGATCTGATCCGGCCCCTGCATCGCGAGGGCGAAGGGCGGCACCGCGAGCGTCGGCGTCAGCACGATGTCGTAGCGCGTCATGAAGCGCCACATCGCGTTGACCACGGCCTTGCGCTTGATGACCGCCGCATTGAACTCGTCGCCCGTCCACTTGCGGGTCGCCAGCGCGACGACATGCGCGCTCATGCGATCGCCATACTCCTCGACCATCGCGCGCATGCCGGCGAGGTCGGTCTCGAGCGCGACGAGCGCCCAGAACGCCTCGGCGGGGTCGGGGAAGCCGGGATGCGCCGCCTCGACGATGCAGCCGAGGTCGCGCTCGAAGACATCGACCGCCTCGCCGACGATCTTGCGCACCTGCGGGTCGACCGCGGCGTAGCCCCAGTCGGCGCTGTAGGCGACGCGCAGCCCGCGCAGGTCGCCCGCCCGCGCGGCGTCGACCCAGCCGACGCCCTCGTCGGGCAGCGAATGGCGGTCGCGCATATCGGGTCCGGCGATGGCGGAAAGCATCAGCGCGCCGTCGGCCACCGTGCGGCTCATCGGCCCGATGTGCTCGAGCGACTCCCAGCCTGAGACGCCGGGGTAGCGCTCGTCGCGGCAGCCGGGATAGAGCGGGACACGGCCCATGCTCGCCTTCATGCCGAACAGGCCGCAATGCGCGGCGGGGATGCGTACCGAGCCGCCGCCGTCGCTGCCGAAGGCGAGCGGGCACATGCCGGACGCCACCGCCGCGCCGGAACCGGCGCTCGAACCTCCGGACGTGAGCTGCGGGTTCCACGGGTTGCGCGTCGTCGGAAAGACGGGGTTGTGGCCGACGCCGCTGTAGCCGAACTCCGGCACGTTGGTCTTGCCGAGGATGATGGCGCCGGCGGCGATCGCGCGCTCGACGACGATGTCGTCCTCTTCGGGCACGAAGTCCTCGTAGGCCGGCGAGCCGGACACCGTGCGGATGCCCTTGGTGCAGATGAGATCCTTGATGCCGATCGGAATGCCGGCGAGCGGACCGACCTCCTCGCCGGCCGCGATCGCTTCGTCGACACGCGCGGCCATCTTCAACGCGAG
>CAZZZM010000260.1:0-4298 GCA_964658465.1 uncultured Nakamurella sp.
CTCGGCGCGCAGGCCGACCGCGTCCGCGCGGCGGGCGTCGGCCTCGTCCTGCCCCTCGAGCTCGTCCACGACATCCGCGCGCTCAACGATCGCATCCTGGCGTTCGTGCGGCCGGGCTGACCATCTCCACGTCGATCTCGCTTGTCGCGCCGGCCGTAAAGCCCAGCCGCGCGTAGAGCCGTGCGGCGTCGGCGTTCCACACCATCACGCGCAGTCGCAGGGGAACGCCGGCGGCCCGCGCGCCGGCCATCGTCTCCTCCAGGAGGCGGGTGCCGATGCCGCGCCCGCGCCAGGCGCCGGACAGCGCGATGTCGACGAGCGTCCAGCCGCCGCCGGCCTCGTCGACGACGATGCGGCCGACCGGCTCGCCGTCGACCTCGACGATGTCGTGCCGGGCACCGGGATAGGCGGCGCGGTAGCTTGCCTCCTGGCCGGCGAACTGATGCCGCAGCAGCTGCGCCGCCAGCGCCGCGTCGACCCCGGGCAGAGCTTCGCAGGCATGGCGCGACTCGCAGAACAGCAAGAAGCGGAACGCCGCGTCGGTCTCCGTCTCGGGCCGACGCACGATCGCCATCGGCCGCCCGGCCGGAGTCACGCCGCCCGCAGCGCGGCGAGCGCCGCCATGACCGGGCCGACGATCGGCTCGGCGATCGGACGGAAGGCGGGGGCATTGGCGCGGTTCGGGTCGTGCGCCGGCGAGAAGGGCACGTCCGGCCGCTTCGAATGGCGTCGGCCCACATCCCGCATGACCTCGATCGCGCCGGCGTTGGGCACGAGCCCGAGATGCGGCAGCACCCGCGTCCAAAGGGCGTCCGGCAGCTCGGCATAGTCGAGGATCAAACCACTGCCGCCGGCATGGGCGGCCTGCGCGGCCGCCGCGAACGCGGCCAGCGCGTGGGCCTGGTAGACGTTGTCCGGCATCGACCAGACGTCGCTCTCCGCAAGGCCGAGCCGCGCAGGGGGGATCTGGCCGCGCATGAGGTCGATGCTGCCGGCCGCGGCATGCGAGGCGAGGATCTCGGCCGGATCGCGCGTCAAGAAGATCCATGGCACGTCGGGAAAGACGCGCCGGAACAGCGCGATGTCGAGCACGTCGGCGCCCATGAGCTTCACGACGAGCCGGGCCTCGTAGGAATAGCGGGGTTGCGCGAAGGCGTTGACGAGGCCCTTCAGCCAGGTCTCGGCCTGCGCCGGCGTCGCGCGCCCGGTCGCCAGCGCGCGCAGCACCGAGCGGATCGGTACGGCCTCGGCGACGACGATGTTGCTCTCGAAGGCGGCGAGCGCCTGCGACACCAGCGTCGAGCCGCAGCGCGACATGTGAAAGACGAAGCCGGCGATCGGCAGGCCCGGCGGCAGCTCGCCGAGCGCGTCGATCGGTGTTCGCTGCTGGAAGGCGAGATTGAACGGCTCGCGCATGGCATGGAGGATCGTCTCGAAGAAGAACGGCTCGAGCAGCCGCAAGCGACCGAGATGGCACCAATCGACGTGCAGCCCGCCGTTCTCCGCACCGATGCGGAACGGCGTCCAGGCGAACAATCGCTCGGCGACGCTCAAGGGTCGGCTCCCTGCATGAGCCACGCCTGCTGGCCCGCGCGCATCGCGGCGCGGACGGCGTCCGCATCGAAGACGAAGCCGCGCTCGCGGCCCACGGCGACGACGTCGTCGACGTAGGCGTCGTGGGGCAACGGCTGGCGAACGCGCCGCATGAGATGGAAGTCGTCGAACACGGCCTCGCGGAACGCGGCGAAGGCGGCGGCCGCATCCGGCTCGCTCATGCGCCCGCGTCAGCTCCGGGACGGGAAGAGGCCCTGCAGCGCGATGCAATAGTTCAGCGCGAGATAGGGCTGCAGGACGGAGAAGGGCGTGCCACCGCTGTTGGGCTGAACGCTCACGCCCGCGAGAGCAGCGAGCGGCGGCGAAGACGGCGCCACCGTCGTCGTCGTGACCAGATAGTTGCCGTTGGCCGGTAGGACGACAGGCAATGGCGTCCTACCCTGATTGTCCGTCACCTGAAACGTCCCGGCGTGCGTGTGGGGCGCCACGTTCGACGCCTGCAAAGTCACTTGCTCGGAGCCGCCTTTCTGGCCGAGCACATAGTTCGACAGCCCGGGTCCCTGGCCGGTCCCGACCGGCACGCGGCTGCGCAGGTCGGGCAGCGCGAAATTCGAGATGCCGTCGCCGCCGTAGGTGGTTCCGATGAGAGCGAACAGCGCCTGGTTTTGGCTGATGGCGATCAGGCTGCCGTCGCAGGCGTGCCACCCGCGCGGGGTGAAGGTGTTCGCCATGAGCAGGACTTGGCTGATGTACACCTGAGACATTTACAGCTCCAGCGGCAATCAACAGATTAACGACTAAAAAACGGCGCGTTGCGTCGACGCCAACTCCGAACATCATAGGGTCGCAAGATAGTCGGAAAGTCAACAATCGATGTACCGAGCAAGACGACTTTGGCCTGCAGTCGAAAGGCGGTCCCCCCTTTCGGCAAGGGGAGTCGGGATGTAGAACGGTCGCCGATCCAACCTCCCGATCCGGAGCAGTTATACTAAAGGCTGAGATCGACGGCCATCATCTGGCTTGGATTCGAGCGCGTTGAAGTCTTAAAACGCTGCGACATTCCGTTTGGACAGACGAGTGGCGACGTATCGAGTCGTGGTTGTGTGTGGCAAGACTTGCACACTCTGCCGCGCGTGTGGTTCGACGGCTTGCTTTTGTCGAAATTTCGCTCTCTGATGGAGCGGCCAGCCGAGCGTGGGTGTTTTTGATTTGCATGCATGCCGGCACGTCCCGGTTTTTCCAAGGTGGTCGGCGCGTGTCTACGGGGATTGGGTACCATTTCATTTCCGGTCTCCCGCGCTCGGGATCGACGTTGCTCGCCGCGCTGCTGCGCCAGAATCCGGCCGTCCACGCCAACATCACCAGCCCTGTGGGTGCCATGCTCAACGCCGTGCTGAGCGAGATGAGCGCCGGCAGCGAGAGCGCGATCCTCTTCACGCAGGCGCAGCGCGAGGCGCTTCTGCGCGGCCTGTTCGAAAACTACTACGATGCCCTCGGGCCGGGCCGCATGGTGTTCGACACCAACCGCATGTGGAGCGGACGCATCGAGCTGCTGGCGCAGCTCTTTCCGAAGGCGAAGATGATCTGCTGTGTGCGTCACATCCCTTGGATCATCGACTCGGTCGAGCGGCTGATCCGCAGGAACACGTTCGAGCTTTCGAAGATCTTCTCGTTCGAGACCGGCGGCACGGTCTACTCGCGCGCCGAGGGGCTGATGAGCGCCACAGGGCTCATCGGCTATCCGCTCAACGCGATGAAGCAGGCGATGCACGGGACCGAGGCCGGGCGTATTCTGCTGCTGCCCTACGACCTGCTCGTCGGCGAACCGGCGGCGGCGATGGAGGCGGTCTACGCCTTCACCGGCGTTCCGTCCTTCCGGCACGATTTCGAGAATGTCCGCTTCGACACGAAGGAATTCGACGCTCGGCTCGGCACGCCGGGCCTGCACGACGTGCGCCCGCGTGTCCACCCCGTCGAGCGCAAGACCATCCTGCCGCCGGACATCTGGGAGCGCTGGGAGCGCTCGAGCATCTGGCGCATGCCGGAATTCAACACGCTGGGTACGCCGATCGCCGCGGAGCCGGCGAAGACATCGATTTAAGGCAAGCTCAGGTTGCTGATCCAACCGATCGGCGCCTGACGAAAGTATTTGGTGAGGGACGGCGTCATGGGCACTTATGGCTTTTCGGGTTCGCCAATTTTCGTCACTGTCGCGACGACCGGCACCTACAACATCACCGGCTACGGCGCCCAGGGCGGCTCGGACGTCAACGGCGCCGGCGGCAAGGGTGCCGAAGAGGGCGGCAGCTTCAATCTCGTCGCCGGTGAGCACATCGAGATCGTCGTCGGCGGTGTCGGCAAGAAAGATACTATTGCGAACGGCTCCTACAAAGGTGCGACGACCGCCTACGGGGGCGGCGGCGGCGGCGGCACTTTCGTGTTTGCGAATACCGGCCCGAACGGCACCTATGTGCCGATCCTCGTCGCCGGCGGTGGTGGTGGCGCATACCATGGTGCCGGCTCGCCAGGTATAGCCGGCAACGGCAACAAGGGGAGCGGCTATGGCGGCACGGCCGCCACTACTGCCGAAGGCGGCGGTGCCGGCGTCAAAGGCGCTGGAGCCGGTAACGGAGGCGGCCAAAGCGGCGTCTACGGCGGGGGATTCGCCGGAGGCAAGACGAGCGGCTCGCACACAAGTTATGCCGGCGGTTTCGGCGGCGGCGGTGCCGGCTACAGCGGCGGCG
>CAZZZM010000261.1:0-4291 GCA_964658465.1 uncultured Nakamurella sp.
CGTCCCGCGCCCCTACGAGATCGCGCTCGCCACCGCCAAGTCGCAGCTCGCCACCGCCACCGCGACGCTCGACCTCGCCAAGCGCCAGCTGATGCGCACCAAGAGCCTGATCCAGAACGACTACGCCTCGCGCGAGACGCTCGACCAGCGCCAGCAGGCGCAGGATTCGGGCGATGCCGCGCTCGAGGGTGCGCGGGCGGCCGTGCGCCAGGCCGAGCTCAACATGGAGTGGACGCATGTCGTGGCGCCGATCTCCGGCCGCATCTCGACGCATCGCGTGTCGGTCGGCAACCTGATCGTCGGCGGCCAGAGCGGCGGCGCGACGACGATGCTGACGACGATCGTCTCCGAGGACCCGATCTACCTCGCCTTCGACATGGGCGAGGGCGACTACGTCGCCTACCAGCGGTTCCTGCACGCGCAGAAGGACGGCCAGGTCGACCGCACGGTCGACATCGCGCTCTCCGACGAGACGCAGTTCAAGCACAAGGGCTCGCTCGACTTCCTCGACAACGAGATGGACCGCGCCAGCGGCACGATCCGCGCCCGCGCGACGGTGCCGAACCCCGACATGTTCATCGCCGCCGGCCAGTTCGCGCGGCTGCGCCTGCCGACGAGCGGCTACAAGGAGCGCCTGCTGGTGCCCGACGCCGCGCTCTCGACCGACCAGTCGAACACGATGGTGATGACGGTGACGCCCGACGACACGATCGTCCCGAAGACCATCCAGATCGGCGCCGCCGTCGGCGACCTGCGCATCGTCAAGAGCGGCTTGAGCCCGGACGACCGGATCGTCATCGACGGTCTGATGTACGCCCGCCCCGGCGGCAAGGTCACGCCGAAGACGGGCACGATCGCGCTGCCGCCCGGGCAGGGCTGATGCCAGCCGCGGCCCATCCTTCTCCCGCTTGCGGGAGAAGGTGGCCCGACGACGTCGGGTCGGATGAGGGATCGGGCCGCTCGAGCCGAACACCGGGGAGAAGCGGCATCGCCCCTCGTCCCACCTGCTCCCGCAAGCGGGAGAAGGCAAAGCCGCGCATCTTCCAAATCACCAGGCTCATTGCAGCATGAAGCTCTCCCATTTCTTCATCGATCATCCGATCTTCGCGATGGTGGTGAGCCTGTTCATCACGATCGTCGGCGGCGTCGCCTATATCGCGCTGCCGATCGCGCAATATCCTGAGATCGCCCCGCCGACGATCCAGATCACCACGCAATATCCCGGCGCCTCGGCCGAGACGGTCGCGGAGACGGTGGCGACGCCGCTCGAGCAGCAGATCAACGGCGTCGAGAACATGCTCTATTTCTCGAGCCAGTCGACCGGCGACGGCAACCTGCTGCTCACCGTCACCTTCAAGCTTGGCACCGACCTCAACACCGCGCAGGTGCTGACGCAGAACCGCGTGGCGATCGCGGCGCCGCGCCTGCCAGAGGTCGTGCAGCGGCTCGGCGTCACGGTGAAGAAGAGCTCGCCGGATCTCATGATGGTGATCCACCTGCTCTCGCCCGACAAGTCGCGCGACCAGCTCTACATGTCGAACTACGCGACGCTGCATCTGCGCGACGAGCTGCTGCGCGTCGAGGGCGTCGGCGACGCGCAGGTGTTCGGCAACCACGACTATGCGATGCGCATCTGGCTCGACCCGGACAAGGCGGCGGCGCGCAACCTGACGGCGGAAGAGATCATCGCCGCGCTGCAGGCGCAGAACGTCCAGGTCTCGGGCGGCGTCCTCAACCAGCCGCCGGTGCCGAAGCCCGGCGCCTTCCAGCTCAACGTCAAGGCGCTCGGCCGCCTCAGCGATCCCTCGCAATTTTCCGACATCCTGCTGAAGTCCGACGCGCAGGGGCGGGTGACGCGCGTGCGCGACATCGGCTGGGTCGAGCTCGGCGGCGAGAACTACGGCGCCAACGGCTACCTCGACGGCCAGGAAGCGGTGCCGATCCTGATTTACCAGCAGCCGGGCACCAACGCCCTCGCCATGGCGACCCGCGTCAAGGCGGCGATGGCGAAGATGTCGAAGCAGTTCCCGCAAGGTTTGAAGTACGACATCATCTACGACACGACGACGTTCATCGCGCAGTCGGTCGCCGAGGTGGTGCGCACGATCATCGAGGCGGTCGCGCTCGTCGTCGTCGTCGTCATCCTGTTCCTGCAGACGTGGCGCGCCTCGGTCATCCCGATCGTCGCGATCCCGATCTCGCTCGTCGGCACGTTCACGGTGCTCGCCGCCTGCGGGCTGTCGCTCAACAACCTGTCGCTGTTCGGCCTCGTGCTGGCCGTCGGCATCGTCGTCGACGACGCGATCGTCGTCGTCGAGAACGTCGAGCGCAACCTGCGGCTCGGCCTGTCGCCGCGCGAGGCCGCGCACCGCACGATGGACGAGGTCGGCGGCGCCCTGATCGCCATCGCGCTCACGCTCTGCGCGGTCTTCGTGCCGTCGGCCTTCATCGCCGGCATCTCGGGTCAGTTCTTCCGCCAATTCGCGGTGACGATCGCCGCCTCGACGATCGTTTCGGCCTTCGTCTCGCTGACGCTGAGCCCGGGGCTCTGCGCGCTCCTCTTCAAGCCGCACGAGGAGACGCATGCCGCCGACGTGCCGCTGATCGCGCGCCCCGTCGTCGGCTTCTTCAATCTGTTCAACCGCACCTTCGCCTGGCTGTCGGACGGCTACGGGCGCATGGTCGGACGGCTGCTGCGCGTCGGCACGCTGATGCTCGTCGTCTACGCCGGGCTGATCGCGCTGACCGGCGTGCAGTTCTTCCGCGCGCCGACGGGCTTCATCCCCGACCAGGACCTCGGCTACCTCATCTCGATCTACCAGCTGCCGCCGGGCGCCTCGCTGTCGCGCACCGACGAGGTGATCCGCGAGGCGACCGAGCGGCTGAAGAAAGTGCCCGGCGTGGCCAACGAGGTGGCGTTCGCCGGCTTCGACGGCGCCACCTTCACCCAGGCGTCGAACGCCGGCGCGATCTTCGTCAACCTGAAGCCCTTCGACGAGCGCGACAAGCAGGGGCTGACCGCCCCCGTGGTGCTCGGCAAGGTCAACCAGGCGCTGGCCGGCATCCAGGGCGCCTTCATCATCGCCATCCCGCCGCCGCCCGTCCCCGGTCTCGGCACCGCCGGCGGCTTCAAGATGATGCTGGAGGACCAGCGCAACCTCGGGCCGCACGCCTTGCAGGCCGCCGCCTGGGATCTCATCGGCGCGGCGATGAAGGTGCCGGGCATGGCCCAGCTGTTCACGCCGTTCACCACCGGCACGCCGTCGATCTACGCCGACATCGATCGCGAGCGGGCCGAGAAGCTCGGCGTCTCGCCGTCGGCGATCTTCGACACGATGCAGCTCTACCTGGGCTCCGCCTACATCAACGACTTCAACTATCTCGGCCGCACCTACGAGGTGCTCGCCCAGGCCGACGGCCGCTACCGCAACACCATCGAGGACATCGCGCATCTGAAGACCCGCAACGCCGCCGGCCAGATGGTGCCGATCTCGGCGGTGGCGCAGCTGCGGCGCACCTCCGACCCCTACCGCGTGCCGCGCTACAATCTCTATCCGGCAGCGGAAGTACAGGGCGGTACGCTGCCCGGCTACGCCTCCTCCTACGGGCTCGCGGTGATGGCCAAGCTCGCCGCCGATCGGCTGCCGCAGGGCATGAGCTTCGAATGGACCGATCTCGCCTACCAGCAGACGACGGCGGGCAACACGACGCTGCTCATCTTCGCCGCCTCGGTGTTCTTCGTCTTCCTGGTGCTCGCCGCGCAATACGAGAGCTGGAGCCTGCCGCTGTCGGTGGTGCTCATCGTGCCGATGTGCCTGCTCGCCGCGGTGACGGGGCTCATGTACCGCATGATGAACGTCGACATCCTGGCGCAGATCGGCTTCACGGTGCTGGTCGGCCTCGCCGCCAAGAACGCGATCCTGATCGTCGAATTCGCCAAGCAGTCCGAGGAATCGGGGGCGAGCCCGCGCGAGGCGGCGATCCAGGCCGGGCGCACCCGCCTGCGGCCGATCCTGATGACGTCCTTCGCCTTCATCCTCGGCGTCGTGCCGCTGCTCGTCGCCAGCGGCGCCGGCGCCGAGATGCGGCAGACGCTCGGCACCACGGTGTTCTTCGGCATGCTCGGCGTGACGGGGTTCGGCCTGATCTTCACGCCGATCTTCTTCGTCGCCGTGCACCGCATCTTCGGCCGCCCGAAGAGCATCCACGTCCCGAGCGAGCGCGGCCTGCCCTCGCGGGCCTAGGCCGCAGCACCCCCTTCTCCCGCTTGCGGGAGAAGGGGGCCCGACGA
>CAZZZM010000262.1:0-2252 GCA_964658465.1 uncultured Nakamurella sp.
CCTGCGGCATGCGGGCCGCCGGCGTGCCGGGGCGCGGCGAATAGGGGAAGACGTGCAGATAGGCGAGGCCGCACGCCTCGATCAGCGCGCGCGTGTTCGCGGCGGCACTCTCGGTCTCGGTCGGAAAGCCGGCGATGAGATCGGCGCCAAGCGCGATGTCCGGCCGCAGCCGCCGCAGCTCGGCGCAGAGCGCCACGGCCTCGGCGCGCGAATGCCGCCGCTTCATGCGCTTCAGCACGAGGTCGTCCCCGCTCTGCAGGGACAGGTGCAGGTAGGGCATCAGCCGCGCCTCCTCGGCGAAGGCGGCGAGAAGGTCGGCGTCGGCCTCGATGCAGTCGATCGAGGAGAGGCGCAGGCGCGGCAGCGCCGGCACCTGCCGCAGGATGGCGCGGACCAAGGTGCCGAGCCGAGGCCGATCCGCGAGGTCGCCGCCCCACGAGGTGAGATCGACACCGGTGAGCACGATCTCGGCGAAGCCGCGTTCGACGAGATTTCGCGCACGCGCGACGACGTCGAAGAGCGGCGCCGAGCGCGCCGCGCCGCGTCCGCGCGGGATCGCGCAGAAGGTGCAGGCATGATCGCACCCGTTCTGGATCGCCAGAAACGCGCGCGTGGAGGCGGTGCTTTCTTCGAGGGGGCTGGGCGATGCCCCTGCCGGTTGCGGGGCGGCCGTCGTCCAGCTCACCGCCCGCGTCTTCGTCGCGTTGGCCACCAGCCCATCGACCTCGGGCATCGCGGCGAACGCCTCGCGCTCCATCTCGGCGGCGCAGCCGGTCACTAGGATCGCCCGGCCCGGTCGCTCGCGGCGCAGGCGGCGGATCGCTTGGCGCGCCTGGCGGACGGCCTCGTTGGTGACGCCGCAGGTGTTGACGACGGCGACGTCGCGCCCCGCCAGCAGGCGCGAGATCGCCTCGCCCTCGACGAGGTTCAGCCGGCAGCCGAAGCTCGCGACCTCCGGGGCGGCGGCCGTCACGCCGCCTGTCCGCGCAACGCCCGCGCGAGCGTCGTCTCGCCTTCGAGCGCGACCGGCCCGGTCATGATCACATGATCGTCGGCGCGCCACTCGACGGTCAGCATCCCGCCCGGCAGCGTCACCTCCGCCTTGCGTCCGGCACGCCCGGTCGCCGCCGCCGCGACGAGTGTGGCACAGGCGCCGGTGCCGCAGGCCAGCGTCGCGCCGGCGCCACGTTCCCAGACGCGCAGGCGGATCGTCTCGCGGTCGACCATTTGCGCGAAGGAGACGTTCGCGCGTTCGGGGAAGACGGGCGCGTGCTCGACAGGCGGCCCGAGGCGGGCGAGGTCGAGCGAGGCCGTGTCCTCGACGAAGAAGACAGCGTGCGGGTTGCCCATGCTCAGGGCGTAAGGCCTGCCGAAGGCGGCGACGGCGGGATCGTCGATGTGGAGGTCGAGCGCCTCGTGATCGTCGGCGCCGGAGCGCAGCGGGATCAGCGCCCAGTCGAAGACCGGCCGTCCCATGTCGACCGAGAAGTCCCAGGGGCCGACCCGGCGGCATTCGAGCTCGCCCGCCTGGGTCTCCAGCCTGAGCGTATCGCGCGGCGAGCCCCGCAGCATGACCCAGGCGACGCAGCGCGTGCCGTTGCCGCAGGCGCCGGCGAGCGAACCGTCGACGTTGTAGATGCGGAGGAAAGCGTCCGTGCCGGCGGACGACGGATCCTGGATCGTCATCAGCTGGTCGAAGGCGAGGCCCGGCGCCGCGGCGATCGTGCGCGCCTCTTGCGCCGTCGGCACGTAGCTCGTGCCGCGCAGGTCGGCGACGACGATGGCGTTGCCGGCGCCATTCATGCGCACGAGGGGGATGTCGGCGAGAGCGTCGCTCATGCGCCGTTTCCGACACCAGTTCGGCGGACGGGTCAAGACGGCCGCAGCGGGCGCGCCCGCCGCGCCGGACCCGCCATTCATCAGTAAGCATCTGGCGAAGCCGCGCCCCGCCATGTAAGCGGGCAGCGTTGCGACACCACGCAGCCCGAGGGTGAGATGCAAGGCAAGCCGGTTTCCCGTCGTCTCCTCGCGCTGTGCCTGTCCGCGGCGCTCGGCCTGGCGCCGGTCGTGGCATCGGCGCAGGCGCCGGCCCCCAAGACCCCGTCCCAGCCGACCACGCCGAGCACGACTGCGGCACCGCCGACGCCGGCCCCCGCGACGGGCGACAAGCCCGGCACGCCGGCCCCGGTCGCGCCCGCGACGCCCGAAGCGAAGCCGGTCGCTCCCTCGACGACACCCGCGCCGGACGCGGC
>CAZZZM010000262.1:2352-4287 GCA_964658465.1 uncultured Nakamurella sp.
AGAAGGGCTTCAAGTACAAGGCCGCGATCCCGATCGCCGCCAAGCCCGACGGCAAGACCGACCTGGGCGACGGCGTCGGGTTCGGCGACTCGCCGTCCGGCAGCGGCCTGAAGTTCCGTCATCGCGGGCCGTTCGACGAGATCGACTCGACCTACGACCTCATCGTCGCCTACCTCGACGAGAAGGGCCTGCAGATCGACCCGCCCTACATCGAGGAATACCTGACCAACCTGACGACGCCGGACGATCCCAAGCTCGCGGTCGACATCTACACATTTATCAAGAAGTAGCGGCGGCCGGCCGACCCGGATCATCGCGACATTCACGATATTCTCATCGAGATCGTTGGGCGCGCGCTCCTGCGTGCGAAGGTCGGGCCGACCCAGGATTTCCCCGTGCCGGCTGCCTGCCCTCCGCCCGAGACTCAACGCCTGTTCCGGCTAGTATCGAACCGTGCCGGTACGATCGTCACGCTCTCCGGCGTCGAGGCGCACGGAACGCCGCTCTTCTGCATCCATTCCGTCGCCGGCGACATCGACGGCTTCGATCGTCTCGCGGCGGCGATCGGACCCGAGCAGCGCTTCTACGGCGTGCAGGTCACGAAAGCGCGGATGCGGCCGGAGCACGCCGAAGCGGTCGAGGCGATGGCCGCGCATTACGTCGCCGCGATCGACGCCGTCCACCCGACGGGACCGCTCGTCGTCGCCGGCTTCTCGTCCGGGGCGATCGTCGCGCTCGAGGTGGCGCGGCGCCTGCGGGCGCTCGGTCGCGACGTGCCGCTGCTGGTCGCGCTCGACGGGGCGCCGGCCAATTCCGGGGCCGCCTGGCGTCGGCGCGATCCGCGCTACCTCCTCGCGCTCGCGCGCAACGTGCCGCGCTGGCTCGCCGTGCAGGAGGCGGCGGACTGGTCGTTCCGCGGCCTGTCGCAGCGCCTCGTCAATCGCTTCGTCTTCGCGCCGGGTCGGGCGATCGCGACGGGGGCCGACACGGCTCATCTCGACACGGTCTCGCGCCTGATCGACCGGCCGGAGTGGCAGGCCGGCCAGCGGGCGTTCATCCGCGCGATGTTCAACGCGATGGCCGCCTACGTGCCGGCGCCCTACGACGGCCGGGTGATCCTCTACGAGACGCAGGCCCAGCCGCTGACCCACCTCCTGCAGCTCGGCACCGTCTGGGCGGCGCTCGCGCGCGACCTCGAGATCGTGCCGCTGCCGGGCAAGCATCCGCGCTTCTTCAGCGGCGCGCGGACGATCGATGCGGTCGCCGCGCATCTCGCGCCGGTTCTCGCGAGCCTGCGGCACGGCAGCTCGTCGATGCGCGAGGCCAGCTGAGCAGGCGCTCGGCTTGACCGTTGCATCCGCTGCCCGTCATGAACTTGGACGCACTTGGAGGCAGCCCCATGACCAGCCGGATCATCGCCGTCGATCCCTTCGACCTGATCGTCTTCGGCGGCACCGGCGACCTCGCCTACCGCAAGCTGTTTCCATCGCTGTTCATGCGCGACCTCGACGGGCAGATCTCGAACCCGACCCGCATCGTCGGCCTGTCGCGGCAGGATCTGAACGACGCCACGTTCCGTAACGTGGTCGAGGAGAAGCTTCGCACCTTCGTGCGTGCCGCCGACCTGACGCCTGCCGCGCTCGACCGCTTCCTCGGCCGGCTGCACTTCGTGCGCCTCGACGCCACGGCGGATGCCGGCTGGGAGGACCTGAAGCAGCTGATCGCCGACGGGCTCGACCGCGTGCGCGCCTTCTATCTGGCGACCGCGCCTGAGCTGTTCGATCCGATCACCCACAAGCTCGCCGCGCACGGCCTGCTGACGCCGAAGAGCCGCGTCGTGCTCGAAAAGCCGCTCGGCAAGGACCTGCGCTCGGCACAGGCGATCAATTCCGCCGTCGGCGAGGTGCTCGACGAAAAGCAGATCTACCGGATCGA
>CAZZZM010000263.1:0-4234 GCA_964658465.1 uncultured Nakamurella sp.
CGCGCGACGCCTCGACCACCGGCAGCGCCAAATGGCTGTCGGCGCCGGCGCGCCCATGCCCGGGCAGGTGTTTCATGACCGGCAGCACGCCGGCATCCAGCATGCCGTCGGCGGCGGCCCGACCGAGCTTTGCCACGGCGACGGGGTCTCGCGCGTAGGCGCGGTCGCCGATCACGTCGTGCGCGCCCGCGACCGGGACGTCGAGCACGGGAAGGCAGTCGACGTCGATGCCGACGGCTTTGAGGTCCTCGCCGATGAGGCGGCCGGCGAGCCGGATCGCCGTCGCGCGGGCGTCGAGATCAGGGATGGCGGAAAAACGGGCCGCGGCCGGATACTTGCGCCAGTGCGGCGGCCCGAGCCGCTGGACGCGACCGCCCTCCTGGTCGACGAGGACGAAGGCCTCGTCGCGCCCGATCGCGGCCCTGATCTCGGCCGTCAGCGCGCGGACTTGGTCCGGCGACTCGACGTTGCGGCGAAAGAGGATGACGCCGAGCGGATCGGCATCCCGCAGGAACGCCCGCTCGTTGTCGCTTAGGCGCGGCCCGAGGCAGCCGCAGACGAAGGCACGGGTCAAGCGGCGTGCCCTTCCCTGCTCCCGGCTGCGGGAGACGGCGGCTCGACGACGTCGGGTCTAGCCTGCCTGCAGAATCGCCGAGAGGCGGAAAGGCCCCTCATCGCATCCCGCGGCGCGGGGCCGCCTCCTCCCGCGCGCGGGAGAAGGCCGGTGTCCGCGTCAAGCATCAGTTCCTGGCGACGAAGCAGGAGCCGCCGCCGGCCTTGAGCTTCGAGCACAGGCTCGTCGCATCTTCCTTGGTCAGGCTGGAAACGCGGACCCGATAGACCGTCTTGCCGTTCGAGTCGGCGCGATGAAAGCCGAGCCGGCGGCCGTGCAGCGCCTCGGAATATTTCTTCAGAAGCCTGGTGGTCGCGGCGCGCGCGTCCGCTTCCGAACCCGGCGCGGCGAGCTGCACCGCGAAGGTGCCGGCGCCCGCGGGTTTGGCCTCGTCGCCCGCGTCGTTGGCGGTCTGCTCGGTGCCCGTCTCGGCCGTGGCGAGCTTGACCGGCTTGGTCTTCTTCGCGGTGGTCTTGGTCGGGGTCGGCTTGGCCGGCGTCGCGGCGGCCTCGTCGATCGACTCGGGCGCCGGCGTCGGCTCCGCGGTCGCGACACGGGTCGTGGTTTTCGCGGCCTTGGCGTGGCTCTTCGAGGGTGCGGCGGACGTCGTCCCGTCGACGAGGGCGCCGATGCGGTCGTCCACCTTGGCGGGGGCCGGTGCCGCGGCGGCCGCGTCGTCCTGGCTGCCGGACACGATCGTGCCGTCGGGCTTCACCATCACCGACTTGACCTTCTTCGGTGCCGGCATGCCGACGCCGAAGCCCTGATCGCCGTAGGGCTGGCCGGCCGAAGCGGTGGCGTCCTTCCCCTTTGCGCCGTCCATGGCGGAATAATCGGGGCTCATCGTGCCTTCGGGCTGGCCCGGCACGGGCACGCTCGACGCGTCGGTGCCGCGGGCGTTCTGGTCGCGGGCGGCATTGTCCTGCACGGCCTGCTGCAGATCGACGGGCTGCTCCTCGCGGCTGACCAGCTTGGTCGGCGCCGTCTGGTTCTGGCCGGCCGCATCCTGGTCGGCGGCATCCGCCTTGGCATCGGCCGGCGGCTGGATCTTGGTCGGGCCGGCAGCGGCCATGATCGTCGTGATCTCGCGCGGGCTCGAGCCGGTGCCCTTGTAGGCGAAGGCGACGCCGATCCCGACGACAGCGATGGCGATCGAGCCGGCGATGACGGTCGCCGGCTTGAGGGCCCGGCGCTTCCGCGACGCGAGACGATCGGGCGCGCTGTGGCCCTGCTCGGCCCAGTCGGCTTGCGCCTGCGCTTCGGGCGGGAAGGCATAGTCCGGCTCGGCATAGTCCTGCTGCATGTCGTGGCCGGGCGCGACCTGCGGATGCAGCAGCTGATCCTGATGCGGGTGGCCGTGATCGGCCGGCTGCGTCGCCGCACCGCGCAGACCGGCCTCGATGGCCGCGAAGTCGGCCATGAAGCGCGCCTTGGCGTCGCCGTGCCGGTCGCCATCGTCGCCGAACGACGGCTCCTGGCGGCCGTGCGGCGCAAAGCTCGGACGAAAATCCTGGTGCGCCGGGGCCGCCGGCTGCGCGAACACGGCACCGTAGGGATCGGGCTCGTCGCCGACGATGCGGGCGAGCTCGGCGAGCGGATCGTCCTCGTGCGCCGGACGCTGCGTCTGCCGGAAACGCCGCTCGAAATCGTCCAAGTCGACAGGGGGGCGCTGTCTAGCCACGGTCTCGCTCATACTCTGACCTCGTGCCGCGACGTGACGCCGCGTTAACGCTTAATCATCGCGGGACGAGCCCGCCGAAACATCCGACATCCCTCGACGCTCGCGTCGACGGCGGTGCGGCGCGTTACATCGCGGCCGGGGCGGACACGCCTAGAATGTCCAGTCCCGTCGAGATCACGCCGCCGATGGCCGAAACCAACGCCAGACGCGCACAAGTCATTTCTCTACTTTCTTCGTAAACAAAGCGTAATTGTGGCTGCTCACGACTGCCGCGCGTGTAATGGGCATGAAAAGCCGAGCTTATATCGTATAGGTAGAACGCAACGCGGTGCGGCTCGTGCGCCGTTGCCGCCGCCTCGACGAGCCGCGGGAACAACGCGATCTGCCGCATGAGCGCGATCTCGCCGGCATCGGAAAGCAGCGCGAGATCGGCTGCGCCGAGCGCCGCCGGCGTGACGTCGAGGTCCGGGAAGACCTTCGTCGCGTTGCGGAGGGCGGCGCACGTGCGGGCGAAGGCGTATTGCACGTAGAAGACCGCGTTTTCCTTCGAGCGCTCGATCACCTTGGCGAGGTCGAACTCGAGCGGCGCGTCGTTCTTGCGGTAGAGCATCATGAAGCGCACCGCGTCGACGCCGACCTCGTCGACGACCTCCCGCAGCGTGACGAAGGTCCCGGCCCGCTTCGACATCTTCACCGGCTCGCCGGCGCGCATCAGCTGCACCAGCTGGACGAGCTTGACGTCGAGCGACGCGGCGCCGCCGGAGAGGGCGCGGACGGCCGCCTGCATGCGCTTCACGTAGCCGCCGTGATCGGCGCCCATCACGTCGATGAGGTCGCGCGCGCCGCGATCCATCTTCACCTTGTGGTAGGCGATGTCGCTGGCGAAATAGGTGTAGCCGCCGTCGGACTTGAGCAGCGGCCGGTCGACGTCGTCGCCGAATTGCGTGGAGCGGAACAGCGTCTGCTCGCGATCCTCCCAGTCGTCGTCCGGCTTGCCCTTCGGCGGCGGCAGATGGCCGACGTAGACGAGATCCTTGTCGCGCAGCGTCGCGATGGCCGCGGCCACGGCGTCGCCCTCCGGCCCGTGGATCAGCGAGCGCTCCGAGAAGAACACGTCGTGCGCGATGCCGATCGCGGCGAGATCGTCGCGGATCATGTCCATCATCGCGCCGATGGCGACCTCTCGGACGAGCGGCAGCCATTCGGCCTCTGGCTTGGCCTTGAGCGTCGCGCCGTGCTGCGCAGCGAGCGCCAGGCCGACGGGCTTCAGATAGTCGCCGGGATAGGCGAGACTTTCGAGTTCGATCGTCTCGCCGAGCGCCTCGCGATACCGCGCGAAGGCGGAATGCGCGAGCTTGTCGACCTGCGCGCCGGCGTCGTTGGTGTAATATTCCTTGGTGACCGGCCGGCCGGCGAAGGCGAGCAGCCGCGCCAGCGCGTCGCCGAACACCGCGCCGCGGCCGTGCCCGACGTGCATCGGCCCGGTCGGATTGGCGGACACGTACTCGATGTTCACCGCGCCGGACCCGGTCGCGGCGCCGGCCTCCCGCGCGAAGCCGACCGGATCGGCCAGGGCAACGCGCAGGACGTCAGCAAAAACAGTGGGTTGCAGCCGGATGTTGATGAAGCCCGGACCGGCGACCTCGGCTTGGTCGACGTCGTCCTGCACGGCCAGCGCCGCGGCGATCTCGACGGCCAGCTGCCTGGGATTGGCGATGCCCGCCGCCTTTGCCTCCTTGGCGTAGACCATGGCGGCGTTCACCGCGAGATCGCCGTGCGCGGCATCGCGCGGCGGCTCGACCACGAAGCGCGTGAGATCGAGATCGGCCGGGAGACGGCCCTGCGCGACGATGTCGGAAAGGATCGCGGCGACGCGATCGTGGAAGCGAGCGAAGATGTTCATGAACGTGTCGATGTGGGGCGCGACATGCGGCTGCGCG
>CAZZZM010000264.1:0-4222 GCA_964658465.1 uncultured Nakamurella sp.
CCGTCCTCATCGACTTCCAGACGAGCATCGTGGATCGCCAAACCCTTCTCGCGGCGGGCGGCGCGGCGCCTCCCGACCGCTCGCGCCCCCTGCTGCGCCGGCTGCGCGAATGGGCGGCCGGCCCCAACCGCGAGGCGGCGCAGAATTGCCGGACCTTTCTCGCAAAGCTCTCGGCCTTTCCTAAGCCGCGCGTGCTGATCGTCGGCGGCGGTGGCCGCGGCAGCGGGACCGAGGCGCTGTATACGGCACCCGGCGTCAGGATCGTCGGCACCGATGTGTACGCGTCGCCGGACGTCGAGATCCTGGCCGACGGGCACCAACTTCCGTTCGCGGACGCGAGCTTCCACGGCGTCTGGATCCAGGCCGTACTCGAGCATGTCGTCGTGCCGGAGGCGGTCGTCGCGGAGATCGCGCGCGTGCTCGTCGACAACGGCCTCGTCTACGCGGAGACGCCCTTCCTGCAAGCGGTGCACGAGCGCGCCTACGACTTCACGCGCTACACCCGCAGCGGTCATCGCTGGCTGTTCCGGCGTTTCGAGGAGGTGGCGTCGGGCACGATCGGCGGCCCCGCCGAGAGCCTCCTGTGGTCGATCCGCTATTTCGCCCGCGCGCTGTTCCGGAGCGAGAAGATGGGCTCGGCCTTCGTCCTCGTCTTCTTCTGGCTGCGCTATTTCGACGGGCTCTTCAGCGAAACGTGGCGCGCCGACGCGGCGACCGGCGTCTATTTCCTCGGAACGAAGGCTGCGGCACCGACGATCGTCCCGCGCGACCTCGTGACCTATTTCCCGGGCGTCCGATAGTCTCCGTGCACGTCGGCACCGGGTGGGCCACGCCCGCTAGAGCCGCGCGACGAGCGCCGCGAGGCTTTCGATCGACTGGAAATTCGCCGGCGTCAGCTCGCGCTGCGGGATCGTCACGTCGAACGCCGTCTCGATCGCCAGCATCAGGTCGACCATCGCCATCGAGGTCATGCCGGAATCGACCAGCGAGTCCGTGGCCGCGATCTCGGCCCTCACCTCGTGCTGATCCGCAATGCGCCGGACGACCTCGGCGACCCTGGCCTCGATCGAACCGATCGCCGAATGTTCTGCCGTCTGCGTGACTGCCTCATCCTGATTAAGCATCTTCGCCAGCCTGCTCTAATTCACAGGCCGATTGATTCGCTCAATGGCCGCCGCAACGCAAGTGAATTGCAATTGCCGGCTAATTTAAACAGATTTCTCGTAAGCGATTAACATCTGATTAACCATAACCTGTCGCCGTTGATTACACCAAGAATTAATCTCGATTAAATGTCGAACGAATTCCGACGCGAGATGTGAGCATGGACCTGCAATTGGGCGGCAAAGTCGACGCATCCGACGCAGAGACTGCCGAGGCGGAGCGCAACTTCGACATCGCGACGAGGACGCAGGCGGTCGCCGACATCGCCGCGGGACAGGCGCTCGCGGTGGACCGCGATGCCACCTTCCCGACCGCCGCGATCGAGGCGGCCAAGCGCAACGGCCTGATGGCGCTTCTCGTGCCGCGCGATCTGGGCGGCGCCGGAGCCTCCATGCACGTCGTCGCCGACGTCTGCTACACGCTCGGCCAGGCCTGCGCCTCGACGGCAATGATCGTCGCCATGCACCAGGCGGCGCTCGCCTGCGTCGTGCGCCATTGCGACGGCAGCGCGTGGCATCGCGACTTCCTGCGCCGCGTCGCGGCCGAGAACCTGCTGCTCGCCTCCTCCACCACCGAGGGCAATGCCGGCGGCAACGTCCGCTCCTCGGCGGCGCCGCTGGTGCACGAGGGCGGCCGGCTCGCCTTCGCGCGCGCCGCCACCGTGATGTCCTACGGCGCCGAGGCCGACGCCATCGTCTCGACCGCGCGCCGCGACGCCGATGCGGCGGCGTCCGACCAGGCGCTCGTCGTCTTCCTCAAGCAGGACTACAAGCTGACGCCGACGGGCAGCTGGGACACGCTCGGCATGCGCGGCACGTCGAGCGCCGGCTTCGCCCTGGCGGCGGAAGGCTGCGAGGCGCAGATCCTGCCGGTCGGCTACGCGAAGATCCATCCGCAGACCATGGTGCCGGTCTCGCATCTATCCTGGGCGGCGGCCTGGACGGGCATCGCGGCCGCGGCGGTTTCCCGCGCGCAGAGCTTCGTGCGCACGGCGGCGCGGCGGGCCGGGGGCGAGATGCCGCCGGGCGCCTCGCGCTGCACCGAGGCCACCGCCGACCTGCTCGCCCTGCGCGGCATCGTCAGCGCGATGGTGACGCACTTCGAGCGCATCAAGGACGATCCGCGCGCCCTCACCGCGCTCGAGACGCAGGCGGCGCTCAACCTCTTCAAGGTCGAGGTCTCCGAGCGCGCCGTCGACACCGTGATGCTGGCGATGCGCGCCTGCGGCCTCGCCGGCTACCGCAACGACGGCGAGTTCGCGCTCGGCCGGCACCTGCGCGACGTGCTCTCGTCGCCGATCATGGTGCACAACGAGCGCATCCGCGCCAACATCGCCACGACGGCGCTGATGAGCGGCGTCCCCGCCTCGCTGAGCTGAGGCGGGCGCGCCTGACGCGCATCTTTCATCCGCGGTTCACGTCGCCTGTCGTCTCTGGCCGCAGTCAGAGTTTCGACAAGGTGACGCGATGGCCGTCCACATCCTAGAGCACGCGGCGCTCGTCCTCCTCCTGCTTGCGATCCCGGCGCGGCTCCTGTTCTATCGCGAGCCCGGCGCCAGGTAGGCGTGGTGGCGGCGCCAAGCGTCACCAGGCGTCACGCTCGATGATCCGCGGGTCCGCCGCCCGCTCCTCCGGGGTGAGCAGCCGCACGCCGCGATAGAGGCGCGCGTGGCGCGAGCGCACCCGCGTCATGCCGCGCCGCTCCAGCGCGAAGGCGAGGCCGCGCCGCGAGCCCGGCGCCTCGCCCGCCGCCTTGGCGTAGGCGCTCCACGCCGCATAGAGCGCCGCCGCCGTCTCGAGGCAGTCCGGCCCCGTCGCGCACGCCTCGTGCAGGAAGCCGCCGACGACATCCTGCCCGGCGAGATAGGCCGCCGTCGCCGCGCGCACCCGCGCCGGCCGCCCCAGCCCCTCCGCCCGCCAGGCGCGGCACCCCTCGATCATCCAGGCCAGGATCCCCGGCGCCTCGGCCATCAGCGCGGCCTCGAGCTGGCGATCCGGCACCGCCGGCCGCGTCGCGAACGGCACGAGACAGACCCGCCGCTCGATCGCCGCGTCGACGGCGCGCAGCACCGGCATGTGATTGCCCATCACGATCAGCTTGAAGCGCGGCGTGAAGGTGAAGAAGTCGCGGCCGACGAAGCGCGCGGTGATCGGGTCGCCGCCGGTGAGCAGCTTCAGCCGCGCCTCGGCCAGCGGCTGGCCCTGCTCGGTCTCGGCCGCGGTGACGAGCCGCGCCCCGCGCAGCATCGCCAGCTCGGCGCTGTGCCCCCGTCCCGCCGCGCCGCCGCGTTGGGCGAGGATGTCCGGCGCCGCCGCCGCCGCATAGTCGCCGAGGATGGCGCGCACGACGTTGCCGAACACCGTCTTGCCGTTGCCGCCGTCGCCGTGGCCGAACAGCAGCGCGTGCTCGCCGGTCGACCCGGTGAGCGCGTAGCCGAGATAGCGGTGCAGGAAGCCGATCAGTGCGCGATCGCCGCCCATCGCCTCGTCGAGGAAGCGCGTCCAGCGCGGGCATTCGGCCGTGGCCGCCGGCGTCACCGCCGTGGCGCGGGTGATGCGGTCGCCGGCCGCGGCCGGCCGCAGCGCGCCGGTCGACAGCTCGACCGTGCCGCCCGGCGTCCCCAGCAGCATCGGGTCCGCGTCCCATTCGCCCGCCGCGAGAATGTCGCGCGCCAAAAGCTCGGCGGCCTTGGCGAGGTGGGCGACGCCGATCGGCGGCGCGACGCCGCGCGTCGCCCCCGCCACGGCGTCCCGCGCCAGCTCCTCGATCGCCAGGGCGACCGTGCCGCCGCGATCCTGCCGCCACAGCGCCCCGTCCCACACGAACCACGCCCGCGCCTGCCGGCACCACAGCGCCTCGCGCGCCTCCGCGAAGCCGCGCGCCACCGCCGTCGCCTCGGGGTCGGGCGCCGCGCGCCGCATGTCCGGATAGACGAGCTTGTGGGCGGAGTACCCGTCCGACAGCTTGGTCACGATCTCGTACGGCCGCCCCTCCGGCGGCGCCGCCAGCCCGGGATCGTCCGGATCGCGGAACGGCACGTCGGTGGGGTAGTAGCGGA
>CAZZZM010000265.1:0-1722 GCA_964658465.1 uncultured Nakamurella sp.
CTGACGGCCTCTCCCAGCCGATCCCCTACGACGAGGACGGCAACATCCTCATCGGCGGGGCGGCCGCCAAGGCGAGCGCCGATCCCGTGCAGGGCATCCCGTTCGGCGAGCTCGTCCTCGGCTACATCAACGGACACCACGAGAAGGCGCCCGGGCCCATCGTCCGCAGCGACCAGACGCAGCCCGCGAACACCGCCGGGCTCAAGCCCTCCGCCGACGCGGAAGGCTTCCTCGATCTCGGCCTGAACGGCAGCTATCTCGTCGCCCGCGAGCTCAGGCAGGACGTCGCCGCCTTCTGGGATTCGATGGACAGGAACGCCGACGCGATGCGCCGGCGCGACCCGGCGAATACCACGCAGGTGACGAAATATTGGCTCGCCGACCGGGTGATCGGGCGCGACCGCAACGGTCATCTCCTGTGCCCCGGCAACGTCACGCTGCCGCCCTGCAGCGACGGCTCGCCCGACAGTTCCTACCTCTTCGTCGCCGAGGACAGGGACCCGTCCGCCACCGGCTGTCCCGCGGGCAGCCACGTGCGGCGCGCCTTCCCGCGCGACGCGCTGGCCCCCAAACCAGAGGACGGCCCGACCCTGCTGCAGGCGGCGAACAATCACCGCATCCTGCGCCGCGGCCGCAAGTTCGGGACGAAATTTTCCGACGACACGAAGGACGACGAGCGCGGGCTGCTGTTCCTATGCCTCAACACCGACATCGAGCGGCAGTTCGAGTTCGTCCAGCAGACCTGGCTCCTGAACAGCTCGTTCGCCACCCTGTTCGAAGAGGTCGACCCGCTGCTCGGGCCGGCCGGCCCGATGACCATCCGCGACACGCCGCTGCGCCACATCGCGCATGTCGACACCTTCGTGCGCATGGCCGGCGGCGACTATTTCTTCCTGCCCGGTCTCGCCGCGCTCGACTACCTGGCTGCGCTGTGAGCGATTTGACGTCGAACGACGTGCTGCGGCCCGGGCCGGGCCCGGTCAAGGCGTGGCTCGTCCGGCATCTCATGGCCTGCGTACCGTTCGGCTTCGCGCTGCTCCGCCGTGTCTGGCCGATCCCGCATCTCGGCAAATTCTACGTCGTCACGCTGCACGACGACGTCCGCGAGGTCTTCGGCACCGATGCCGATTTCGGTGTCGTCTACAACGACAACCTGCAGGTCATCACCGGGCACGAGCCGTTCATCCTCGGCATGGGCGACACGCCGGCCTACCACACCAAGATCGCGCAGATGCGGCAGGTCATCTCGACCGACGACCTCAACATGCTCGGCGACAAGGCCGAGGCGCTGGCGGCAGCCCTGGTCGCCGCATCGGACGGCGAGCTCGACGTCGTCGCCTTCGTCCGTCGGGTGACGTTCGACCTCTTCTCCTGGTACTTCGGCGTCCCAGAGCCGGCGCACGGACATCTCGACGTCTGGGCGACGCGGCTGTTCGAATTCCAGTTCGCCGGATCGCCGAGCGACACGCGCCTGCGCGCCGCGGTCGACGCGATCGCGCCGGTGTTTCGCGCCCACATCGACGCGGAGATCGCGCGGCGCAAGGCGGCCGGCAACGGCGCCGACGACGTCCTCGGCCGCTGCCTGAAGCGACAGGCCGCCGGCGAGCCCGGTTTCACCGACGTGGAGATCCGCACGGTGCTGTTCTGCATGATGGTCGGCGGCGCGCCGCAGCCGCCGACGGTCGTGCCGCAGGCGATGGAGCAGCTGCTGCGCCGTCCCGA
>CAZZZM010000265.1:1822-4192 GCA_964658465.1 uncultured Nakamurella sp.
ACGGGTTGCGGCGGGCCGACGGCGCGGCGGGGCGGCTGAGCAAGCGCGGGATCTTCGCGGACAGCCTTGGCGTCCGATACTCGGCGGATTAGCCGCCTTCGTCGATCTGCCGGCCGACGACGGCGATGGCGCGCTCGTAGACCGGCGCGGCGTTCCAGGCCTGGATGGCGGCGAAATTGGCCTCGCCCGGCTGGTAGCCGGCCCCGGCCTGCCAGCCGTGCGCGCGCAGGAAGTTGGCGGTCGACATCAGCGCGGCGGCGGAATTGTCGAGATTGCCGCCGACGCCGTACTCGAGCATCGTCTTGGGCAGGAACTGCGTCTGGCCGATCTCGCCGTGCATCGACCCGCGGGCGTGCGGCGCCAGCGATCCTCTGTCGATCAGCTTGAGCGCGGCATAGAGCTGGTCGGCGAAATAGGCGGAGCGGCGGCAGTCGTAGGCCAGCGTCGCGACGGCGGAGAGCGCGTCCTGGTTGCCGTGGACGGCGCCGAAGCCGGTCTCCATGCCCCAGATCGCGATCAGCGGCCCCGGCGGTACGCCGTAGCGCTGCTCGATCGACTCGAAGAGACCGGCCTGCGAGCGCTTCAGCGACCGTCCGCGCGCCGCGATGGCGGCGCCGCCGCGACGCGCGAGGAACGATTCGAGCGAGACGTGGAAGCCGTGCTGGCCGCGGTCGGCGCCGATGGTCGCGGCATTGTAATGCGTGCCCTCGAGCGCGGCGATGGCGCGCTCGCCGACCCTGCCCTGCGCCTCCTGCGCGAACTCGCGCTTCCAGGCCTCGAAGCCGCCCGGCCCATTGCCGCAAGAGGCGGCCTCAGCGAGCCCCGTCCAGCCCAGCATCGCCGCGCCCGCCACCAGGCCAATCCGATATCCCTGCATCGAACGCTCTCCCGCCACCATCGCCGCGCCGAGCCCAACTCCTGCCGTCGGTGGCACCGTAAGCTTAGCACGACCTGCAATGATGGCACGCGTCAGTTCGTTGCCGCCGGCCGCGCGGGGCCCGCATCGGGCTGCCGAGGCCGAGGCGGCTACACCACTTCGAGCGGCCGGTGCGGCTCGGCCGGCAGGGTGACCGCGATCCTGTCGCCGGCACGGACCGGGCCGCCGGTGCGCACCACGCCCATGATGCCGGCCTTGCGCACGAGGCCGCCCGCCGCATCGCGGCCGAACATCGCCTTGGTCAGGCCCTTGCCGAGCGCGTCGATCTGCTTGCAGGGGTCGCGGATGCCGGAGATCTCGACCACCACCTCGCCGATCGCGAAGAGCGTGCCCGTGGGCAGCGTCACGAGGTCGATGCCTTCGGTCAGCACGTTCTCGCCCATCGCGCCCGGCGCCAGCGCGAAGCCGAGCGCCGCCATCTCCGAAAACAGCTCGACGGGGAGGAAATGCACCTGCGCGAGGTTCGGCAAGGTCGGGTCCTTGGCCATCTTGTAGCGATGCTGGGTCGTCGCGCCGCAATGCGCATCGCCCTCGACCCCGAGGCCCGCGAGCAGGTTGATCTCGTCGCATGGCTGCTTCGAGAAGCCATGCGCGGCACTCGCGCTCACCGACACCACCATCCCGGATGCCGTCTCCATCGCCGCCGCCATTCTCCTACAATGCCCCCATCACGTCGCCCCTAAACCCGAACACCTCCCGCGTGCCGCCGAGCGGCACCAGGCGCACGCTGCGCGTCTGGCCCGGCTCGAAACGCACCGCCGTGCCGGCGACGATGTCGAGGCGCTTTCCGCGCGCGGCGGCGCGATCGAACTCGAGCGCCGGGTTGGTCTCGGCGAAATGGTAGTGCGAGCCGACCTGGATCGGACGGTCGCCGGTGTTGGCGACCTCGATCTCGGTGACTTCTGCGCCGGCGTTCATGACGATCTCGCCGTCGGCCACGGCCACCTCGCCGGGGACCAGCGCCGCCGCGGCGCCGCGGATCGGCTCGTGCACGGTGACGAGCTTGGTGCCGTCGGGAAACGTCGCCTCGACCTGCACGTCGGGGATCATCGCGGCGATGCCGTCCATCACCTGATCGGCGGCGACGACATGCGCGCCGGCCTCCATGAGGTCGGCGACGCTGCGCCCGTCGCGCGCGCCCTCGACGACGTAGTCGGTGATCAGCGCGATCGCCTCGGGATAGTTGAGCTTGACGCCGCGCGCCAGCCGCTTGCGCGCCACCTCGGCGGCCATGGCGATGAGGAGCTTGTCCTTCTCGCGGGGGGTCAGCTGCATCTCTAGCTCCACACGCGGGGCAGCGGGTCGACGCCCGCCGTCGCCAGCGCGGCGACCATAGCGGCGCGCAAGCGCTCCGGCGAGCGTGCCAGCGCCCTCGCAACCACGATGCCATCGCGGATGCTGACGCCGGCCTCGACCGCCCCGTGCGGCGCGAA
>CAZZZM010000266.1:0-4168 GCA_964658465.1 uncultured Nakamurella sp.
GTCGGCGAAAACCGACTGGTGGTGGCGCTGACGCTCGCCGAATACGGGCTCTGTGCGGCCGACAGCGTCGCGCACCTGCGCGCCGGCACCGCGGCGCTCGCCGCCGAGATCGACGCGCAGATCCTGCCAGACGGCGGCCACGTCAGCCGCAATCCGCAGATCCTCATCGACCTCCTCATCGACATGCTGCCGCTGCGCCACGCCTATGCGGCGCGCGGCATCCAGGCGCCGCAGCAATTGCTCAACGCGATCGACCGGATGATGCCGATGCTGCGGCTGTTCCGGCACGGCGACGGCGCGCTCGCGCTGTTCAACGGCATGGGGGTGACCGCGCCCGAGCTCGTCGCCACGATCCTCGCCTACGACGACGCCCGCGCCCAGCCCGTCACGAATGCGCGCTACGCCGGCTACCAGCGGCTCGAGGCCGACGGCACGATCGTCATCGTCGAAGCCGGCGCGGCACCGCCGCAGGCGTTCTCGACGCAGGCGCACGCCGGCTGCCTGTCCTTCGAACTGTCGTCCGGCATCCGCCGGATCATCGTCAATTGCGGCGCGCCCGAAGTCGCCCGCGCCAACGCCCGCGAGGCCGCGCGCACCACGGCCGCGCACTCGACCCTCGTCGTCGACGACACCTCGTCGTGCCGTTTCGCGTCCGGCGCCGGGCTCGGCCGATGGTTGCGCGACGAGATCCTGGCCGGCCCGTCGGTCGTCACGGCCGAGCGCGGCGAGGACGAGGCCGGCGCGCATCTCTTCCTCTCGCATGACGGCTATGTCGCGCGCTTCGGCCTCGTGCATCATCGCGAGCTCGTCCTGGCGCGCGACGGCGCCCGGCTCGAAGGCCGCGATCGGCTGGAAGCGACGGGCAAGCGCGCCGCCGGGACGGTGCCGTATGCGCTGCGCTTCCACCTGCACCCTTTGGTGAAAGCGCATGCCAACGACGAGGGGTCGGCGGTGCGGCTCGATGCGCCGGACGGCGAAAGCTGGCTTCTCGAGGCGAGCGTAGCGGCCGTCGTCGAGCCGAGCATTCTGTTTGCCGCGTCCGGCGGTCCCCGCGCGTCCCTGCAGGTCAAGCTCGCGGCCGACACCGGCGAGCCGGAGGTGCGCTGGACGCTGCAGCGGATCGCCACCGGCGAAGTGCGCCGACGCTAAGCCGCCAGGGCCGCGCGGTGCAGCTGTGCGGAGGCCCTCGAGAAGCAGCAGAGCACGATCCGCTCGAAGCCGTCGCCATGGGCGCGGACCTCGCGCACGGCGATCGCCGCAGCCCGATCCGGCGGGAAGGAATAGACGCCCGTCGAGATCGCCGGAAAGGCGATGGTTCGCGCGCCGGCATCGCGCGCGACTTCGAGCGAGCGGCGGTAGCAGGAGGCCAGCAGGTCATCCTCGCCGCGGTTGCCGCCGGTCCAGACGGGGCCGACGGTGTGGACGACGAACCGCGCCGGCAGCGCATAGCCTTTCGTCAGCTTGGCGTCGCCGGTCCGGCAACCACCGAGCCGACGGCATTCTTCGAGCAAGCCCGGGCCAGCGGCGCGGTGGATGGCGCCGTCGACGCCGCCGCCGCCGAGCAGGCTCGTGTTGGCGGCGTTGACGATCGCGTCGACGGCGAGGGTCGTGATGTCACCCTCGACGACCTCGATCGTCGCGCCGCTCACCTCAGGCGGTCGGCTGCTTGCAGGGCACCCCGGCGGTGGCGAGGTGGTCGGCGAGTTCGCCAGACTGGAACATCTCGCGGACGATGTCGCAGCCGCCGATGAACTCGCCCTTCACGTAGAGCTGGGGAATCGTCGGCCAGCTCGAGAAGGTCTTGATCCCGTTGCGGATCTCGTCGTCGGCCAGCACGTTCATGCTCTCGAACGGGACCTCGAGGTAGGACAGGATCTGCACGACCTGGCTCGAAAAGCCGCATTGCGGGAACTGCGGCGTGCCCTTCATGAACAGCATCACGTCGTGGGACGAGACGGCCTTCTGGATGGTGTCTTGCGCGGACATGCGGGTCCTCTTCGGTGGTGGCTGGACGTTACCTAAGACTTCGGAGCGAGGGTTTGAAGCTGCAAGGCATGCAGCGCGCCGCCGAGGTGGTCGCCGAGCGCCTTGTAGACGAGCTGATGCTGCTTCAGCTTGGTGAGGCCGACGAAGGCCGGCGATGTGACGATCGCCGAGAAATGGTCGTCGTCACCGGCGAGGTCGATGATCTCGACCTGGGCGTCGGGAAGTCCGTCCTTGATCAGGCGCTCGATCTCGGCGGCGGGCATCGGCATGGGCGTGATGATCCTCGTTGGCCGCCGAGCATAGCGAAGCGCGCCTCCGGTGTCATTCCGGGCGAGGGCGGCGCGGACCCGGACGGACGGCAGCGGGTTAGAACGGCTTCACCACCACCAGGATGACGATGCCGATCAGCAGGACCGTCGGCACCTCGTTGATGATGCGGAAGAACTTGGAATCGTGCCGGCTCGTGCCGGCCGCCAGCTTCTTGCGCTCGGCGGCGAGGAAGCCGTGCACGCCGGTGAGCAGGACCACCAGCAGGAGCTTGCCGTGCAGCCAGCCGTGGGTGAGCCAGTGGCCGGCGATCGCCAGCCAGATGCCGGTGATCCAGGTCACGATCAGCGCCGGCAGCATGATCGCCTTCTGCAGTCGTCGTTCCATGATCGCGAAGGTGGACGCCTGCGGCGAACCGGGGCCGGCCTCGGCGTGATAGACGAAGAGGCGCGGCATGTAGAGCATCCCCACCATCCAGGAGATGACGGCCAGGATGTGCACGGCCTTCAGCCAGAGATAGCCCATGATGCCCCGTGTCGCGTGCGTGCCGCCGATGCGGCGCTGGCGCCCTGCATGGTCAGTTTCCGCCGCGAAGGCAAGGAGGGCGCGGACAAACCGACCGGAAGCCGGCGCCTACGGTCCGATCAGCCGCGCCGGCGCGCCGCCGCCGAACGCCGCGAGGAACGCCATCATCAGGAAAGCGAGGACCATCCCGGCGATCATCGTCGCCAGAAGCTCGTCCCACAAGTGTTTTACGGGCGGGAGGGGGCGTCGCGGCGGAAGATCGGTCGGCATGCTCAGTCCTTCCCACCGCCCGTCACCTTGCGCAGGATCTGCGACAGGTTGTCGATCGCATATGGCTTCTGCAGAAGCTCGAATCCATGCTTCGTGTCGTCGGCGAGGACGTCGCTGTAGCCGCTGGTCAGGATCACCGGCAGGCGGGGGTAGAGGCGGCGGATCTCGCGGCCGAGGTCGAGGCCGTTCATGCCCGGCATAACGACGTCGGAGAAGACCGCGTCGAACTCGCGCGAGCGCTCGACGAGGATCGTCAGCGCCTCTTCCGCGCCGGCGGCCCAGGTCGTCTCGTAGCCGAGGTCCTGCAGGAGCTGGGTCGAGAACGTGCCAACGTCGACATTGTCCTCGACGACGAGCACGCGGCGCCCCTCGCCGTCGCTGCGCTCCGGAGCTTCGGAGGCCCCGATGGGCATCGCCGCCGTCGCATCGGCCCGCGGCAGGTAGAGCGTGAAGGTCGTGCCGCGGCCGATCTCGCTCGCGACCGTCACCTGCCCGCCGGACTGCTTGGCGAAGCCGAACACCTGGCTGAGACCGAGACCGGTGCCCTTGCCCATCGCCTTCGTCGTGAAGAACGGCTCGAAGATCCGCGCGATCTTGTCCTCGGCGATCCCGGTGCCCGTGTCGCGCATCGTGATCGCGACGAAGGCCTCGTCGCCCGTCGACGGTGTGATGGCCGCAGGATCGGCGGCGCGCACGACGAGCTCGAGCAGGCCCTCGCCGTTCATCGCGTCGCGCGCGTTCACCGCGAGGTTGATGAGGGCAATCTCGAATTGGCTGACGTCGGCCTCGATGAAGCACGGATCGTGCGGAACGTCGCGCTCGATCTGGATGCGCGAGCCGACGATCGTCGTCAGCATGTCGGTGACGATGCGCAGCCGCGCGCCGACATCGAACACCTCCGGCTTCAGCGCCTGCCGCCGCGCGAAGGCGAGCAGCTGGCCGGTCAGCTTTGAAGCGCGATCGACGGTGTCCGAGATGGCGTCGATGTAGCGTTTGCGGCGCTCCTCGGCGAGGTTGGGGCGCTGCAGCAGCTCCGTCGAGGAGCGGATGATCGTCAGGAGATTGTTGAAGTCGTGCGCGACGCCGCCGGTGAGCTGGCCGATCGCCTCCATCTTCTGCG
>CAZZZM010000267.1:0-1796 GCA_964658465.1 uncultured Nakamurella sp.
GCACCTCATCGAGTGCTCCTCGGGCCATCATCGCGTCGAAGCGCCTGTCGATGCCGGCGCGCAGCACGTCGCGCTCCGGGGCGAGGAAGAGGCCGGCGCACCTGTCCACGTCGACGAGCGGCGCACCACGCCGCGTCTGTAGCGTCGCGAGGCTTTGCCCCGTCGCCGCATGTACCTCCAGCGCGCGCAACAGACGCTGCGGGTCGCTCGGGCGCAGCCGCGCGGCCGTCGCGGGGTCGCGCGCCGCCAACGCGGCATGCAGCTCGGCCGGCGACCGCCCCTCGGCCCAGGTGCGGACGTCGCGGCGGATCTCCGCCGGCACCGCCGGGATGTCGGAGAGGCCCTGGGTCAGCGCCTTGAAATAGAGTCCCGTGCCGCCGACGACGATCGGCGTACGACCCTCGGCGCGCGTCTGGGCAAGGACCGCTGCGATTGCCGCGAGCCATCGGCTGACCGAGAAATTCTCCGCGCCGTCGACCGTGCCGTAGAGCGCGTGCGGCGCCCGCCGCTCCTCCGCATCGGTGGGGCGGGCGGTGAGCACGCGCAGATCGCGGTAGACCTGCATCGAATCGGCGTTGATCACGACGCCGCCGAGTCGGTCCGCCAAGTCCAGCGCCAGCGCCGACTTGCCGCTGGCGGTCGGCCCTGCAATGAGGATCGCCTCGACCGTCACCTCACCAAGCCCCGGAGCGCATGAGCCACGTCGCCACCCTGATCGCCGCTCCGGGCAGGCGTCTCGACGACGGCCTCGTCGAGGCGGCTTCCTCGCACCTGCCCGGGGCGCAGCCGCCGCGTCGCCTCGATGCCGGCGCCGTCGACTGTCCTTTCGCACCGCCGTCCGACGGCGACAATGCCCGGATCGAGGCCGAGCTGCGCGAGATGCTCGCCGGGGCGCCGGTCGACGTCGTGGTGCAGCCCATCGCCGGGCGCCGCAAGTGGCTGCTCGTCGCCGACATGGATTCGACGATCATCGAGCAGGAATGCATCGACGAGCTGGCCGACGGGCTCGGGCTGAAGGAGCAGGTCGCCGCGATCACCGAGCGCTCGATGCGCGGCGAGATCGCCTTCGAGCCGGCGTTGCGCGAGCGCGTCGCGCTGCTGCGCGGCCTCGACGTGGCGACGGCGACGCGCATGGTCCTCGATCGCATCACCCTGATGCCGGGCGCCCGCTCGCTGGCCCATACGATGCGGGCACACGGGGCGCTCACGATCATTGCCTCGGGCGGGTTCACGCTGTTTACGGCGCATGTCGCGCAGCTCGCGGGCTTCGATCGCCACTATGCCAACCTGCTCGGCATCGAGGGCGGCCGGCTCACCGGCACCGTGCACGAGCCTGTCTTCGGCCGCGCCTCGAAGCGCACGACGCTGATCGCGCTGCGCGACGAGCTCGGCCTCGCGCCCGAGCAGACGCTGGCCGTCGGCGACGGCGCCAACGACCTCGCGATGCTGGAGGAAGCGGGGCTCGGTGTCGCCTTCCGCGCCAAGCCCGCCGTCGCCGCGGCGGCGCGGGCGCGGATCGAGCACGGCGACCTGACCGCGCTCCTGTACCTGCAGGGTTTTGCGCGCGAGGAGTTCCGCGACTAACCTTCACGCATGCGCCGCAACGCCATCACCGACGTCCCGGGCCTCAAGGTCGGCCACGCCGAGGACAAGCGGATCGCCTCCGGCGTCACCGCGGTCGTGTTCGACAGGCCGTGCGTCGCCTCGGTAGCGATCGGCGGCGGCGCCCCGGGCGAGCGTGACACGGCGCTGCTCGAGCCCGAGCGGACGGTCGAGCGCGTCGACGCCATCGTGCT
>CAZZZM010000267.1:1896-4147 GCA_964658465.1 uncultured Nakamurella sp.
GTCGGTGCGCTCGCGGCCGTCAACGCGATCGGCGCGGCGACCGTCGGCGACGGCCCGCACTTCTGGGCGGCGCCCTACGAGCGGGACGGCGAGTTCGGCGGCCGCGGCTTCCCCGCCGCCGTGCCGCCCGACGCGCTGGCCCTCCGTCTCAAGGGCGCCGGGCCGCGCAACACGACGCTCGCCGTCGTCGCCACCGATGCGGCGCTGACCAAGGCCGAGGCCAAGCGCGTCGCGCTGATGGCGCAGGACGGGTTCGCCCGCGCCCTGCGGCCGACCCATGCCGCGATGGACGGCGACACGGTGTTCGCTGCCGCGACCGGCGGCGCGGCCGGGGCCGCGAGCGAGGTCGACAAGGTCGAGATCGGGATGCTGGCGGCCGATTGCGTGGCCCGCGCGATCGCCCGCGGCGTCTACGAGGCGGCGCCGCTGCCGTTCCCCGGCGCGCTGCCGGCGTGGAAGGACAGGTTCGGATAGCGGCAGGGACTTTCGGTCTTCCGTAACGGGAGGGGAGGCGCGCCACGTGACTCCGCGGACCCGACCCACTACCTGACCCTCCATGACGACCGCCGACCCCACCGGCCAGCCCCCAGCCGCCGCTGCCCTCGCCACCAAGCGTCGCGTCACCGCGAGGGCGTTGCTGCTCGGCGACCGCATCGATGCGGCGGGGCTCGAGCGGGCCGACATGATCTCCTCGAACCCGCTCGCCTTCCAGGCCGGCGCGGCGGGGTTCGTGGTGCTCTACCGCTTCGGCGTCGCGGTGATGATCGGCCTGTCGCCGCTCGAGGAGGACGTCGTCCTCACCCAGGTCAAGGCGCGGCTCTCCGGCCCGCACGCGCATGTCGACGACGAGACGGCGACGCTCGAGGTCGCGAAGGAGGAGGAGGATCGCATCCCGCCGGGCGGCGCGATCCTGCTGCGCGACTTGTCGCCGGCGCGGCTTCTCGTCGTCGCCGATGCGCTCGCCAAGACCGTGTCGCTCGGGCGCGACGAGCGCGAGGTCAACGCCGTCTTCGACGTGATCGAGCCGTTCGCCGGCCGGCTCTTCGAGCGGGGGCGGACGCCGCGCAACCGTCGCTCGATGCTGAAGCTGATCGGCCAGACGCTACTGGTGCAGCACCGCGTGTCAGGCCGCGTCGCGGTCGAGGAGAAGCCGGACGTGCTGTGGGATCGCCCCGATCTCGAGCGCCTCTATGCCCGCCTCGAGGACGAGTACGAGCTCAAGGAGCGCGCCGGCACGCTCAAGAGGAAGCTGGACGTCATCGCCGAGACCGCGCGGGCGCTGACCGACATCATCGACGCCGACCGCTCGACGCGTCTCGAGATGGTCGTCGTGCTGCTGATCCTCGCGGAGATCCTGCTCACCATCGGGCAGATCGTCTTCTGGCACCATTGAGCCGCGCCGCGCGGTCGCAGGAACCGCGATCGGAACGCGACGGTTGCAAAGGTCCGTCACCCGTCCGAGGCCGACATGACGCCGTTTCGCTGGATCGCCGCCGCCGCTGTCGTGACGCTTGCCGTGTCGCCGGCCTTCGCCCGACATCGCCACCATCGCCTGCCGCAGGCCGAACCGGCGCCCCCCTACGCGTACTGGGGCGGCTGGCAGGCCGAGGCGATCGCCCGCGCGACTGCCCGACAGCAGGCCGCGCCCGGCCTGACCGAGGAATTGGCGCCCGACGCCAAGGAGACGGCGACCGGCGGTCCGGCCGGCGGCGTGCCGGGCTTCAGCGGCCACTAGCAATCGGGGACGACGGCGCCGCGGATGTTTCGGCGCCGCTTCGCGCGGCCTATGATCGCCGGCGACGCCGAAGCCCCGAGTGACGATGCCCATCCAATTGCTCGATCGCGTGCTGATCGACCGCATCGCCGCGGGCGAGGTGATCGAGCGCCCCGCCGCGGCCGTCAAGGAGTTGGTCGAGAACGCGCTCGATGCCGGCGCGACGCGCATCGACGTCGTCATCGAGGCCGGTGGCCGCCGGCTGATCCGCGTCGTCGACGACGGCCACGGCATGGACGAAGCCGATCTCGCGCTGGCGGTCGAGCGCCACGCCACGTCGAAGCTGCCGGACGGCGACCTCGCGGCGATCCGCACGCTCGGGTTTCGCGGCGAAGCGCTGCCGTCGATCGCCTCCGTGGCGCTGCTGACCATCGCGACGCGGACGGGCGACGGCGCGCAGGGGCATGCGCTCACCGTCGACGCCGGCCGCAAGGGCGCGATCAGGCCCGGCGCCCAGCCGCGCGGCACCCGCGTGGA
>CAZZZM010000268.1:0-4113 GCA_964658465.1 uncultured Nakamurella sp.
TGCCCTTGTCGTGATCGAAGAAGACGCCCGGCGAGCGGTGCATCTGCGAGACGATGACGCGCTCGGTGCCGTTGACGATGAAGGTGCCGTTCATCGTCATGAACGGCATGTCGCCCATGTAGACGTCCTGCTCCTTGATGTCCTTCACCGACTTGGCGCCGGTGTCGGGATCCACGTCGAACACGATGAGGCGCAGCGTCACCTTGAGCGGCGCGGCGTAGGTGATGCCGCGCTGGCGGCACTCGTCGACGTCGAACTTCGGCGCCTCAAACTCGTACTTGACGAACTCGAGCAGCGACGTCTGCGCGAAGTCGGAGATCGGGAAGACCGAGCGGAAGACCGACTGCAGGCCCTCGTCGGGACGGCCGCCGTCCGGCTCGTCGACGAGCAGGAACTGGTCGTAGGACGCCTTCTGCACCTCGATGAGGTTCGGCATCTCGGCGATCTCCGAGATGTGGCCGAAGACCTTGCGGACGCGCTTGCGAGGGCTGAAAGTCTGCGCTTGGGTCAATGCCATGGGTGGTGCTCCTCGCATCTATCCGGCGATCCCGCGGCGGGACCGGCCAATCGCGTCCCCGCAGGGACGCACGAAATTCGTCGTCGTCGCGTCGGCCGGGGCTCTCGCCCCTCGGCGGCGCCGGCTGCCGAAGGCAGCGCCGCAAACGCGAAAGCCGGAGAGGCCGTCAGGCCTTCCGGTTGGGCTGGGTCGGCGCAGCGAAGCCGCGCCCACCCGTTGGCGTATGGAGATTGGCGAGCAATCTGGCCTACTTGAGCTCCACCTTGGCGCCGGCCTTCTCGAGCTGGGCCTTGAGCTTGGCGGCGTCGTCCTTGTTGACGCCTTCCTTGACCGGCTTCGGGGCGCCTTCGACCAGGTCCTTGGCCTCCTTGAGGCCGAGGCCGGTGATCGCGCGGACCTCCTTGATGACCTCGATCTTCTTGTCGCCGGCGGCGGCAAGAACGACGGTGAACTCGGTCTGCTCCTCGGCCGGCGCGGCGGCGGCGCCACCGGCGGCGGGGCCGGCGACGGCGACGGCTGCAGCCGCGGAGACGCCCCACTTCTCTTCGAGCAGCTTGGCGAGGTCGGCGGCCTCGAGCACGGTGAGGCTGGAGAGGTCTTCGACGATCTTTTCGAGATTGGCCATGTGTCTAACTTCCTTCAGGGTTCGCTTGAATTTGGTTCGTCAGGTGTCTGATGTGATTGCGTCTACGCGGCGTCGGCGCTCTCGGCCTTGTCCTTGTCGGCATAGGCGGCAAAGACCCGCGCGAGCTTGGCGGCCGGGGCCGTCTGCAGCTGCGCCAGCTTGGTCGCCGGAGCCTGGACGAGACCGATGATCTTCGCGCGGAGCTCGTCGAGCGACGGCATCGTTGCGAGCGACTTCACCGAGTCGGGGTTGAGCGCGGTATCGCCCATCGCGCCGCCGAGGATGACGAGCTTGTCGAAATCCTTGGCGAAGCCGACGGCCACCCGGGGGGCGACGGTCGGATCGTCCGAATAGGCGATCAGGGTCGGACCGGTCATCAGACCGGAGATGGACGCGCTCGACGTCCCTTCGAGAGCAATCTTGACCAGACGGTTCTTTGCGACCTGAACCTTGGCGCCAGCTTCACGCATCCGCTTCCGCAGATTCTGCATCTGAGCCACGGTCAGGCCGGAATAATGCGCGACGACCACAACCGACGTGGTCTTGAAGACCTCGTTCAGCGTGGCGACGGCTTCCTTCTTTTCCGCTCTGTCCACAGTGCTTCTCCTGGGGGCTCGAAGGCCCCCGGTTGCTTCCTAGCCGCCCCTTCCGGCCCGAGGGCTGTCAGCGGCGGCGCGGCACCTGTCCCCGACGAGGCTGACGCCCGGTCGGCAGAGGGAACGAACCAAAATCAACGGACCCTCGGATCGCACCCGCTGGCCCAAAATCCGGCATTCCCCGTCTATGCTGGCACCCTTCGATCGGCCGGTGGAACCGGGACGATCTTCTGGAAATTAAGCGCTCGGTTCGGGCAGGCCCGGCCGGCGCGCCGGCAGTCTAGGACAGGACATGGCCGGACGAGACGCGAGAGAAGACTCCCGGTCCACCGGCCATATTCCAATCTCGTTACGACCCGGCGGTCGTGTGAGTGTCGTCAAGACGCAACGAGATATCTCAAGTGAGTTTTCGGAACGACTCCGTGCCAGTTCCGAAAAACCTATCTAGCGGTTCAAAAACCTCTTGCCAAGTGGCAAAAGTTCGTTTCCGCGGTTTTGTGCGTTGCGCTGGGGCCGGTCAGGCCGGCGCGCCGGCCGCGACGCTCGACGGGTCGACCTTCACGCCGGGGCCCATCGTCGACGAGATCGCGATGCGCTGGAGGTAGGTGCCCTTGGCCCCAGTCGGCTTGGCCTTGGAGACCGCGTCGACGAACGCCGAGATGTTCTGCACCAGCTGATCGGCGCCGAACGAGGCCTTGCCGACGGTACCCTGCACGATGCCGGCCTTCTCGACGCGGAACTCGACCGCGCCGCCCTTGGAGGCCTTGACCGCGCCGGTGACGTCCATCGTCACAGTGCCGACCTTCGGGTTCGGCATCATGCCGCGCGGGCCGAGCACCTTACCGAGGCGGCCGACGAGCGGCATCATGTCCGGCGTGGCAATGCAGCGATCGAAGTCGATCGTGCCGCCCTGCACCGTCGTCACCAGGTCCTCCGCACCGACCACGTCGGCGCCGGCCGCCTTGGCCTCGTCGGCCTTGGCGCCGCGCGCGAACACGGCGACGCGCAGGACGCGGCCGGTGCCGTTCGGCAGGTTGACCACGCCGCGCACCATCTGGTCGGCGTGCTTGGGATCGACACCGAGGTTCAGCGCGATCTCGACGGTCTCGTCGAACTTCGCCGTGGCACGCTCCTTCACGAGGGCGACCGCCTGGTCGATGGGGTAGAGCTTGACGCGGTCGATGCCTTCGCGCGCCTTGACGAGCTTCTTTCCGATATGTGCCATGGTCCTACCCCACCACCTCGAGGCCCATCGAACGGGCGGAGCCTTCGATCATCGCGGCGGCGGCCTCGACGGTCGCGCAGTTCAGATCGGGCATCTTCTTCGTCGCGATCTCGGCGATCTGGGCCTTCGAGATCTTGCCGACGAAGGCGCCCTTGCCGACGGTCGCCGAGCCCGACTTCACGCCGGACGCCTGCTTCAGGAAGTAGGTGACCGGGGGCTGCTTCATCTCGAAGGTGAAGGAGCGGTCCTGGTAGGCGGTGATAATGACGGGGATCGGGGTCCCCTTCTCCATCTGCTGGGTCTTCGCGTTGAAGGCCTTGCAGAATTCCATGATGTTGAGGCCGCGCTGGCCGAGCGCGGGGCCGATCGGCGGCGACGGGTTGGCAGACCCCGCCGGCACCTGCAGCTTGATGTAGCCGGTGACCTTCTTCGCCATGATGTACTCCTCTGCCGTGGTGCGGCGCTGGCTCGCCTGCCACGGTGGTGGCTTCGCGGAATCTCGAAGACGCTCTCGCGTCCCGCCGCAAAGCGAAAAGGCGCGATGCCTTTCAGCGTCGCGCCGAGGGCGTGTCTAGGCCCCGACGCGCGCCGTTGCAAGGCCAAAGTGCCGTCAGCCCGCGCTCTTCGTCCGGAACACCAGGACGAGGGCCGACACCGTCACAACGGAGAGCACGGTCGAGACGAGGATCGTCCGCGAGGTCGTCGCCGCCTCGCGCTCGTAGAGCTTGGCGAGCATGAAAGGGCCGGTGCCCGTCGGCAGGGCGGCGAGGAGGATCGCCGCCTCGAACCACGGGCGCGGCATCGGCGCGGCCAGCGCGATCGCCGCCGTGACGGCCGGCTGCGCGAACAGCTTCAGGCAGGTGAGCCGGATCGTCGCGCGATCGAGCCGCAGCCGGTCCTGCTGGGCGAGGAACAGGCCGATCGTGACGAGCGCGCAGGGACCGGCCGCGTCGGCCAGCAGCTTCGCGAAGCGATCGAAGGCGTTCGGCAGCGGCAGCCCCGTCGCCGCCCAAGCGAAGCCGACCATCGGCGCGACGACGAGCGGGTTGCGTGCCAGCGCGACGCCGGCCTTGCGCAGCGTCGCGAGAAGGCCGGGCTGCGTCGCCACGTCGATCTCGATCAGCACGATCGCCACGCCGAACAGGGCCAC
>CAZZZM010000269.1:0-4082 GCA_964658465.1 uncultured Nakamurella sp.
AGCGAAAAACCGAAGCGAGTGCCATGCAGCAACAGACCGTAGCGACGTCCGCGTCATTGAGTGGCGCGTATTCCTACGAAAACGACATCCTGTCCGATGTCGAGCGGATCCTTAACGAGCAGCCGGCTTCGGCTGGTCTCGATCGCACCGCACCTAAGCCGCGACGTTTCGGTCTCGTGGCGTCACTGATCCTGGTCGCGGGGTTCGGCGCCGCATTCGCGTTGGTGCCGGCCGACGTCAAGGATGCACTCGTCACGGGGCGAAGCGTGGCGCATTCTTCAAATCGCTAGGTCGTAGGTCTTTCGCGCGCAGGTCCGCGCCTTCCAAGGCCAGGGATGCTGCCCCATATCGTTCCGACGGGCGATTGCGCTCGTGAGATGGGAGAACATTGATGTCACCCGAAGAGCGCCAGCTCCTCCAGGGCATGTTTGATCGCATGCGGTCCAGCAGCGGCAATTTCCGCGATCGCGAGGCCGAGCAGCTGATCAACGATGCCGTGCGACAGCAGCCGTACGCGCCGTACCTGATGGCGCAGACCGTCCTCGTTCAGGACCAGGCGCTGCAGGCCGCCAACGAGCGACTTCAGCAGCTCGAGCAGCAGGTGCAGGAGCTGCAGCAGCAGGCGCCGCAGCAGCACCAGGGCGGCGGCGGGTTCCTGTCGAGCATCTTCGGTGGCGGCTCGCAGTCGCAGGCGCCCGTTCCCTCGCGCCCCGTGTGGAACCAGGGCGGCGCTGCGCCGAACAATTACCAGCAGCCGAATTATGCGCCGCCGCCGCCCCAGCAGCAGGGCGGCCCTTGGGGTGGCCAGCCGCAGGGCGGCGGCGGGGGCGGTGGCTTCCTGCATGGGGCGCTCGGCACGGCTGCCGGCGTTGCCGGCGGCGTGCTGGCGGCTGACGCGATCGGCAGCCTGTTCCGCAGCGGCCACGCCGGCGGCGGCCTCGGCATCGCGTCCGGCGTGCCGGGCTTCGGCGGCGGCGAGGGCAACGAAACGGTGGTGAACAACTACTACGGCGGCAGCGATCCTTCGCAGGCCAATAGCGCGGCCAACGCCCAGCAGGATGCCGGCCAGGATGCCAACGACTACGGCGTCGATCCGACCGCGTCACAGGACGACGCGCAGGACATGAGCGACTACGGCTACGACGATTCCACCGACATCTAGCACCCGAAACCTTAGACCGGCGCGCGGTCGCTGGCCGCACCGGTCTATGGTAGGGTCCGCATCGGCGGACAGGAGCAGATGATTTGGTCGAGTCGCGGCACCCGGGCGCGAAACCGAAGACGCAGCGGCATGGCTCGCCGGGTGCGGTCGCCGCACAGCAAGCAGCCGATCGTCTCGAGGCCGAGCGCCATCCTGGACTGATGGTGCGGGTCGGTGCGGCGCTGATCCTGCAGGATATCGTCGCCAAGGGGCACACGCTCGAGGAGCGGTTTTCGCCTACTGCCGTGCCGGGGCGCCTGCAGGGGCTGGATGGGCGGGATCGCGCGCTGGCGCGCTCCATCGTCACCGCCGGGCTGCGCCGGCTCGGCACGCTGCGCGCCGCGATCGCCAAGCGCCTGGAGGGCGGGCTGCCGCGCCAGGTGCCCGAACTCGAGTGGACGCTCGTCGTCGGCGCCGCGCAGATTTTGCTGCTCGACGTGCCGGACCATGCGGCCGTCGACCTCGCGGTCCGCGCCACGCGGCTGGAGAAGCGCACCGCGCCGTTCGCCGCCCTCGTGAACGCCGTGCTGCGCAACCTCGCCCGTGCCCGTGACGAGGTGCTCGCGGCCAGCGATCCGCTCGATCACGACGTGCCCGCCTGGCTGGCCCAACGCTGGCGCAAGACCTACGGCGAGGACGTGGCGCGCGCGATCGCTGCCGCCAACCGCCGCGAGCCGACGCTCGACATCAGCGCCAAGGCCGACGCCGCGGACTGGGCGGTCAAGCTCGGCGGCCGGCTGCTGCCGACCGGGTCGATCCGGCTCGAGACACACGATTCGATCGAGTCGCTGGCCGGCTACGCCGAGGGAGCGTGGTGGGTGCAGGATGCCGCCGCCGCCCTGCCGGCGGCGCTCCTCGGCGCGAGGTCGAAGCAACGCATCGCCGATTTCTGCGCGGCGCCGGGCGGCAAGGCCGCGCAACTCGCCGCCGCCGGCGCCCAGGTGACCGCGATCGACCGTTCGGCCGAGCGGCTGAAGCGTCTGTCCGCCAATTTCGAGCGGCTCGGGCTCGACGCCGAGCTCATCGTCGCCGATGCGACGAGCCTCAAGGCGCAGCCGTTCGACGCCGTCCTGCTCGATGCGCCGTGCCTCGGCACCGGCACGTTGCGCCGCCATCCCGACATCGCCTGGACCAAGCGGCCCGGCGATCTCGCGAGCCTCGTCGCGCTGCAGACGCGGCTGATCGACAAGGCTGTCGAGCTGACGCGGCCGGGCGGCACGCTCGTCTACTGCACTTGCTCGATCGAGCCGGAGGAAGGCGAGGCGCAGGTCGCCGCGCTGCTCCGCCGCAACCCCGACGTCGCACGCTGGCCGATCGAGCCGCACGAGGTCGGCGGTCTCGCGGAGATCGTCAACGCCCAGGGCGAGCTGCGCAGCCTGCCCTCGCATCTGCCCGACGACGATCCTCGCTTCGCCGGGCTCGACGGGTTCTTCGCCGCGCGGCTCCGCCGCCGGGACTGAGCGCGACGCTCGCGGAGGATCGCGCAGCCAGACGCAATCCTGCCCGCAGTCGGCGCGTCAGTTCACGCCCGGTCGCCGCTCCGCGGCGGTCTCGCGCGGCAAGGCCTCGGCCTCGCAGGCGTTGTCGAGGATCGCCGCGACCTCGGCGAGGTCGCCGTGCACGCGGACGAAGCAATCCTTGCCGAAGTGCAGCGTCGAGGCGTGGTGATCGTAATGGCAGACGTAGAGCACGCGGGCCGGGTTGACGGCGATCTCGCGGCATTCGCGGCTGAGGCGGAACTTCACCATCTTCTGCATGGCCGAGCCTTTCTGGGACGGCGCGTTTCGATCACGAAAGCGTAATCCCGCGGTGGCACGGCGCAACCCCGCGGAAGGGCGGATGCCGGGGCACAGCCCGGCCAAAGCTGGACAAGCGCCGCGCGCACCCCACAAAGGCATGGGTTCGGGATTGGGCCAGCGGAGCGACGGATGGCGGCGACGACGGACAGCTGGCGGCTCCCCGCACGCGAGATCGCGACCCTCGTCCAGCTGCGCGCCGCGTCGGCGCACGAGGTGGCGGCCGCGGCGCTCGAGCGGCTCGAGGCAGCCAACCCGGCGATCAACGCCGTGGTCGAGTGCCGGCCGGAGGAGGTGCTGGCGCAGGCCGACGCGGTCGATGCGGCGCTCGCCGCCGGCGCGACGCTGGGGCCGCTGTGCGGCGTCCCGGTGACGGTGAAGGTCAACACCGACCAGCAGGGCTATGCCACCACCAACGGGCTCGTCGCCCAGCGCGACCTCGTCGCCGACGTCGACAGCCCGGTCGTCGCCAACCTGCGCGCCGCCGGCGCCATCATCCTCGGGCGCACCAACACGCCGGCCTTCTCGGCGCGCTGGTTCACCAGCAACAAGCTGCACGGGCACACCAGGAACCCGCGCGACCCGGCGCTGACGCCGGGCGGCTCGTCCGGCGGCGCGGCGGCGGCGGTGGCGGCCGGGATCGGGGCGATCGCGCATGGCACCGACATCGCCGGCTCGGTCCGCTATCCCGCCTATGCCTGCGGCGTGCACGGCCTGCGCCCTTCGCTCGGCCGCATCCCCGCCTTCAACGCATCGGCGCCGGAGCGCACCATCGGCGCCCAGCTCACCGCCGTCTCCGGCCCGCTGGCGCGCACCATCGACGACCTCTCGCTGGCGCTGTCCGCAATGGCCATGCCGAGCCCGCGCGACCCGTGGTTCGTGCCGGCGCCGATCGAGGGACTCCCCGTCGCGCGCCGCGCCGCCCTGTGCGTCGCGCCGGACGGGCTGGCGACGGTGCCGGAGGTCGCGGAGGCCCTCCGCGATGCGGCACGGCGGCTCGAGTCCGCGGGCTGGACCGTCGAGGAGGTGGCGTCGCCGCCGCTCGCCGAGCCGGCCGAACTGCAGGCGCGCCTGTGGATCGGCGA
>CAZZZM010000270.1:0-1293 GCA_964658465.1 uncultured Nakamurella sp.
GTCGGAACGATTTCCTCATCTGAACTTTGCCACGACATGGGGCTGCAAGAGCAGCTTTATGTATGTCAAATAATGTGAGGACGTCATGCGCGCACTCTGCTGGCACGGCAAAGGCGATATCCGGTGCGACACGGTCGCCGACCCGACGATCGAGGATCCGAGCGACGTCATCATCAAGGTGTCGAGCTGCGCGATCTGCGGCTCCGACCTTCATCTGATGGACGGCCAGATGCCGAGCATGGAGTCGGGCGACGTGCTCGGCCACGAATTCATGGGCGAGATCGTCGAGGTCGGCAGCGCCGCCAGCAAGTTCAAGAAGGGCCAGCGCATCGTCGTGCCGTTCCAGATCACCTGCGGCGAATGCCGGCAGTGCAAGATGGGCAATTGGTCCTGCTGCCAACGATCGAACCGCAACGGCGAGATGGCGGCGCAGACCTTCGGCTATCCGACGGCCGGGCTCTACGGCTATTCGCACATGACCGGCGGCTATTGGGGCGGCCAGGCCGAATACGTGCGCGTGCCGATGGCCGACACCTCGGCGATGGCCGCGCCGGACGGCATGAGCGACGACGATCTGCTGTTTCTCACCGACATCCTGCCGACGGGCTGGCAGGGCGCCGAGCAATGCCAGATCCAGGGCGGCGAGATCATCGCGATCTGGGGCGCCGGGCCGGTCGGCCTGTTCGCGATACAATCGGCCAAGATCATGGGGGCCGAGCGGATCATCGTCATCGAGACGGTGCCGGAGCGGATCGCGCTTGCAAGGAAGCTCGGCGCCACCGACATCATCGATTTCGAGAACGAGGACGTCTTCGAGCGCATCAAGGAGATCAGCAAGGGCGAGGGCGCCGACGGCGTCATCGATTGCGTCGGCATGGAGGCGTCGGGCGCCCACGGCTTCGCCGGCGCAATCTCAAAGGTGCAGGAGGCCCTCGGCTCCGGCACGCAGCGCCCGTACGTGCTGAACGAGGCGATCAAGGCGGTGCGTCCCGGCGGCTCGGTCTCCGTGCCCGGCGTCTACGGCGGCCCGGTGCCGCTCGACATGGGGTCGGTGGTCCAGAAGGGCCTGACGATCCGCAGCGGCCAGACCAGCGTGCGCCGCTACCTCGACAAGCTGACCGGACTGATCCGCGACGGCCGCATCGACATGACGTCGATGGTCACCCACAAGAGCAAGGACCTCACCCAGGGTCCCGAGCTCTACAAGACGTTCCGCGACAAGAAGGACGGCTGCGTCAAGGTGGTGTTCGACCTCAGCTGATCTACGGTGATGGCCAAAGTCGCAGCTTTAGC
>CAZZZM010000270.1:1393-2700 GCA_964658465.1 uncultured Nakamurella sp.
AGCGGCAGCATGGGCATGAAGTCCGACAGCAGCATGAGCAAGAGCGGCAGCATGGCGACGGGCAGCGGTACCGGCAAGGGCTCGGCCACCGGCGGCCCGGCCGGCGGCTCGTCCAACAAGAACTAGTCACACAAAAGGGACGGCCACGCGGCCGTCCCCTTTTCGTTCGAACCTATCGCGATCTTCGTCAGCTCGAAGGTCGAATTTTCGTCGGGAGCCCTGTAGGCTGGCAGCCACCTGAAGTTCACATCGAGAGCTGCCTGCGTGCCGTTCGGCCTCCAACGCTTCGCTTCCCCATCGCCGACCCTGCGCCGGCGCCTCGTGCTGGTCTACGCGGCGCTCGCATTTCTGAACATTGGCGCCTGGATCTGGGCGTTCGTCGCGTTCCGTACCCAGCCCGGGCTGCTCGGCGTTTCCCTCATCATCTACGGCTTCGGCCTGCGTCACGCCGTCGATGCCGACCATATCGCGGCGATCGACAACATCACCCGCAAGCTGATGCAGAGCGGCCAGAGGCCCGTCTCGGTCGGCTTCTTCTTCGCCATGGGCCATTCGACGGTGGTCGTCCTCGCCGCAGGCGCCGTCGCCACGGCGGCGTCCCTGCTCGGCAGCTTCGAGACCCTGCGGCATTACGGCGGCCTGCTCGGGACGCTGGCCTCGACCTTCTTCCTGTTCGCGGTCGCGGCGATGAACGTCTCGATCTTCATCTCGATCTTCAAGACCTATCGCGGCCTGCGGAAGGGCGACCCGGTCGACGAGCAGGACATCGACGCGCTGCTCGATCAGCGCGGCCTCATCGCCAGGGTGTGCCGCCCGGTGTTCCGGCTGGTGACGCGCAGCTGGCACATGTATCCGGTCGGCTTCCTCTTCGGCCTCGGCTTCGACACCGCCAGCGAGGTCGCGATGTTCGGCGTCTCCGCCGCGCAGGCGGCGAAAGGCGTGCCGTTCGCGGCGATCCTGGTGTTCCCGGTGCTGTTTGCGGCCGGCATGTCGCTGATCGACACCACCGACAACGTGCTGATGCTCGGCGTCTACGACTGGGCCTTGGCCAAGCCGATCCGCCGCATCTATTTCAACATGACGATCACCATCGTCTCGATCGTCGTCGCGCTGCTCATCGGCGGCATCGAAGGGCTGGGGCTGCTCGGCGACCGGCTCGGCCTGACGGGCCGCGCCTGGGACGCCATCGCCGCGCTGAACGACAATTTCAACAACATCGGCTTCGTCATCGTCGGCGTCTTCGTCGCCGCCTGGCTCGTGTCCTACGTCGTCTACCGGGCGACCGGCCTGCACGAGGCCGACGTCGC
>CAZZZM010000270.1:2800-3978 GCA_964658465.1 uncultured Nakamurella sp.
TCGACCATCGCCAGCGCGCCGGTGATCGTCAGGCTGTAGACGTTGGCGGTGCGCACGCGCGCCGTCCTCGTCTCGCCGCGCGCGTTGCGCGCCTCGCCCCAGACGTAGGTCGGCAAACGATCGCGGAGCGTCGCCTCGGGCCCCTTCACCCGCCGGTCGATCAGCGCCTTCAGGAGCCTCTGCACCGGCGCCAGGCCGAGCAGCGGCCGCACGAGCCCGGCCCGCTTGGCGCCGGCGATCAGGCCCGGCGAGGCGGGGACGAAGACCGCGATGTTGGGAATGCCGGTGGTAGTGAACGCCGTCGCCACGTCGCCCCACGGCACCGTCATCGCCGGCTTCTCGCCGTCGCCGAAGTCGATGCGGCGGACCTCGTGCGCCAGCGGCACGGTGACGATCCTGCCGTCGCGGCGCACCCTGCCGCCGTGCGCCATGCCTTCGAGCGAGGTCTTCGCGGTGCCGGGCGACAAGCCGGAGCGCGTGTCGAATCCGAGCGCCAGATGCGTCGCGTCCGGCAGCGCCGCCTTGAGCGCGGCGGCGATGCAATCGGTCGGGATGACGTCGAAGCCGACGCCCGGGCAGAGCACGATGCCGGCGGCCCGCGCCCGCGCGTCGAGCGACCGCGCCAGCTCGAAGATCTCGATCTCGCCGGTGATGTCGAGGTAATGGGCGCCGGCCCGCAGGCAGGCCTCGATCATCGGCGCGGCGGTCGCCGAGAACGGCCCCGCGCAGTGCAGCACCAGCCGGATCCCCTCGAGATGTGTCGCGGCGGCGTCGAGAGCGAAGACGCGCGCCTCGAGCCCCAGCTGGCGCGCGAGCGCGTCGATCGGCTCGCGATTGCGGCCGGCGACCACCGGCCGCAGCCCGCGCCGCGCCGCCTCGCGGGCGATCAGCTCGCCGGTGTAGCCGCTGGCGCCGTAGATCATAAAGGTCATCGTCGTTCGCCTCGCTGTTGCGCTGCCGAATGGCACCTACCGCCGCGTCACGCCCACCGGCAGCTCGGCCAGCCGCGCCATCGCGGGATGGTTGAACAGGTCGGGGTCGGCGACGAAGGCGGCGAACAGGTCGCTCGCGTCCTCGCCCCAGAACGTCTCGCCGTCCATCACGAAGGTCGGCACGCCGAAGACGCCGGCCGCGATCGCCGCCTCGCCGTTGTGCCGGAGCGCCAGCTTGACCTCGTC
>CAZZZM010000271.1:0-3945 GCA_964658465.1 uncultured Nakamurella sp.
ACCGTCGTCTGGATCAAGTCGGTCCGGCCCGACGCCCTCGATCTCGATGTGCTCTACGACGATTCGAAGTTTCGCTACACGACCTATATGCAGATGACGGAGGCCATGCTGCATCCCGTCCGCAAAGGGCGTCGCGTCGTCTGCGTCTATTACGGCCATCCCGGCATCTTCGTTCTCGCGACGCACCGCGCCATCCTCATCGCGCGGCGCGAGGGCCATCGCGCCTCGATGCGGGCCAACGTCTCCACGCTCGACTGCCTGTGCGCCGATCTCGGCGTCGATCCCTGTCATCCCGGCATGCAGACGCACGAAGCCACGGACATGCTCGTGCGCGGGCGCCATCCCGATCCCCATCTGCACGTCGTCCTGTGGCAGGTCGGCCTGATCGGCGAGATGGGCTTTCGCCGCAAAGGCTATTTGAACACCAACTTCTCTGTGCTGATCGAATATCTGCAGGGGCACTACGGCGACGATTATCCCATGACCCACTACGTCGCGTCCCGCTATCCCACCATCCCGCCGCTCATCGAGACCCATCCGCTCTCGGCCTTTCACGATCCGGCCATTGCCTCCCGCGTCACGGGCGCCTCCACCGCCTATCTCGCGCCGCGCGACGAAGCGCCGGCCGGCCGCCTGATGCTCGAGCGGTTGGGCATGATCCGGCCGGGCCAGGAGATCAAAAAGCCCAAGGGACCGCTCCGCGAGATCGGCAGCTACGGCGTGCGCGAACGGAAGGCCTTCCGCGCCTTCCGGGACTTTGCCATCCCCACCGGCTACCACTGGCAGGAGGACACGCCGGGCAGCCGTTTCCTCATCGAGATGAGTCGGGATCCGCAGCTCCAGAAGCTGTATGCCGCCTCGCCCGAGCAGGCCGTCGACAAGGCGTGCCCGACGATCTCCGCCGCCGATCGCCGGCTGCTCGTCCGTCGCGATCCCGGCGGCATCCAGGTCGCCGCGAGGGGCGCGCGCGAGAGCCACCAGCCAAATCGGGACTTCTACGAGGATCTCCTGCGCTCGCGGAAGCTGCAGGAAAGCCTGCTGCGTCTGGTCGATTCCGCCCAGGGCGGCGACTTCCTCCACGCGCTTCGGAGCTGGGGCCCCGGCCACGCCTATCCCGTCGACTGGGAACGTTTGCGTCTCGACATGGAGGCGATCCAGCGCAATCATCTCTTCCCATGGGCCGGCGTCTACGTGACCGCCGGCGGTGCCGATCCGACCGGCGGATCTCGTCGCCAGCACGTGCTCGCGCTTTGCGTGACCCGCAGGCAGACCTCGCTTTGGCTCGACGGCAATCCGGTGCCCGACTTCACCTTCCGGAACGGCGTGCTCGAATGGAAGGCGACGGCGGGCGAACCGCGGCACGGCTTCCTACGCGTCGATCACGACGCGGGCGGTCGTCGCCGGCTCGTCGGATCGATCTGGCCCGACGGTCGGAGCATACCGGCCGACTTCGGCACCAAGCTCGTCGAGGTCGCGAGCCGCGCCGGCGACCCCTCGGTCGCCGTGGGCTGCTACCGCCACCGGGATCGCCCTGACGATGTGCTAGAGGTCGTCGTCGATCCGATCTTAGAGGGGGGACACGATCGCTTCACGGTCCGCGCTCGGCTCAACGGCCGTTTCCTCGCGGGTCCGATCAAGCTCGACCGCTCGCTGCTGCTCGTCGGCTCCCAGGACTTTCAGCTGCGGCTCGGCGGCCCGCTTCCCGCCGCCGGCGACTGGCAACCGGAGGCCGCTCTCGCGTCGGCCTATTTCGGGACCTTCCATGTGCGCACCGGGCCGCTGACCTGGGTTTGCGACCTCTCGGCCGAGGGGCTGCAGATCGACGGCGTGGTTCCCGAAAGCGTCCGTTTCACGCGAAACGTCGTGACGTGGAGCGGCGGTCCCGCCTCGGCGCCCCGCGGCAGCTTCCGTTTGCTGCTCAACCCGTTCACGCTGCATCCGGCGCTGTTTGGTACCGCCGACACCGCGTCGCTCCATGGCGCGGCCTGCTTTGCGTCCGTCCCCGTCGACCCCGACATCCGCATCGACGCGAGCGGTCTCGGCCTCGCCACCACCCTCGGCGACGATCTCACGCGGACGGCCATCCTCTGCGGGCAGAGCGGCCTGGTGCTCTGGCAGATGTTCGAGAAGGCCAGCATCGGTGCGCGGCTCGCCGAGCGGACGCTCGCGAGGCGGCTGCCGTGAGCGCCGGACCGATGCGTCACGCCTTGCCGACGTGCCCCGGAGCATGGACCGCGTTGCGTCCCACCGGTGGTTGCCGCGAAGGCCGCAGGCCATGAGCGACGACGTTTCGGATCGCATCGGTCTGGTGGGGGCCGGCCACGCGCTGGGCGATATCGTCCGCGGCAACGATGATCCGGTCTTCGCCTATCTCCGCGCCAATCCGCCGCCGGAGAGCGATCTGTTCAATGGCCTGAAGCTGCGGCGCGTCCTCGATCTCGGGCAGGACGTCGTCAGCATCGGCGTCCAGGCGGCCAAGGCGGCGCTCGCGGATGCCGCGATCGATGCGGGGCAGATCGACATGCTGCTCGGGAGCGCCTCGCTCGGCGAGTACGCCGCGCCGAGCGCGCTCGGCGCCGTGCACGCGGCGCTCGGCCTCGGCAGCCGGTGCCGCGTCATGGCTCTCAACACGCAATACACCGAGTTCCTCGATGGCGTGAAACTCGCACACGAGCTCGTCCGGGCCGGGACCATCGACCGCGCGCTCGTCCTCGCCAGCATCGACTGGACCCGCCACATGGACTACCGGGAGGCCGTGAGCGTCGCCGCGTCCGACGCGGCCGGTGCCGTCGTCGTCGCCCGCACCGCCGACCCGGCGCATTTCGCGCTGGTCGATTGGGAAAATCAGACCGACACCTCGTGGTACGGCGCGCTGCGCATGGTCCCGCGCTCCATCCCGCTGTCCTCCGATGGCGCGGCGTGCCTCTTCACGACTCCCACGATGAAGCTGAGCGAGGTGAACGGCGTCGCGGCGGTGAAGACGTTCGGGTTGCCGGTGCCGCCGCAGGTCGTCGATCGCCTGCTGCGCCGGCACGGCATCGCCAGCAGGGACGTCACCCTCATCACCCATCAGACGTCCAAGCTCGTGCAGGACGCCTGGGTCGACGCCATCAAGCCCGGTTGCCACATCAGCACCCTGACCGAGCTCGCCGACATGGTCTCCGCCTCGATCCCGGTCAATTTCGCGATCTGGCGGACGCGTATCGCCACCGACCACCTGGTGCTGCTCGGCATCGGGATGGAGATGCGTGCGACCGCCTTGCTCTACTCGCGCTGAGCAGCTGCGCGGCCGGCCGGCTAGCCGGCGGCGGCGAGCGCCGGAGCGCCCGGCGCCGCCATGATCCGCTCCAGATTGGCGGGCGCGAAGAACTCCTGCACGGGCACGGTCTGGGCGAAGACGCCGAAATACGCGCGCGTCGCCTCCGAATTGTCGCGCATCGCGACGAACAGATCGAGGCTCGCTTGCGGCAGCGGATCGAGCTTCGCCATCTCGCCGGTGAACGCGTAGATCGGCATCGACGCCGTATCGCGATGGCGCTCGAACTCGGCGAGCGCGGTGGCCAGCGGCAGCTCGCCGCCCCAGGCCTGCTGCAACGCGTCGGCGAGCAGATCGGCGTCGCGGAAGGCATTCGTGATGCCGGCAGCCGAGATCGCATCCATGTGCATCCCGGCGTCGCCCACGAGCGCCCAACCGGCGCCGTGCGGCTTGCGGACGAAGCTGCTGGTCGCGGCCTTGCGCCACGGCGTTCGCTGGACGGCTTCGCGCAACCGCTTGTCGAATTCCGGATGCAGCGCCTGCAGTTCGGCGAGGACCAGGTCCGGAGACTGCGCGAGGCGACCGTAGTCGTCGTAGCGGCAGCCGATGCCGACGACGGCCAGCCCGTCGTTGGTGGGGAACGCGTAGCCCATCCGGCCGGGGCGCGCGTAGAATTCGAGCCGACCGAC
>CAZZZM010000272.1:0-3812 GCA_964658465.1 uncultured Nakamurella sp.
ACGGCGAGCGCCAGCATCGAGAAGGCGTCGGGCGGCGTCAGGATCGCCGAGGCGATGAAGACGAGCACCACGGCGTAGCGGCGCTTCGAGCGCAGGAACGCCGTGTCGACGATGCCGATCTGCCCGAGCAGCGTGAGAATGACCGGCAGCTGGAACATCACGCCGAAGGCGAAGATCAGCGTCATGATCAGCGACAGGTACTCGCTGACGCGCGGCAGCAGCTCGATCTGCGCGCGGCCCGGCTCCTTCGACTGCTCCATGCCGATGAAGAAGTGGAGCAGGTTCGGCATCACGATGAAGTAGACGAGCACCGCGCCGAACGCGAAGAAGATCGGCGTCGCGAAAAGGTAGGGCGCGAACGCGTTGCGCTCGTGCTTGTAGAGCCCGGGCGCGACGAAGGCGTAGAGCTGGGTGAAGATCACCGGGCACGACAAGTAGGCCGCGGCGAAGAAGGCCACCTTGATCTGCGTGAAGAAATATTCCTGCGGCGCCGTGTAGATCAGCTTGGCGTCCGGCCCCGCCACATGCGTGTAGGGGATGACCAGCAGGTTGTAGAGATCCTTCGCGAAGAAGAAGCAGATGAGGAACATCACGACGAACGCCGCCAGCGCGCGGACCAGGCGCGTGCGCAGCTCGATGATGTGATCCATGAGAGGCGCCTTGGTCGCCTCGATGTCGGCATCGGTCATCGGCCGCGGCCGCCCGTTCTCCCGGTCGCGGCATGCAGTCGTGGGTCGACCGCGGGCCTGCTCCGGCCCGACGTCGTCGGGCTGCCATCGGTGGCGGACGGGGGCAGGCGGAGCCCGTGCTTCATTGCGGAATTCGGCACGTGCTTCTCAGTTGGACTGCGCGACGACCGGGTTCGCATGCTCGGTCTCGCCCTTCGCTTCAAGGGCCTTGTGCTGCGGCTCGGACGGAGACGCGGGCACCGTGTCCGACGTCGCTGCGGCCTTGGTCTCGTCCTGTCGCTCGATCGCCTGCATGATCGAGCGGTTGTGCGCGTCGATGTCGCCGAGGCCCATCTGCGCCTTGGCGCCGTCGGCGAGCTTCTGCGCCTCCTTGCGCAGGTCCGCCATGTCGGCCTCGCGCATCGCGTCCATGAACTGGCCCTGGAACTCGCTCGCCATACGCCGCATCTTGCCGACGAGCTGGCCGGCCTGGCGCAGCACGCGCGGCAGGTCCTTCGGCGGGATGAAGATGAGCGCGATGATCCCGACGATGATCAGCTTGCCGGCATCGAAATCGAGCATTGCGCGCCGCCTCCTCGAGCGACCGACCTGAGGACGACAGCCCCGAGGTCAGCCGACCTGGCGCGTGTCCGAGGGCTCGCGGGCGACGGGCTCGCGGAGCGCGCTGTCGCGATCGAGCGAGCGCATCGGCTCGGCGCGCGGCGGCTCGATCGGCCGGGCGGCCGGCGTGTCGTCCTCGGTCAGCCCCTTCTTGAAGCTCTTGATGCCCTTGGCGACGTCGCCCATGACGTCAGAGATCTTGTTCTTGCCGCCGAACAGGAGAAGCAGCACCGCGCCGACGATGATCCAGTGGATGAGCGACATGCTGCCCATGGCGTTAAGCTCCCGCGCGCACGCATATGAAGAATTGAACCTGACTTAGGCCTCCGCCGAGGCGAACACAAGGCGCACGGCGCCTTGCGGACGACCGGCCTCGAAGATCGCGACGCAAGGGCGCGGATCGCCCCCTCATGCGAAGGGATCGCGGTCGAGCGAGTCCTCGTCGTCCTCGCCGGGCTCCAGCGGGTCGCCGTCCGCTTCCGCATAGAGCTCCTCGTCGCTCTCGGGCGCCTCGGGCTCCTCCGAGTCGAGCGGGTCCTCGTCGTCCTGCAGGTCGCCGTCGCGCGGCAGCGGCACGGTGAAGCCGGCGGGAAGCTGGCGGTCGAACAGGCCGGCGCCGCGCAGCTCGTCGAGGCCCGGCAGGTCGCCGATCGCCTCGAGTCCGAAGTGCAGCAGGAAGGCGTCCGTCGTGCCGAAGGTGATCGGACGTCCCGGCGAGCGGCGGCGCCCGCGCGGCTTCACCCAGCCCGTCTCGAGCAGCACGTCGAGCGTGCCCTTGGCGACGGCGACGCCGCGGATGTCCTCGATCTCTGCGCGGGTCGCCGGCTGGTGGTAGGCGATGATCGCCAGCGTCTCGAGCGCCGCGCGCGACAGCTTTCGCACCTCGCGCCCGCTTGCCGAAAGCAGCCAGGCGAGGTCGTCGGCGGTGCGGAACAGCCATTTCGCGCCGACCCGCACCAGCCGCACGCCGCGATCGGCATAATCCTGCCGCAGCGCGGCGAGCACGTCGGCGACCTTGACGCCCTCGGGCAGCCGCGCGGCGATCTTGTCCTCCGCCAGCGGCTCGGTCGCCGCAAACAGCAGCGCCTCGGCGATGCGCTTGCCCTCGGCGATCTGGCGCGCCTCGCGCGGCTGCTCGACGTCGGGAAAGAGGCGGGCGATCTCGGCCATCATCCAGCCTCGACCAGGGCGACCGGCGCCCTGCGCTTCACCCAGAGCGGCGCGAAATGACCGTCCTGGCGCAGCGAGAGCTTGCCCTCCTTCACCATCTCGAGCATCGCCGAGAAGGAGGAGGCGCGCACCGTGCGGCGCAGCTCCGGCGTCACGCAGAAGTCGATGAGGAAGGCGTCGAGCGCGGTCCAGTCGCCGGCCTCGCCGACCAGCCGCTGCAGCGCCGAGCGCGCCTCGGCGAGCGACCAGACCACGCGCCGGCGCAGGCTCATCCGCGTCGCCGCCTGCTTCTGCCGCTGGCGGGTGTAGGCGGAGAGCAGGTCGTAGATCGTCGCCGTCCAGACCGGCGCGCCGTCGTCGCCGTCGCCGTTGAGGATCGTCGGGTCGGGCATGCCGCGCAGCATCATGTCGCGCCCGACGCGCGGTCGCGCCTCCAGGGCCTGCGCCGCGGCGCGGATGACCTCCAGCCGGCGCAGCCGCTCGGCGAGCGCGGCGGCGAGGTCGCCCGCCTCCTCGGCCTCCTCGGCCTTGGCGCGCGGCAGCAGCAGGCGGGATTTCAGGTAGGCGAGCCAGGCGGCCATGACGAGATAGTCGGCGGCGAGCTCGAGGCGCAACGTCCGCGCCGCCTCGATGAAGGCGAGGTATTGCTCGGCCAGCGCCAGCACGGAGATGCGCTGCAGATCGACCTTCTGGCGCCGCGCGAGCTCGAGCAACAGGTCGAGCGGCCCCTCGAAGCCGTCGACGTCGACGACGAAGCGCTCGTCCTCGGCGGCCTCGCGCGCGAGGCTCGCGTCGTTCTCGAAATCAGGCTCCGCCATATCCGTCCCCGCCTCCGATCGAGGCGGCCGGAGTGTCGGCCGTTCAGGCAGTCGTCGCAAGCACGCGATCGAGCATCGCGACCGCATCCACAGGATCGAAGTCCGGCTCGGGCCGTGCCATCGCCGCCCACGCGCGCGCCACGCGGGCCGCGCAGGCGCCCTCGACCGGCGGCGAGGCGGCGGCGACGGCCTCCGCCTCGCGGCGGTCGCCGTTGCAGTGCAGCGCGATGTCGACCCCGGCGGCGAACAGGCCTTCCGCCTTCGCGCGGAACGTGCCCGGCAGCGCCTTCATCGACAGGTCGTCCGAAAACAGCAGCCCGTTGAAGCCGATCGCCTTGCGGATAACCGTCTCGACGACGACGGGCGAGATCGTCGCCGGCCGCTCGGGATCGAGCGCCGTGTAGACGACATGCGCGGTCATGCCCGCAGGCAGGTCGGCGTTCCGCCGGAACGGCACGAAATCGGAGGCCGCCAGGTCGCCGCGCGACGCCTCGACCACCGGCAGCGCCAAATGGCTGTCGGCGCCGGCGCGCCC
>CAZZZM010000273.1:0-3808 GCA_964658465.1 uncultured Nakamurella sp.
TGGTCGAGCGTCTCGCCGTCGGCGGGGTCGCGCAGCCGCGCCAGCGTCGCGCGGCGCGGCTCGGGCACCCGCCCGGCGAGGGCGGCGACGGCGGCATGCGCCTGCGGGCCGGAGACGCGCACCACCGCGATCGCCGCGCGGCCGGCGCCGCTGGCCACCGCGAAGATCGTGTCCGTCGCGCTCGATCCGTCCATCCGCTCTCGATAGAGCGGCGGGCGGTCGAGCGCCACGTTTTCTCCGGCGGGCGCCGCCCCGTCAGTTGGTCAGCGAGACCTCGACGAGATTGTCCGAAAACGACGGCGCGTGGCCCATATCGGCGAAGGCGGCCGAGGAGATGCTGTTGACCGTGCCCTCGTTAAGCTGGCGCCAGTAGCCGAGCGTCGCCACCACGATCCCGGCCTTCACGTCGTCGGTGATGCGCGCGACGCCCTTGAACGCGCCGCGGTCGTTGGCGACCTTGACCCGGTCGCCGTCGGAGATGCCGCGCTTGTCCGCGTCCGCCTGGCTGATCATCACGAACTGCTCGCCCTGGCCTTGAATCTTCTGCTCCATGTTGGCGTAGCAGGAGTTCAGGAAGCCGTGGCTCTTCGGCGAGACGATGTTGAGCGGGAAGCGCGCGGCGAGCGCCGGATCGGCGGCATGGCTCTCGCGGGGGCCGACATAGTCCGGCAACGGATCGAGATCCTCGCCGGGCTGGAAGCCGAGGTACATCTGCCGGAACGGCGGCGCGACGAAGTTCTTCGCCCCCTCCACCTTGAGCTCGCATTTGCCGGACGGGGTCGGGAAGTTGCCCTCCTTGTGGGGGGCGCGGTCGTCCGGCGTGCCGACCTTCAGCCGCGCGAAGCCGTGCTCGCGCATGTAGGCGAGGTCGATGCCCTCGCAGGCCGGCGCCGACCAGTCGACGTAGTGCTCGAGGCACTCCGCGTCCGACCATTTGAAGTTCTCCTCCTCGTAGCCCATGCGGGCCGCGAGGCGGCGGAAGATCTCGTTGTTGGGGATCGCCTCGCCGGGGCTGTCGGCGCATTTCGTGTTGTAGGTGAGATAGAGGTGACCCCAGGAGAGGATCATGTCCTCCATCTCGGCGCCCATGGAGGCCGGCAGCAGGATGTCGGCGTAGGACGCCGTGTCCGAGATGAAGTGCTCGGCCGAGACGAGGAACAGGTCCTCGCGCATCAGGCCGGCGACGATCTTGTCGGTCTCCGGCGCCTGGGTCACCGGGTTCGAGTTCCAGCACATCATCGACATGATCGGCGGGTCCATCGGGATCTCGCCCAGCAGCGCGCGGCCGATCTGCAGGTTGGAGACGACGCGCGTGCCCTCCGGGATGAGATCCGGCCGGCAGATGACGTCGAACTTGTAGGGGTGCTCCCACACGCCGAACTGGGTGACGCCGCCGCCGACGTGGCGCCAGGCACCGGTCAGCGCGGGGATGCTCGTCACTGCGCGGATCGTTTGGCCTCCACCGTAATGGCGCTCGAGCGCGACGCCCATGCGGATCGCCGCCGGCTGCGCGGTGGCCAGCTCGCGCGCCAGCTGGCGGATGTCGGCGGCCGGCACGCCGGTGATCGCCTCGGCCCATTCCGGCGTGCGGCTCGCGGCGCGCTCCTTCAGCTCCTCGTAGCCGATGGTGTGATTGTCGACGTAATCCTGGTCGACGAGACCCTGCGCGATGATCGAGTTGATGAGCGCCATGGCCAGCGCCCCGTCGGTGCCCGGCTTCGGGGCGATGTGCCAGTCCGCGGCCTTGGCGGTGCGCGAGGCGTAGGCGTCGATCACCACGACCTTGGCGCCGAGCTTCTGCGCGTCCTTGACGATCGCCCAATGGTGCAGGTTGGTGCTGACGCTGTTGCAGGCCCAGATGACGATGTACTTCGAGTGGATGTAGCTCTCCGGATCGAGGCCCGCCGTCGGGCCGACCGTCAGCAGCCACGCGGTGCAGGAGCCCTCGCCGCAGAAGGTGCGCTCGGTGACGGTCGCGCCCATCCGGTTGAAGAACGCGTCGCCGCCGTTGAGCCCGTGCACGAGGCCCTGGTTGCCGAGGTAGCTGTAGGGGACGATCGCCTGCGGACCGTGCTCGTCGATGATGGCCTTCCAGCGCGACACGATCTCGTCGAGCGCCTCGTCCCAGGTGATCCGCTCGAACTGCTTCGACCCCTTCGGGCCGACGCGGCGCATCGGATAGAGCAGGCGGTCGGGATGGTAGTGGCGCTCCTCGTAATCCTTGAGCTTCACGCACAGGCCGCCGCGCGTCATCGGATGATCGGGATTGCCGCGGACCCCGAGCAGCCGGCCGTTCGAGACCTCGAACAGCATCGAGCAGGTGTCGGGGCAATCATGCGGACAGCCGCCGAAAAAGGTCTCGATCTTCGGCATCTCGTTCATCAGACGTCCTCCGCTTTGTCGCGCCTTGTTGAGCGCGACCTCACACAGGTCCGTCGCCCGACGCTCTTGCGCCGAAGCTTCTCAGAAATCTCGGTGGTCGGATAGCCACCCGCGCTGGCCGAACGGCAGACGCGTCGGCGCTCAGTCGCGGTCGCGGGGCAGCAGGTCCGGGCGCCGCTCGCGGGTGAGTTGCAGCGCCGTCTCGGCGCGCCAGCGCGCGATCCGCGCATGATCGCCGGAGAGCAGGACGTCGGGGATCGCACGACCCTCGAACTCGCGCGGGCGCGTGTAGTGCGGGTACTCGAGCGTGCCGCCCTCGAAGCTCTCGTCGTCGCCGGAGGCGTCGTGGCCCATGATCCCGGGCAGCAGCCGCACGCAGGCGTCGAGCAGCGCGAGCGCGGCGATCTCGCCGCCGGAGAGCACATAGTCGCCGATCGACACTTCCTCGAGACCGCGCGCCGCGACGAGGCGCTCGTCGACGCCCTCGAAGCGCCCGCAGACGACGATCGCCCCCGGGCCGGCGGCGAGCGCGCGGACGCGGGCCTGGGTCAGCGGCCTGCCGCGCGGCGTCATCAGCAGGCGCGGGCGCGGATCGTCGGCGGCGACATGCGCATCGAGGCTCGCGGCGACGACGTCGGCGCGCATCACCATGCCGACGCCGCCGCCCGCCGGCGTGTCGTCGACCGCGCGATGGCGGCCGAGCCCGTGTTCGCGGATGTCGTGCGCCGCCAGCCGCCACAGGCCGCGCGCCAGCCCGTCGCCAGCGAGCGAGAGCCCGAGCGGTCCCGGAAACATCGCCGGGAAGAGGGTGAAGACGTCGGTGCGCCACATGCCGACGTCATAGCGCGAAACGGGGAGGGCCGGGCAAGCGCGCTCGGCCATCACGTGCAGCGCGTCGTGCGCGCTGCCCGCGGGCTGGACTAGCCCGCGTCGACCGCGCCCAGTTCGCCGACCTTGCCGGGTCCGGCATCCGCCTTCTCGGCGGGGTCGCGCGCGGCGACCTCGGGCGACAGCGCCTCGGCCAGCAGCGGATCGACGGCGCCGGCCTCGTCCATGCCGTCCTTCAAGGTGGCGATCATCTTCGGCGTCCAGAACGCCTCGATGTGCGAGGCGATGCCGGCCACCGCCTCGTCGTGCGGGTAGGACTTGAAGAACTGGGCGATCTGGTTGCCCATCATCACCAGCTTGTCGATCGGCGACTTCATTCCGCCGCCTCGAGCCCCAGCGCCGCGATGCGCTTCAGGTCGATGTCCTCCTCGAAGAACTTCGCCTGCCAATCCGACATGCGGTTGGTCTTGCGCACCTGCACCGCGGTCACCTTGTACTCGGGGCAGTTGGTCGCCCAGTCCGAATAGTCGGTGGTGATGACGTTGGCGCCGGTCTTGGCGTGGTGGAACGTCGTGTAGACGACGCCGGGCTGCATGCG
>CAZZZM010000274.1:0-3795 GCA_964658465.1 uncultured Nakamurella sp.
GTCCCTGCTGCTGGTGCGAGCCGGTCGGCGACTGGGGCAAGGGCTCGGTGCAGCTCCTTGAGATCCCGACCGACAACGAGATCTACGACAACATCGTGCTGTCGTGGGTGGCTGACGCGCCCAACAAGGCCGGCGACGTGCTCGACTACCGCTACAGGCTGCTGTGGCGCGACACCGACCCGTATCCCGGCAAGCTGGCGCTCTGCGTCGCGACGCGCCTCGGCGCCGGCGGCATCCAGGGCGCGCCGCGCTCGAAGGTGTTGCGCAAGTTCGTGCTCGAGTTCAAGGGCGGCTTCGAGGCGACGCGCGTGGCCGATGCGGTGCCGGAGCCGGTGCTTGAGACGTCGCGCGGCAAGTTTCTCAACGTCATCGTCGAGCCGTCGCCGGACGGCGACCTCGGGCTGTGGCGCATCCAGTTCGACCTCGATCCGGACGGCAGCGACCCGGTCGACCTGCGCTGTCATCTGGCCTACCACGGCGAGCCGCTGACCGAGACCTGGGTGTATCGCTACGTGCCGTTCGCCAGCCCGGTGCGGTAGGCGTCAGGCGGCCACGGCGGCATCGAGCTCGCCGTAGCTGACCCCGGTCAGGCGCTCCGACTCGCGCCACAGCCGCGCCGCGGTGCCCATGTCCTGCGCCTGCGACGACAGCTTCGCCGGCGCCGGGCGGCCGCGGAACTCGAGCAGGCCGTCCGGCCCCCAATATTGGCCGCCGGCGACGTCGGGCATCGTCGCGGCGTAGATCAGCGGATCGGCGCCGGCGGCGGCGTCCTGGCCGACCAGCCCGACGATGAAGTTGGCCACCCGCGTCTGCACGCCGCCCATCTGCGTGGCGTCGATGAAGCCGGTCGCCGAAATGCCGGGATGCGCCACGACGCTGACCAGCGGCGCGCCGGCCGCCCGCGCGCGGCGGTCCAGTTCGCGCGCGAAAAGGATGTTGGCGAGCTTCGACTGGTTGTAGGCCTTGCCGCCCGAATAGCGCGCCTCGCCCTGCAGGTCGGGAAAGTCGATCTTGCCGCCGCGATGGGCGATCGAGGCGACCGCGACGACGCGCGCCGCCTTGGACCGCAGCAGCGCCGGCAGCAGCAGGCCGGTCAGCGCGAAGGGTCCGAGGTGGTTGGTGCCGAACTGGCGCTCGAATCCGTCGGCCGTCACGGCGCGGGCCGGCTGCATGCCGAGGCCCGCGTTGTTGACGAGGATGTCGATCGCCGGGCGCTCGCCTTCGCGCGCGGCGAAGGCGCGGATCGAGGCGAGGTCGGCCATGTCGACGCGCGAGACGGTGACGTTCGCCCCGGGCGTGCCGGCGAGGATGCGCGCCCGCGCCGTCTCGCCCTTGGCCTCGTTGCGCACGGCGAGGATCACCGTGGCGCCCTTCCGCGCCAGCCCGTCGGCGACTTCGGTGCCGAGCCCGCTGGAGGCGCCGGTGACGATCGCCGTGCGTCCGGTCTGGTCGGGTATGCGCGAGATATTCCAGCCTGCCATTGTGAAGATCCTCGCCCGCGGCCTATCGAGGCCCTGGAGATGGGGATGTACATGGCCGAACGGCAACAGGCGATCGTCCGGCTCGCCATCGAACGGCTGGGCGGACGCGGCGAGGGGATCGCCACGCACGAGGGGCGCCGCGTCTACGTCCCCTACGCCCTGGCCGGCGAAACCGTCACCGCCGACGTCGTCGGCGAGCGGGCGAACCTGGTCGGCCTTGTCTCGCCGAGCCCGGAGCGCGTGGCGCCGATCTGTCGGCATTTCGGCACCTGCGGCGGCTGCGCGGTGCAGCACCTGGCCGCGCCGCCCTATGCGGCATGGAAGCGCGGGCTCCTTGTTGCGGCGCTGTCGCGTGCCGGCGTGGAGGCCGAGGTGGCGCCGCTCGTCGACGCCCACGGGGCAGGGCGGCGGCGCGTCACGTTCCACGCGCGCACCGACGAGGACGGCCGGACCCGCGTCGGCTTCATGCGCGCCCGCTCGCACGACATCGTGGCGATCGAGGAATGCCCGATCCTCGACCCCCACCTCGCCGGCGCGCTGCCGGCGGCGCGAGCCGTCGCCGATGTCCTCTCGAAAGCGCACAAGCCGCTCGACATCGTCGTGACGGCGACGGACGCCGGGCTCGACATCGACCTGCGCGGGCACGGGCCGCTCGGCGAGCGCAGCCGCGCGCGCCTCGCCGAAGTTGCGCTGGCGCACGATCTCGCCCGCCTCGCCAACCACGGCGTGATCGTCCTCGAGACGCGCAAGCCGGAGATCGCCTTCGGCCCGGCGCGCGTTGCCTTGCCGTCAGGTGCGTTCCTGCAGGCCACCCGGGCCGGCGAAGACGTGCTCGCGTCCCACGTCCTCGAAGCGCTCGCCGGCGCCCGCCGGGTCGCCGACCTCTTCGCCGGGCTCGGCACGTTCGCGCTGCGCATCGCGCAGGCGGCCGACGTCACGGCGATCGATGCGGAGGGGCCGGCGCTGGCCGCGCTCGATCGCGCCGCGCGGGACACCGTCGGCTTGCGGCGCGTCACGGTCGAGACGCGCGACCTGTTCCGCCGTCCGCTCGCCGGCGATGCGCTCGACCGCCACGATGCCGTGGTCATGGACCCGCCGCGCGCCGGTGCGGAGATGCAGGCGCGGGCGCTCGTCGCTTCTTCCGTGCAGCGGGTCGTGTCTGTCGCCTGCGACGTCGACAGCTTCGCGCGCGATGCGGCGATCCTCATCGCGGGCGGCTTTCGCGTCGCGCGAATCGTGCCGGTCGATCAGTTCCGCTATTCGCCGCATCTCGAGATGGTCGCGACGTTCGCACGCGAGCGGAAACGGCCCCGGCGCCGACTGCTCGGGTAGTCGGAAGCCCCCACGACGGAGAATTGCGTTGCATTTCTGACGCATTTTCCGAAGGAATTTTGCAACCCTGGGCCGATCAAGCGATTTTTGTGTCTGGACCTAGGCAATCGGGCTATGACGCGAGCCTGTGATTGTCGTGCAGGGCAACACGAGGAGGAGAGCTTTATGATCCGCAAGATTGCGACTGTCGCCGCCATCGCCGGCGCCGCGCTGACTGTTTCCGTTTCCGCCAACGCCATGGACTTCCCGGCCACCCCGATGAACATGGGCGCGCCGACCAATCTCCCGGGCGAGACGCTCTTCCCCGGCATGCGCGAGACGATGATGGTCGTCAACGGCGTCACCCAGCCGATCCTGCAGCCGATGCTGGCGCCGGGCGCCCAGATGGCCTCGGCCAGCACGGCCCCGATGATGATGCATCACCACCATCATCACATGATGATGCACAAGCACATGATGATGCATAAGAATATGATGATGCAGGAGAAGATGTAATCTTCAACGCATCGGGTTTTGAAAAGGGTCGCTTCGGCGGCCCTTTTTATTTGCCCGGTCCGCCGGGTCGCGGCCGCAGCGTCGATCAGGCGGCGGCGGTCCGCCCGCAGGTCCAGGCGGTGACGACGTCGATCAGCGCGTCGAAGGTCATCGGCTTCGTCAGCGTCGCGTCCATGCCGGCCTCGAGGCAGCTGTCGAGCTGCTCGCGGAACGTGTTGGCCGTCAGCGCGACGATCGGCACCCGGCCCGCGGGCGCCGGCAGCGCGCGGATCGCCTGCGTGGCGGCGATCCCGTCCATTCCCGGCATGATCATGTCCATCAGCACGAGGTCGTAGGTTTTCGCCTGGACGGCCAGCACCGCGGCGGCGCCGTCGGCGACGCAGTCGACGTGATACCCTTCGACGGTGAGCATGTCGGAGATGAGCTTGCGATTGAGATCGAGATCGTCGGCCAGCAGAATGGTGGCGCCGCCCGCCTGGGGGGCCGG
>CAZZZM010000275.1:0-3778 GCA_964658465.1 uncultured Nakamurella sp.
GGCCTCGACGACGAGGTCGGTGAGGTCCTGTGCGGTCGGCTCGGCGTCGGCCGCATCCGGCGTGTCATCCGGCGGCGGCGGCTCGGGCGGCGCGTCCTCGGGCTGGTCCTTCTGCTCGGTCTCGGGGGGCGCCGGCAGCTGCGTCGCGCGTGGCGCGATCACCAAGGCGGCGGCGAGCGCGAGATCGTCGGCCGCGACAGCCGCGCGGCCGGCGAGCGCGGCCGCCGCCTTGGCGGCGCGCAGCGTCAGCCCGGCGATGCGCAGCGACGGCACGCCGAAGGCGAGGCCCGCCGCGGCGATCGCCTCGACGACGTCGTCGGCAGCCACGACCGCCGGCAGGCGGGCGCGCGCGGCGGCGATGTCCGCGAGGGGCGCGATGTCGTCCCGCTGCGTGGCCGGGTGCATCCCGGCGAGGTCGAGGTGGAAGGCGAGCCGCTCGACCAGCGCCGCGGGCGCGCGCTCGTCGTCGAGGCCTTCGTCGAGGAGGATGCAGACGATATCCGCGCGCGCCCTCGCCGCGATGCCGTCGCGCTCGACGACGATCTCGCCCGAGTCGAGCGCGCCAGCGACGAGCCCGGCGACGCCGGCGGCCAGTCGCTCGGCCATCGGCACGACGAGGATTCCGCCCGCCGCCTCGGCGAGGAGGCCGCGCTCGGCGACCGGCCGCCCCGCTGCCAGCGTCGCGGCGAGGTCGAGGCCGCCGATCAACCGGCCCTCGGCTACGCCGGGCGGCAGCCGGCGCCAGGGCGGCGGCGGGCCGTCGGGCGCGGCGGCGGCGAAATGCGCGCGCACGGCGTCGAGCCAAGCGTCGCGAGCCGGCCCCGCCGGCGCGCGCAGCGTGGCGCCGCCGAGGCCGGGGTCGACGGCGAGCAGCGCGGCGGCGTGTACGGCCTCGGCGCCAAGCATCGGCGTCGTCGAGCCGGGGGCGATCCGCCCTCTCTCGGTGGGACCGTCGCCGTTACGAACGAAGCTTTCGTCCAACACCATCCTCGCCATCGGCGGCGGTCCTCTCGTCGGCGTCGATCATAGGGTCTCGCCGCCGCAGCGCCAGCCGTCGCGAGATCCGTCGCCGCCGGGGGTGTCCACGTCGGCGCCGCAATCGACGCCGAGGTTGGCGGCAAAAGGAGTCCCCATGACCGCAGCCGCCGGCACCTTCAGCAACGCCTACCACGGAGCGTCGCTCGTTGCGCGAGAGACGCCGCCGCGCTCGGGCTTCGGCAAGGTGCCCGAGATCGTGCTCTCGTTCTGGATCATCAAGATCGCCGCGACGACGCTCGGCGAGACGGGCGGCGACGCCTTCTCGATGTCGCTCCACCTCGGCTATCTCGTCTCCACGGCGATCTTCGCCGCCGCCTTCGTCGCGATCGCCGTCGTCCAGGTCCGCGCGCGGCGGTTCCGGCCGTTCCTGTATTGGGGCGTCGTCGTCGCCTCGACGACGGTCGGCACCACGCTGGCCGATTTCGCCACGCGCTCGCTCGGCATCGGCTATCTCGGCGGCTCGCTGCTGCTGTCCGCGCTGCTGCTCGCCAGCCTGGTCGTCTGGCGGCTGGCGACGGGGTCGATCTCGGCCGCGCGCATCGCGAGCCCGAAGGTCGAGAGCTTCTATTGGGTGACGATCCTGTTCTCGCAGACGCTCGGCACGGCGCTCGGCGATTACGCCGCCGATTCGGGCGGCCTCGGCTACGCCGGCGGCGCGCTGCTGTTCGGCGCCGGCCTCCTCGTCATCTGCCTGCTCGCGCTCACCACCAGGATCTCGCGCGTCGGCCTGTTCTGGGCGGCGTTCATCCTGACCCGTCCGCTCGGCGCGACCGTCGGCGACTTTCTCGACAAGCCGATCGCGCACGGCGGCCTGGCGCTCGACCGCTTCTCCGCCTCGGCGGTGCTGATCGCCTTCATCGTCGCCTGCATCATGGTCTTCCCGCAGCGGGCCGGAGAGCATCCGGGCGCCGGCGAACGCTGACGGCTTACGCCGCCACGCCCACCCAGGGCGCGATGGCCTCGAGCAGCTTGGCCCGGCCGAACGGCTTGCTGAGATAGCCGTTCATGCCGGCCTCGATGATGTCCTCGAGGCGGTCCGGCCCCTGCTCGGCGGTCATCGCCAGGATTGGGACCGCGGCGGCGGGGGCGCCCAAGGCGCGGATCTGCGCCGCCGCCTCGACGCCGTCGAGCTGCGGCATGTTGATGTCCATGAGGATCAGGTCGTAGGCGCCGGCCGCCGCGCAGGCCACCGCCTCGACGCCGTTGGCCGCGACGTCGACCGAAAACCCCGCCCGCTCGAGCAGCACGCGCGCGACCTCGCGCATCGTCGGCGAATCCTCCGCGACGAGGATGCGTTGTCGGGTTTCCGTCTGCGCTGGCGCAAGGTCCTGCTGGAGCACTGTCGAGCCTCGGAACACGCGCGACCCGGTCGGAGCCGGAACGCGAGCACGTGGTGTAGCGGGGAAAGCCTTCGGGGCCGTAAACACGACGCGGCGACTTGCGGGGGTGAACGTAAGACGCCTTTCACGCCACCGCCGCTGCGGTTCGTCGAGCTTGCGCCGGCGGCGGCCTTCGGGCGAGGTGTCGGCTTGAAGGAGACACCATGCCGACCCTCGATCCGCGGACGTCCACGCTCGCCCTCATCGATTTCCAGATCAAGCTGATGCCGGTGATCGATCGCGGCGACGCGACGGTCGCCAATGCGCGCAAGCTCGCCGACGCGGCGGCGATGGTCGGCGTGCCGGTGATCTACACCGAGCAATATCCCAAGGGCCTCGGGCCGACGGTCCCCGAGCTCGCCGTGCCGGCCGGCGCGCCGCTGCCGAAGATGTGCTTCGGCGCCGTCGAGGCGGACGGGTTTCTCGACCGGCTCGGCGAGGACCACGCCGTCGTGCTGGCCGGGGTCGAGGCGCATATCTGCGTGCTGCAGACGGCGCTCGGCCTCATCGCGCGCGGGCGGCCGGTCTATGTCGTGCGCGACGCGATCTCGTCGCGCCGGCCCGAGAACGTCGAGGCCGCGATCCGCCGCATGGAGCTGCAGGGCGCCGAGATCGTCACGACCGAGATGGTGATCTTCGAGTGGATCGGCAGCGCCGCGCATCCGAAGTTCCGCGAGGCCACCGCGCTGATCAAATGATCGCCGGTCAGGCGGCGCGCGGCAGCGCCAGCCCCGACGCGACCGAGAGGGCCAGGGCGACGAGCGGCAGCGCGTCGATGGTCGACCTGCCGAAATGCGACAACCCCACCGCCGCGAGAAGGCCGCCGGTCATCAGGCCGACCCACGGCACGCCCTGCAGGAGCCAGCTCCAGTCCTTGGCGCGGCCGCAGAGGAGATGGCCGAGCCCGATGCCGAGCTTCACCAGCGTGCCGGTGACGTAGGTCAGGCTCACCGAGACCGAGCCCGCGCGGTTCATCGCCGCGTTGAGCGCGCCCATCGCGAAGGTCATCGCCAGGATGGTCGCGGTCGGCACGGCGATCGGCAGCGCCAGGATCAGCGCGACGGCCAGCACCACGAAGGGCAGGTGGCGCCGGCCCGCCAGGACGGCCAGCACCGTCCCTGCCGCCGCGCCGGCGACGAAGGTCGCGATGATCGGGGCGATGAGCAGGATGCTCGCGCGGTCGCCGCGGCCGATCGCCACCGCGAGCGACGTCGAGTTGCCGCTCATGAACGAGACGAACAGGTCCTTCAGGATCGTCAGACCGCAGGCGTCGACGGCGCCGGCGAGCGCCGACAGGGCGAAGACGAGCGCGAGGGCCCCCGGCAGGTCGAGCGCGGGCGGTGCTTCCTGCGACTGCGTCA
>CAZZZM010000276.1:0-3753 GCA_964658465.1 uncultured Nakamurella sp.
ACGGCTTGTTGAAGACGAGACGCGTGCGCCCGTCCGCCGTCTCGTAGATCGCGAGGCGTACCGGCACGTCGAGCCCGGCCTCGACGTCGTGCTCGAGCATGGTGATGGCGATCAGCGGGTTGCCGATCGTGTAGAGCAGGAACTTCGTCGGCCGGCCGCGCTGCGTCAGCCATTCTCCATGATCGAGCGTCAGGAAGCGGGTGAAGCCGGATTTGTTGCGGAGGATCGTGACGGTAGATGACTCGGCCATTTGACTTGTTGGCGGATCAGCCAAGCACGCCTACATATTTGATCTTACGTCACTTTCGACGTTGGAGAAGCGTCAAATGACATCGTCAAAAGACGTTACAAGTGGCGCTTCCGCATCTAGTGCGGAACAGCTTACCGCGCTCATAGCCGCAACAGGGCTTCCAGAGCATGTCGCCATCGAAATGCTGCGCTCAGATCAAAACCTAGACGAGCTTTGCGATACCGTCCTTTCCATGTTCGCTACAGATGGAAAAAAGGTAGCGATCACAGGGCGATAGCGGTAGATCACCTCAAGGTGTGTTTGCTAGATAATGCCGCTTCGATCTGACCAGCACCTCGAAGCGCTCCAGGTCGGTCGCCGCCGCCGGGATCGAGGCCCACCCGACGTCCTCGAGCGAGCCGACCTCGCACTCGAAGGCGGCCACGACCGCGTCGAAGGGCCGCTCCGTCTCGAAGGTCACGTGCGCGACGGAAATGGTTTGGATCATCGAGGCCTCCGTGTCTCTGCCTCCGCAGGCATGGTCGCGGCACGGGCTTCGGCCCGGTGACGCCGGGAGCCTGCCGCAACGACAAGGCACCCCCGCCGCCGCGGAAATTCAACCCGCATCGCACGTCCCCTGCGGGAATACCGCTTTGATCACAAAGGGTCTTCGATTTCCGGTCGGAGGGGTCTATTGTGCGGGCGCGCGGCGGTGTGCGCCGCATAGTTCTCCAGGGAGGAGAAACCTTGATCAACCTGACAGTCAACGGCGAGGCGCGCAGCTTCGACGGGGATCCGGATATGCCGCTTCTCTGGTACCTGCGCGACGAACTCGGCCTCACGGGCGTGAAGTTCGGCTGCGGCGCGGCCCTGTGCGGCGCCTGCACCATCCATCTCGACGGCGAGGCGGCCCGCGCCTGCGTGACGCCGGTGTCGGCGGCGAAGGACACCAAGGTCACCACCATCGAGGGCCTGTCGAAGGACGGCAACCACCCGGTGCAGGTCGCGTGGCGCGAGCTGAACGTGCCGCAGTGCGGCTATTGCCAGGCCGGCCAGATCATGCAGGCCGTGTCGATGCTGAAGACGACGCCCAAGCCCACGGACGCCGACATCGACGCGTCGATGAGCGGCAACATCTGCCGCTGCGGCACCTACCCGCGCATCCGCGCCGCCATCCACAAGGCCGCCGATAGCAAGGGAGCGATCTGATGACGCACGATCATGACTTCGCCGCCCTCACCGAGGCGGCGCAGCGCCCGCGCATCGCGAACGTCAGCCGCCGCGGTCTCATCGCTGGGCTCGGCGGCTTCGTCGTCGCGCTGTCGATCGACACCCCGGCCAAGGCCGCCGGGTTCGGCGCCGACGGCATGCCGAACGGCTGGCGCGACAACCCGAAGCTCTTCGTCGCGATCGCCGACGACGGCATCGTGACCATCACCTGCCAGCGCTCCGACATGGGGCAAGGCATCCGCACCGGCTGGGGCATCATCATCGGCGACGAGCTCGACGCCGACTGGGACAAGATCCGCATCGTCCAGGCCGAAGGCAACGAGGGCAAGTACGGCAACGAGGACACCGACGGCTCGCGCTCGACGCGCCAGAACATCGTCCACATGCGCCACGCCGGCGCCGCGGCGAAGCTGATGCTCGTGCAGGCCGCCGCCAAGCAATGGGGCGTGCCGGTCGAGGAATGCGCCGCCAAGGGCCACCAGGTCGTCCACGCCAAGTCCGGCAAGACGCTCGGCTACGGCGCGCTGGCCAAGGCGGCGGCCGAGCTGCCGGTGCCGTCGCCGGAGATGGTGGTGCTGAAGCGCCCCGCCGACTTCCGCTACATCGGCAAGGGCAACGTCGGGATCTACGACGGCTTCGACATCACCACCGGCCGCGCGGTCTATGGGATGGACACCAAGCTCGACGGCATGCTGCACGCCGTCGTGGCGCGCAGCCCGGTGTTCGGCGGCACGGTGAAGAGCGTCGACGATTCCGCGGCGCTGAAAGTGCCGGGCGTCGTCAAGATCGTCCGCATCGACCCGGCGGTCGCGCCCGTCAAGTTCCAGCCGCTCGGCGGCGTGGCCGTGATCGCGACCAACACCTACGCCGCGATGAAGGGGCGCGAAGCCCTGAAGATCGTCTGGGACGAAGGTCCGAACGCCAGCTACGATTCCGAGGCGTTCCGCAAGAAGCTCGTCGCCGCCTCGCAGGCGCCGGGCAAGGTCGTCCGCAACAACGGCGACGTCGATTCGGCGATGGCCAAGGCCAAGACCCGCGTCAGTGCGGACTATTACATCCCGCATCTCGTGCAGGCGCCGATGGAGACGCCGGCGGCGATCGCCCACGTGAAGGACGACGGATCGGTCGAGATCTGGTCCTGCGTGCAGTCGCCGCAGGCCGCGCACGACAACGTCGCCAAGCGCCTCGGGGTGCCCGACGACAAGGTCAAGGTGAACGTCACGCTGCTCGGCGGCGGCTTCGGTCGCAAGTCGAAGCCCGACTATTGCGTCGAGGCGGCGCTCTGCGCCAAGGCGGCCGGCAAGCCGGTCAAGCTCCTGTGGACGCGCGAGGACGACATCCACAACGGCTACTACCACACGGTGTCGGCCGAGCATCTCGAGGCCGGCCTCGACGAGACGGGCATGCCCGTCGCGTGGCTGCACCGCTCGGCCGCTCCGACGATCGGCTCGATCTTCGCGGTGGGCGCCGATCACGAGATGCCGTTCGAGCTCGGCATGGGTCTCGTCAACCTGCCCTACGCGATCCCGAACATCCGGATGGAGAATCCGGCCGTCGACGCGCATGTGCGGATCGGCTGGTTCCGTTCGGTCTCCAACATCCCGCACGCCTTCGCCGTGCAGAGCTTCGTCGCCGAGTGCGCCGCGGCTGCGGGACGCGATCAGAAGGACTACCTGCTCGACGTCATCGGGCCGGCGCGCATCCTCGATCCGATCGCGATCGGCGATGCCTGGAACCACGGCGAGGATCCCAAGGTCTACCCGATCGACACGGGCCGGCTGCGCAACGTCATCAACGTGGCGGCGAAGGCGATCGACTGGGGCCGGAGCATGCCGAAGGGCTCGGGTCTCGGCATCGCCGGGCACTATTCCTTCGTCAGCTACACCGCGGTGGCGTGCGAGGTCGCGGTCGACGACAAGGGCAAGGTCGTCGTCAAGCGCGTCGACATCGTGATCGACTGCGGGCCGGTGGTGAACCCGGAGCGCGTCAAGTCGCAGCTCGAAGGCGCCGTGGTGATGGGCATGGGACTCGCGCTGATGTCGAAGATCACGTTCAAGGGCGGCAAGGCCGTCCAGAACAACTTCGACGGGTACGAGATCCTGCGCATGGACGCCGCCCCGAAGGTCGTCAACGTGCACATCGTTCCGCACGACGACTGGCGCATGCCGCTCGGCGGCGTCGGCGAGCCCGGCGTGCCGCCGGTCGCGCCGGCGATCACCAACGCGATCTTCGCCGCCACCGGCCGCCGCATCCGCGAGCTGCCGATCGGCAGCCAGGCGCAGAACGTCTAGCCG
>CAZZZM010000277.1:0-3716 GCA_964658465.1 uncultured Nakamurella sp.
GGCTTTCTTGGCGACAGCTTTGGTGGCGATGACCTTCTTCGCAGGAGCCTTGGTGGCCTTCTTCGCCGCGACCTTCTTCACGGCACCCGCCTTCGCCACCCCCTTCCTGGTCGCGACGGAGGCCGTCGCAGCGCGCCGCGGCGTCGGCTTCGTGGCCGCCTTGACGGCAGGCTTGGTCTTGCGCGCGGCACTTTCGGCCGGCGCGGCCTTGCCGACCTTCTTGGCGTTCGACTTGGCGACCGGCGCGCGCGCGGCGATCGGGGAGACGCGATGCGGCGCGGCGGGTCGCGCGGTCTTGCGCGCGCTCGCCTTGACGCCCACCGGTGTCGCGCCCGTCCGCGTCGATCCGGCGGGATGCCGACGGCGGTCCGGCGTCGCGGCGGCCTGCGGGCGCTTGAGGGGGCTGCGCGCCGCCGCGCCGGGCCGCCGCCGCGTCGCCGGCTTGGCGGCCGTCTTCGCCTTCGCCTTGCCGGTGCGCAGCGGCCCGGTCAGGAACCCGACGACGGCCGCGTCGAACGCCGCCTGGGCCTCGATGTTGGAGAGGTGCTGGCAGTCGAGCTCGACGTGCCGCGCACCGGGGATGGCGCCGAGCATGGTGGCGATGTCGGCGGCGCTGGCGATGCCGTCGCGCCGCCCCGTCACCAGAAGCACCGGTCGGCCGACAGCCCGCAGCGCCTCGCGCATGTCCGTGTCGCGAAGGGCGGCGGCGGCTGCCGCGTAGCCGTCACGCGATGTCGCCCTGAACACCTTGTCCATCGCCGCGACCTTGTCGGCGTGAGCGGTGCGGAATTCGTCCGAAAACCACCGTTCCATGGTCGCCGCCGCCAAGGCCTGCGTGCCCTTCGAGCGGACGGTTCGGATGCGATCGTTCCAGAGATGCGGCGGCGCGAACCGCGCGTTCGTGTTGGCGAGCACGGCGCGATCGATGCGCTCCGGCGCGTTGACGAGCAGCCATTGGCCGACCGCGCCGCCCATCGACAGCCCGATGAAATGGGTCCGCTCGATTTCGAGCGCGTCGAGGATCGCCAGAGCGTCGGCGCCAAGCTGCGCCAGCGAATAGGGAGCACCGGCCGTCGTGCTGCGCCCGTGGCCGCGCGGATCGTACCGTACGACGCGAAACTGCGCGAGCAACGCCGGCATCTGCGCGTCCCACATCGAAAGATCGGAACCGAGAGAGCCCGACAGCAGCAGCGCCGGCCGCGACGGGTCGCCCTCGACCTCTACCCGAAACGTCTCGCCGTCGATCGTAAGGTCCGTCATCCATCCGCCTTCTCGAAGAGCGGGACGGGTCTAGCCAATTTTTCCGGCCTGCAAAACCGCGACGGACGTTTCAGAATTTTCCGGTGGCGTGCAGAAGGTCGGCGATGTCGCCCGGCGTGTACGGCTTCGCCACGAACGGCGCCGCGCGCAACGCGGCCGGCACGTGTTCGCGATTGGAGGCGGACAGGAAGGCGAACGGGATCGCGCGATCGATGAGCGCCGATGCGAACGCGAACGTGGTCCCGTCGAGCACGTCGACGTCGAGCAGAGCGAAGTCGATCCCGTCGCGCAACGCGCGCTCGGCCTCGACCGTGGACTGGCTGACGACGATCTCGGCGTCGACGATCTGCGTGACCATCGTTTCGAGGTGCAACGAGATCATCGGATCGTCCTCGACGACGAGGATGCGACGAACGCCCATCCGATGCTCCGACCCTTGCGATGACATCAGGCCGAATGTCGCAACATTCCTTATCGTTCCCGACGTCGGAGGACGACCGGGATGAGGCCGACCTGCTCAGATCAGGTCGAGCTGCGTCGGCGCCGATGGAGGTCCCGGGGCAGCGGTGATGACCGGCCCGATCGGCGTCATGATCTGCAGCGTGTCGTTGGCCGCATGGTTCACGGCATTGCCGATCGGCGCGAAACAGAGCACGTCGTTGGCGGCCGGTCGCAGCAGCGCCATGGCGGCGTCGGCGGCGCGCTCGTCGGGGTCGAGCCAGAGCGCGACGTCGGCCGCCTCGATTACGACCGGCAGGCGCGGGTGGATCGCCGCCGACACCGCGTTTGCACCTGTCGTGACGATGCAAGCGGTGTCGACCTCCTCGCCGTTCGGGCCCATCCACGTCTCCCACAGCCCGGCCAGGGCCATGGTCGCGCCGTCGTTGCGCCGCGCCACGAAGGGCTGCGCTCGCGCCGCCCGCCCGCGACCGAACCGCTGCCATTCGTAGAAGGCGTCGGCCGGCACGAGGCAGCGGCGCCGACGCAGCGCGTTCCTGAAGCTCGCCTTGTCGGCGAGACCTTCGGCCCGGGCGTTGAAGAGCAGCGGGAAGCCTTTCGGGTCCTTCACGAAGCCGGGCAGGAACCCCCAGCGCACGAGCCGGAAGTGCCTTGTCGTCACACCCTCGCGCGTGGCGGCGCTGACGATCGGGATCGGCTGCGTCGGCGCGATGTTGTGGCGCGGCGGGAAGTCCGGGCGCTCGACGTAGCCGAACCGGTCGCGCAACGCCGCCGGCGCGGACGTGATGGCGAGACGCCCGCTCATCGCGACTTAGGCCGACGCAGGGCGCAGGCGCCCATCGGCCGATCGGCTAGCGTGACAGATCAAGAAATAGGCGCCATCTGGTGACGACATGCGCACACCTGACGCCAGAATGATCAACTCGACGGCTTTCGATGCAAGATCGTGGCGCGTCGGCTTCGCGCCGACCCGCTCGCCGTTCCATGCGGCGTCGCTCGCCATCGTCGTCGCCCTCGCTCTGCTTTTCGCCGCCGCCATCGTCGCGGCGACCCAGCCGGCGCACCTCGTGGACCCGGTGCAGGCCAGTCTGCAAGGCGGGCTTTGAGCGGGTTCGCTGTGCGAATTTAGTAGGCGCTTGAACCGTTTGTTAGCGGCTAGGATGCTATCCGAGGGACGCAGGCGAGTCCCCATATGAGCTTTCTCTCCGAACAGGAACGCGAAGCGGTTCAGGCGGCGGCCCCGCTACTGTCCGGTGCGCGCGTCAAGCGGGCCGAGGCGCTGATCAACCCGGCGTCTGGCCTCGCCAACGATTATCTCAATCTGTTCAATGAGATCGTCATGCTCGTCGAGCAGCTGCCGACGATGCCCGAACTGTTCGAGGACATCCAGCGCTGGCGTCCGACCTCGTATCGCGACTATTTCAAGAAATCGATCCTTCCGGGCCGCGGCACGGCGCTCGAGGCCTACGACAGGCTCGATGCCCGCTTCCGACAGGGCTTCGAGACGGTCGTGGCCGACCTCGACAGGCGCGCGACCGGAGCGGTCGCCGCCGTGCGCAAGCAGTTCAAGAGCGACGACGACCCCGCGGCGCTCGCCGCGCTCTGCGAACGCGCCGGCGCCAGCATCCGCGAGGTGCTCGACCAGGCGACCATGCTGGTCAATCACGGCGAGATCGTCTCCGGCGACATCGTCCAGAAGCGCACCGATCAGCTGATGGCGAAGCTCACCCCCTCGAGGCCGGCGGCGTAAGCCGCGATTGACTTCGTCCCCGGCGCGGCGCACCGGGCTGCCCCGTGAGCTTCGCACCCGACATCGCCACCGCCGCCCGGCTGATCCGTGGCGGGCATCTCGTCGCCTTCCCGACCGAGACCGTCTACGGCCTCGGGGCCGATGCGACGTCGCCGGAAGCGGTCGCGCGCATCTATGACGCGAAGGGGCGTCCGCAGTTCAATCCGCTGATCGCCCATGTCGCCTCGCCCGAGGCGGCTGAGGTCGA
>CAZZZM010000278.1:0-2460 GCA_964658465.1 uncultured Nakamurella sp.
CCGCCGCCGTCATTGCGAGCGCAGCGAAGCAATCCAGGGGCCGACGCCGCAACTCCTGGGTTGCTCCGCCTTCGGCTCGCAATGACGGGCCAAAGGTCAAGAATACGAGCGGATCAGATTGCCGACCAACAAATTCCAGCCGTCGATCAGCACGAAGAAGAGCAGCTTCATCGGCAGCGAGATGATCGACGGCGACAGCATCATCATGCCCATCGACATCGTCACCGTCGCGACGATCATGTCGATGACGAGGAACGGCAGCACGATGAGAAAGCCGATCTCGAAGCCGCGGCGGATCTCCGAGATCATGAAGGCCGGGATGAGGACGCGCAGGTCGACCACGCCCTTGTCCGTCGTCTTGATGCTCGCCTGCGCGAGATCGTCGAACATCTTGAGGTCCTTGTCGCGGACCTGCGCGAGCATGAACTTGCGGAACGGATCGACGATCTTGGGATAGGCGTCGCTCTCCGACATCTTGTTGTCGATCAGCGGCTTCAGCCCGTTCTGCCACGACGAGTCGAAGGTCGGCGCCATCACGTAGAAGGTCATGAACAGCGCCAGCGAGACGAGGATCAGGTTGGCCGGCGTCGTCTGCAGGCCGAGGCCGGAGCGCAGGAACGAGAAGGCGATGGCAAAGCGCGTGAAGCTCGTCACCATCACGAGCAGGCCCGGCGCGATCGACAGGATGGTGAGAAGCCCGACGACCTGGACGATGCGGCCGGTCGCCGTGCCGCCCGCCTGCGGCACCAGCGAGTTGAGGTCCGGCACCTGCGCCAGCGCCGCATGGAGCGGAACGAGCGAGAACAGCGCGGCGGCGGCGGCGATGCCGACGAGACGGGTGATCTTGCGGGCGCGTGTCATTCCACCACCAAGGTCTCGATCACCACTTCGCGCACCTTGCCCTGCGTGCGGACGCCGGCGCGGTCGTTCAGATCCTCGCGCAGGTTCTGCAGGCCGCTGGCGCCCTGCAGCTTCGCGAGCGTCAGCGTGTTGAGGAAGCCGACGATGTCGTCGGTGATCTGCGCCGCCGCGACGCCCGGCTCCTGGATCGCGCCCTTGTCGTAGACGATCGCGACCTGCAGGCGGACGCGCGAGTTCGTCGGCGGCGCCAGATTGGTGATCACCGGCGGCAGCTCGCGGACCTCGACCGTGCTCGGGTAGGGCAGCGCCTTGGCCGCGGGGACGGCGACCTCGGGGACGACCGCCCCCTTGAGCCGCGCGACGATCATCTTGCCGACGAGGCCGCCGCCGATCAGCGCGAGCACCGTCAGCGCCGCCGCCGACACGATCAGGCTCGCCTTGCCACCATTCTTCGCCGTCGCCGCCGCTGCCATGGCCCCGCCTCAGAACGGCTTGACGGCGTTGTAGATCTGCTGGCCCCAGCTCGGCTGCTGCACCTCGCTGAGCCGGCCGCGGCCGCCGTACGAGATGCGCGCCTCGGAGACCTTGTCGTAGGGGATCGTGTTCTCCTTCGAGATGTCCTGCGGGCGCACGATGCCGGCGACGTAGATCTGGCGGATCTCGAAATTGACCCGCGTCTCCTGCGAGCCCGACACGACGAGATTGCCGTTCGGCAGCACCTCGCTGACGACGGCGCCGACGGACACCTTGATCTTCTCGGTGCGGTCGATCTGTCCCTGGCCGGTGGCGCCGGTGGTCGAGGACGAGTTGAAGTCGCCGGTGATCTTGCCCTTGCCGAGGGCCAGGTCGAACTTGTTGGCGACCTCGTCGTCGAGGCTCGCCTGCGTGTTGTTGCCGAGCGAGGCCTTGTCGTTCATCGAGATGAGGACGGTGATGACGTCGCCGGCCTTGGTCGCGCGGGGGTCGCGGTAGAGGCTCGATCCGTCCTGGTAGAGCGAGTTGAAGGCGCTGCGCGGCTCGTCGCCGGCGAAATGATGCGGCAGGATCGCCGGCTCGATTCCCGCGCCGACGGGGGTGAGCACCGGTTCCCGGCCGATCTCGGTCGGCCGCACCGCGCAGCCGGAGAGCGCGAGGCCCGCGAGGGCGGCGACGGCGAGGCGCGCGATCACAGCTTCTTCTCGGCGTGGGAGTCGGGCGCCGCGGCGATCAGCGCGGCGAGCTTGCCGGCGCGCTCCGGCACGATCTCGTTGAAGATCGCGCTCGCCTGGCGCGGGTTGAGCTGGCCGAGCACGGCCGCCGCCATGTCGTCGTCGAGCTGCGAGATCTGCGTCGCCGCCGTCTCCGGCCGCATCTTGGCGTAGATGCCGACGAGCTTCTCTGCCGCCCTCTTCTCCAGCGCCTCCCGCTTGGCGATCCAGTCGCGCAGCTCGGCCGTCCTGGCGTCGAGCTCGGCGACGCGCGCCTTGATGCGGGTCTCCAGCGCGTTGAGCTGCTGCGTCTGCCAGGCGAAGCGCGCATCGCTCGCCGCCTTGGCGATGTTGGTGCAATAGCGCTTCACGTCCGCCTCGGCGCTCTGCGCGCGCGCCGGGGTGGCGGCGA
>CAZZZM010000278.1:2560-3703 GCA_964658465.1 uncultured Nakamurella sp.
TGCGTCACCAAATCCGCCTGCAGCGCGCCGGCCGACTTGATCGCCTGCAGGATGGCGATGATGCCCGAGGGCTTGAGGCCGATCTGGTTCAGGCCGCCGACGAGCTTGCGCAGCGTCGTGCCGCCGAGGACGCGCAGCTGGCCGCCGTTCTCGTTGATGTCGGTGTCGGTGCGCGGCACCACCACGGTCTTGCCCTTCGAGAAGGGCGCGGGCTGCGACACCACCGGCGTCTCGGTCACGCGCACGGTCAGCGTGCCGTGGGTGACGGCGACGGTGGAGATCTGCACGTCCTGGCCGATGACGATCGTGCCGGTGCGCGCGTCGATGATCACGCGGGCCTCGGTGTCGGGCTCGACGAGGAGGGAGCCGATCTCGGCGACGTAGCGCGTCGTGCCCATGTGCGGCGGCAGGGTGAGCGCGACGGAGCGGAAGTCGCGCTCGCGGGCGGTGCGCATGCCCCAGCGGCGCAGCGAATAGGCGTTGATCGCGTCGACGATGCGGATGGCGGTCGCGAAGTCGGGGTTCTTCAGATCGAGCGCCATCGGCCCGAGATCGCCGGGGCGGTTGGCGTTCGGCAGCTCGACCGTCGCGCCGTTGGGGATGCGGCCGACGGTGGGCACGCCCTGGTTGACGGTCTCGGCCTGGCCGACGGCGGCGGTGCCGGAGACGGCGACCTCGCCCTGCGCGACGGCGTGCACCTTGCCGTCGGCGCCCGACATCGGCGTCAGCACGAGCGTGCCGCCCATCAGCGACGTCGCGTCGCCCATCGAGGAGACGGTGATGTCGATGCGCTGGCCGCGGTTCATGAACGGCGGCAGGTCGGCCGTCACCATGACGGCGGCGACGTTGCGGCTGCGCAGCGCCTCGTTGCGCACGTTGATCCCGAGCCGGTCGAGCATCGACTGCATCGTCTGCTCGGTGAACGGCGCATTGCGCAAGGTGTCGCCGGTGCCCTCGAGCCCGAAGACGAGGCCGTAGCCGACGAGCTGGTTGTCGCGGATGCCCTCGATCGTCGCGATGTCCTTGATGCGCACCGCGGCCGCCGCCGGCGTCGGCACCGACGCCGCCAGCACGACGGCGGCGAGCGCGAGCCTCACCGACCGCGTCATTGCGAGCCGAAGGCGAAGCAACCCAGGGGTGGCC
>CAZZZM010000279.1:0-3671 GCA_964658465.1 uncultured Nakamurella sp.
CGGAGCGATGTCCGGCGGCGGCATGGGCGCGCGGGGCGGTGCTATGTCCAACGGCGGCGCCCGCGCCGGTGCGGGGCTCGGGACGGCGCGTACGGGGTTCGGGGCATCGCGCGGCGGCCTTGGACGGGCACGCGGCGAAGGGTTTGGCCGCACGCGCGGCGAGGGCCGCATCGGCGTATTGAGTGCCCGCGTCCATCGCGGCATCCGCGGCGAGCGTTACGGCGGCGTCCGCCGCACCTATCGCTACCACGACCGCTACCGCTTCGGCCGCGGCTTTGGGTTAGGGCTGCGCCGTCTTCTCTGCACGCCGTACCGGCGCCATCACGGCCTCTGCCGCGGCCGTTACTACTATTATTGATCAACCTTGCGGCGCTCCGATCGCGGAGCGCCGCGAAGCTATGCCGCCACGAGGACGTCGGGCGCCCTGATATGGGCGGCCGCCTCGCGGACGACGTCGAGACCAGCCCCGTGCCGGACGCCGTGCACCGACAGGTGACGGCGCCAGGCGCGGGCACCGGGCCAGGTGTTGAAGAGGCCGAGCATGTGGCGCGTCATCGCGTGCAGCGGGACGCCCTCGGCAAGATGCGCGGCCATGTAGGGCAGATAGGCGTCGAGCGCCTCGAGCCGCGTCATGACCGGCGCCTGTACGCCGTAGACGCGCGCATCGACCTCGAGCAACAGGGCCGGGTCGCCGTAGGCCGCACGCCCAACCATCACACCGTCGACATGGTCGAGCGTCGCCTCGATCTGATCGAAGCCGACGAGGCCGCCGTTGAGGGCGATCGTCACATGCGGCAGCCGCCGCTTCAACGCGTAGACCGCCGCATAATCGAGCGGCGGGATGTCGCGGTTCTCGCGCGGCGACAGGCCCTTCAGCCAGGCTTTGCGGGCGTGCACGATCAGCGCGTCGGCACCGGCCGCCAATACCGTATCGGCGAGGGCGTCGAGCGCTTCGAGGCCCTGATCGTCGACGCCGAGCCGGCATTTGACTGTGACCGGCACGGCGACCGCCGCCTTCATCGCGGCGACGCAGTCGCCGACGAGCGCGGGTTCGCGCATCAGGCAGGCGCCGAACGCGCCATTCTGCACGCGGTCCGACGGGCAGCCGACATTGAGATTGATCTCGTCGTAGCCGAGGTCGGCGCAGATGCGCGCCGAGACCGCGAGGTCGCGCGGATCGCTGCCGCCGAGTTGCACCGCGACGGGATGCTCGACCGCGTCGAAGCCCAGGAGCCGCTCGCGGTCGCCGTGCAGCACGGCGCCGGTGGTCACCATCTCGGTGTAGAGGCGCGCGCGGCGCGACAGGACGCGATGGAACGACCGGCAGTGACGGTCCGTCCAATCCATCATCGGCGCGACGCAGAAGCGGAGATCCATGATCGTTTTTAGATCGCCAGGTCGGCCGAGGCTATAGCGGGAAATTGGCTGACCCGCGCCGCGCGTGCTGAGCGGTCGGTGAAGTCGCTCCGAAGGCCTGTGAGGCAAGCGACACGATCGGCGGGGTCAGGATCGACGAACATGAGGGGCGCCGGTTCATCCGCGGTCGCCCTGCTCGTCTGAAGCCGATATAGATGACGATGCAACAGTATGCAAGGGCGGCGAGGATGCGCCCGGCGCGCGCGCCTTTCCGTTGGCGGGACCATCGCTTACGTTGGGCATAACGCTTTTCCCCCGGATCCCCGCATGACCTCGCAAAATCCGCTGCTCGCCCCCTGGACCGGCCCATTCGAGGCGCCGCCGTTCGCGGCGGTGACTCCGGCCGACTTCAAACCGGCGTTCGAAGCGGCGCTGGCCCAGCACGTCGCGGAGATCGACGCCATCGCGGGCCATCCCGAGCCGGCGACATTCGAGAACACGATCGCGGCGCTGGAACGCGCGGGCGATGCGCTCGACCGCGTCGCCTCGGTGTTCTTCAACCTCGCCGGCGCCGACACCAACGACGCGCTGCAGGCGATCGAGCGCGAGATGGCGCCGATCCTCTCGCGCCATTCCTCTGCGATCTACCTGAACGCCGCGCTGTTCGCGCGGATCGACGATCTGTGGACGCGCCGCAACGCGCTCGGGCTCGACGGCGAACAGGCGCGTGTGCTGGAGCGCTACCACACGATCTTCTCGCGCGCCGGCGGCGGCCTGCCGCAGGCCGACAAGGATCGCCTCGCCGCGATCTCGGAGCGGCTGGCGACGCTCGGCACCAGCTTCTCGCAGAACCTGCTCGCCGACGAGAAGGGCTGGGAGATGGTGCTCGACGGCCGCGACGATCTCGCCGGCCTGCCGAAGGCGCTCGTCGATGCCGCGGCGGCGACGGCCGAGGAGCGCGGCCATCCCGGCAAGTACGTGATCACGCTGTCGCGCTCGTCGGTCGAGCCGTTCCTCACCTTCTCGGCGCGTCGCGACCTGCGCGAGCAGGCCTTCAAGGCGTGGTCGATGCGCGGCGAGAATGGTGGGGCGACCGACAATCGCGCGATCGCCGCGGAGATGATCAAGCTGCGGGCGGAGCGTGCGCGGCTGCTCGGCTACGATTCGTTTGCCGCCTACCGGCTTTCCGATTCCATGGCGCGGACGCCGGAGAACGCGCGCGCCCTGCTGCAGTCGGTGTGGGAGCCCGCGAAGGCCCGCGCGGCGCGCGAGGAGGCCGAGTTGCAGGCGCTCGCCGCCGAGGACGGCGTCAACGGGCGCGTCGAGCCCTGGGACTGGCGCTACCTCGCCGAGAAGCGGCGCAAGGCGGCCTACGATCTCGACGAAGGCGAGATCAAGCCGTACTTCCAGCTCGAGAAGATGATCGAGGCGGCCTTCTTCACCGCCGGCAAGCTGTTCGGCGTCGCCTTCACGCCGCGCCCCGACGTTAAGCTCTATCATCCCGACGCCCGCGCCTGGGAGGTGACGGACGCGAGCGGCGCGCCGATCGCCCTCTTCATCGGCGACTATTTCGCCCGCGCCTCGAAGCGCTCCGGCGCCTGGATGTCGAGCTTCCGCGACCAGAAGCGGATCGACGGCCCGGTGCTGCCGATCGTCGTCAACGTGATGAACTTCGCCAAGGCGCCGAAGGGCGAAGCGGCGCTGCTCTCCTTCGACGACGCCCGCACCCTATTCCACGAGTTCGGCCACGGCCTGCACGGCATGCTGTCCGACGTCACCTATCCACTTTTGTCCGGCACCAGCGTCGCGCGCGATTTCGTCGAGTTCCCGTCGCAGCTCTACGAGCACTGGCTCGAGCAGCCCGAGCTGCTGCGCCGCTTCGCCGTGCACAAGGACACCGGCGCGCCGATGCCCGACGCCCTGCTCGAGCGCGTGCTCGCCGCGCGCAACGCCAACCAGGGCTTCGGCTCGGTCGAGTACACGGCCTCGGCCATGGTCGACCTCGACCTCCACACCAGCGCGACGCCGGTCGACGACGTCGTCGCCTTCGAGACCGCGGCGCTCGAAAAGCTCGGCATGCCGCACGGCATCGTCATGCGCCATCGCACGCCGCATTTCGCGCATGTCTTCGCCGGCGACGGCTATTCCTCGGCCTATTATTCCTACATGTGGTCCGAGGTGCTCGACGCCGACGGGTTCGACGCGTTCGAGGAGGCCGGCGACATCTTCGACGCCGCGACGGCCAAGCGGCTGCGCGACCACGTCTATGCCGCCGGCAACCGGGTCGCGCCGGACGCCGCCTACGCCGCCTTCCG
>CAZZZM010000280.1:0-2401 GCA_964658465.1 uncultured Nakamurella sp.
CCCGACACGGTGAAGAGCTGGTCGTGGTCGGTGTAGATGTAATTGTTCTGGATGTAGGCGAGCTCGTCGGCGTCGAAGAGATATTGGTTGGACGACACCTGTGTCGCCCGCTGCTGCGCGACGGCGAGGTTGCCGTAGGCGCGGAAGCCGCCGTTGGCGTAGTTCACCTTCAGCTCGCCGCCTTCGTTATAGGCTTTGGCGTAGTTGAAGGCGGTGAGCACCAGGGCCTGGCCGAACTGGCCGTCGTCGAGCAGGTTGGTCGCGATCTTGTAATAGCCGTCGAGGCCGACATCGAGACCGGGCAGGACGCGTTGCGTCACGCCGACGTCGAAGACATGCGCGCGCTCCGGCCGCACCGGGCTCGATTGGGTGACGTCCGGCGCCAGCGTCGTGTTGGCGAAGCTTTGGACCGGCGTGGGGCCGGACAGCGCGAGCTCCGGCGGCGTGAAGGTGCGTGCATAGCCGGCGTGGAAGGTCGTCGTCTCGAAGGGCGTGTAGACGAGGCCGAGGCGCGGGCTCAGCTGGTCCGTCGTGACGTATTCGCCCATGTAGTCGTAGCGCAGGCCGCCGGTGATCGCGAGCTGGCGGGTCAGCTAATATTCGTCGGAGAGGTAGACGCCATCGACGGTGCCGGTCTTGCTGGTGTTCGCCGGCAGGATGAACGGGCTGTCGATCGGATTGCCGGCGGCATCGGTCGGCAGCACCGTGTTGGTGTCGTTCGCATCGGCGTGCTCGACCTCGGCGGTGAAGCCGAAGCGCATCGTGTTGCGCGCCGAGGTCCGGTAGGCGTTGTCGCTCTGCACGCCGTTGACGAGGCTCGAACGGGCGACGTCGGAGGCGACGCCGTTGAAGACGATGTCGCCGATCGGATCGGGCGTGAAATGCAGCTCGGAATAGCGTTGGAAATAGGAGACCTGCGAGTCGAGCGCGCCGAACGATTTCTGCCAAGCCAGCACGTTGAAGATCGAGCGCTCGACCTGGTTCTCGTTGAGCAGCGCGGAGTTGAAGTTGGCGACGCCGTAGGCCGTGAAGGCCGGTGGCGTGCCGGCCGAATTCGGGATCTGGTAGCCGGCGAGGCTCGCACCCGACATGAAGGTGATCTTCGAGCCGTCCTCGAGATCGCCGGAGACATAGGCGAAATAGCGGCCCTGTCGGGTCTCGTCGTGGATGGCATCGTGCGCCGGCGTCGGATTCTCGATGCCGAGATCGTCGGACGTAAAACGACCGCTGACGAAGTAGTTCCAGCGGCCGACCACGCCGGACTGGGTGATGGTCGGCTGGATCGTGCGATAGCTGCCGCCGTAGAGATCGACGGTCGTGCCGGGATCGTCGGCGCCGTTGCGGGTCTGGATGTCGATGATGCCTGCCGTATGCAGCCCGTATTGCGCGGGCAGGGCGCCGTCGAGCAGCGTCAGCTCGCGGATGAACGTCGAATCGAGCACCTGGCTGAAGCCGGACACGCCGTCCGGCAGGAGGATGCCGTTGATGCGGTATTGCGCGTTGGCGTGCTCGTTCCTGATGTGGAAGTCGCCGCTGCCCGCCGAATCCTGGCTGACGCCGGGCAGTTGCAGCAGCACGGCATCGAACGGCGTGTTGTTGCCAGCCGGCAGCGCGTCGATGTTGGCCTTGGAGATCGTGGTCGCGTTCGACGGGCCACGCGGGATCAGCGCCGCGCGGACGTCCCGCGCCTGCGCTTCGCCAGCACGGGCCGCGGAGATGGCCGCGCCCCTCGGATCGACAGGCGCGGCCGCGGCTGTGGCGTTCGGCGTCGAGGAGGATCGCGCGTTTGAAGTGGCTTGGTGCTGAGCGGCTGCAGTGGCTTGACGTCGTGCAACGCGGGTCGGGGCCGCGAGACGTGCGCCGTGAGCAGCAGGCCGCCGCGCGGTCTTGACCGGCGTCGGCTTCGGCTGCCGCTTCGGCTCGGCGACGGTCACCGTCGGAAGAATGGTTTGGGCACCGACGGTACCGCCGCCGGCCATCAGAAGCGCGAGCGAACTTGCGCCGAGTATACGCGTCCACATCGTCAGGGTCCCCCCGGAGCCGGGGGCGAATAGAATGTTATAACATACCTATGTCAATACGTTGATCAGCTTAGGTGGATCTGCGCCGGGTCTCTTCCCTACCAGCGCCGGGAATAGCCGCCGCCGAACCCTCCGACAAGCCGCAGCAGGAACAGCAGGATCACCGCGCCGACGGTTGCTTGAATGATCGCGCTGACGATGGGGCCCGTGCCGAGGTGCCAGTGGAAATAGACGAACAGGTAGTTGCCGATGAACGCGCCGACGATGCCGACGATCAGATCGCCGATCAGTCCGAGACCGCCGCCCGCGACGATCAACCCGGCCAGCCAGCCGGCGACGATCCCGACGACGATGATGATGAGAAGGTGTTCCCCGGACAT
>CAZZZM010000280.1:2501-3648 GCA_964658465.1 uncultured Nakamurella sp.
GGCGCCTTTAGCGGACGGGCGCGGCGCCGGCGAAGACGCGATAGAAGAAGCCCGCGCCGGCTCCCGCCGCGATATCGAGGGCGAGCCCGTGCGTCGGCAGCGTCTCCGCGAGACCGATCTGCGCGACTGCCGCGGCGAGCGACGAGAAGGCCGCGGCCACCATCGCGCCGCCGATCGCATAGGCGAGATGGGTCGTGAGCCCGCAGCGCCGCAGCACGGCGTGGGCGATGAGCAGGCTCGTCGCGGCGGCGCGGGCGCCGCCGAAGAGGCCAAGCAGGACGATCACCGGCACCAGGCGGGGAGCGGCGTCGTCCGGCAGCATGCCGGCCGAAAGCGTGCGCAAGGTCTCGCCGGCGCGTGTCACATCGAGCCCCGCGAGGCAGCAGCCGACGACGAGGCCGGCGAGAAGCGCCGCGCGGAACGACCGCGGCACGGCGCGCTGCTGCGGCGCCTCTTCGATCTCGGCGCGTGCGGCGGCGAAGATCGCGGCATGAGCCGGCGCCAGCGCGACGGGCGTTGCGGGCGCGACCGCTCGCGTCGCCTTGACGGGCGCCGAGCGTCTGCCGAACGTGGGCGCGGGCTGCATCGCGAGACATTAGGACGGAGCGATGAACAAGCGCTTGCCGGCGTCTCGAAAAAGCGACCCCGTCGCGCAGCTGCGTGCGATCTGTCTCGCTCTGCCGGAGGCGACCGAGCGCGAGACGTTCGGCGGCCCGACCTTCCGCGTCCGCGACAAGATCTTCGCGATGGAGACGGGCCGGCATGGCGTCCCAGCTTTCTGGTGCAAGGCGCCGCCGGGCAGCCAGGCGGTGCTTGTCGGCGCTGACCCGGTCCGCTTCTTCGTGCCGCCCTATGTCGGATCGAAGGGCTGGATCGGCATGCGCCTCGACGAGGCGCCGGACTGGGACGAGGTCGCGGCGATCGTGCGCCGCAGCTACCAGCTCATCGCGCCGAGAAAGTTGGCCGCGCTGGTCGCGTGACCCTCTCGCCATCGCAGGCGTGGCGGGCAGGCCCGATGCCTCGGCCGCCGAGCGCTGCCATCAGGCGAAATCGTGCGACGGTCGCGAGCCCTTCGCCTGGATCTCGATGAAAATGCGCAGCGTGCTTTCGCTGTCTTCCCGCAGCTTGGCTTCGAGCCGGCTCACCA
>CAZZZM010000281.1:0-3642 GCA_964658465.1 uncultured Nakamurella sp.
AAGCTCGCACGGAAAGAGTCAACGATATGAAGCTGGTACGCTACGGGGCCGAGGGCCGGGAAAAGCCGGGCCTCATCGACATGGACGGCCGCGTCCGCGACCTCTCGGCGATCGTCGACGACATCGACGGGTACGCGCTGTCGCCGAAGATGCTGGCCCGCATCGGGCGCGCCCGAGTGTCGAGCCTGCCGCTGGTGCGCGGCAGGCCGCGGCTCGGGGCGTGCGTCACGTGGCCGGTCAACTTCATCGGCATCGGCCTCAACTACACCGACCACGCGGCGGAGATCGGCATGGACCTGCCGAAGGAGCCGGTGATCTTCCAGAAGGCGTCGAACTGCGTCTGCGGCGCCAGCGATCCGATCCTCCTGCCGAAGCAGGCCGAGCGGCTCGACTGGGAGGTCGAGGTCGGCATCGTCATCGGCACGCAGGCCCACAACGTCTCCGAGCGCGCCGCGATGGATCACGTCGCCGGCTTCTGCCTCGCCAACGATCTCTCCGAGCGCGGCTGGCAGCTCGACCGCGGCGGCGCCTGGACCAAGGGCAAGAGCGCGCCGTCTTTCGGCCCGCTCGGCCCGTGGATGGTGACGAAGGACGAGATCGCCCAGCCGCAGCGCCTCGGCCTCTGGCTCGACGTCAACGGCGAGCGCCTGCAGGACGGCACGACGAAGAACATGGTCTTCACGATGAAGACGATCGTCTCCTACGTCTCGCGCTTCTTCGTGCTGGAGCCGGGCGACGTCATCGTCACCGGCACGCCGGCGGGCGTCGGGCAGGGCATGAACCCGAAGCGCTTCCTCAAGGCCGGCGACATCGTCACGCTCGGCGCCGACGGCCTCGGCGAGCAGCACCACGAGGTGGTCGCGGTGAAACGCTGACGGCGCGGGAAAGTCGGCGCGTCAAAGCCCGAGCATGAGCTCCATGTTCTGCACGGCGGCGCCGGACGCGCCCTTGCCGAGGTTGTCGAGCTTGGCGACCAGCACGGCCTGGCGCGCCGCCTCGTTGCCGAAGACGTGCAGCTCGAGATCGTTGCTGTCGTTGAGCGACTCCGGCTCGAGCTTGGCGACATCGCTCGCCGCGGCGACGCGTACGTGGCCGGTCGGGCCGTAATGCGCGGCGAGCGCCATGCTGAGATCGGCCGCCGTGGGCTTGCCCGGCAGCTCGTCGAGAAACAACGGGATCGAGACGAGCATGCCCTGCGCGAACTTGCCGACCGACGGCACGAACAGCGGCCGCCGCTCGAGCCGTGAGTAGCGCTCGATCTCCGGCAGGTGCTTGTGGCCGAGGTTGAGCGCGTAGAGCTCGAAGGCCGGGGCGCGGCCCGCCTCGTAGTCGGCGATCATCGCCTTGCCGCCGCCGCTGTAGCCGGAGACCGCGTTGATGGCGATCGGCGTCGACGGCGACAACAACTTCGCGTCGACGAGCGGGCGCAGCAGCGCGATGGCGCCCGTCGCGTAGCAGCCGGGATTGGCGACGAACTGCGCCGCCGCGATCTTCTCCGCCTGGCCCGGCGCCAGTTCCGGGAAGCCGTAGACCCAGTCCGGCGCGACGCGATGCGCCGTCGAGGCGTCGAGCACCTTTGGGCCGTGCGCCATCTCCTGCACGAGCGCCACGGTCTCCTTGGCCGCGGCATCGGGCAGGCAGAGGATCACGAGGTCGACCTCGCCTAGCATGGCGCGCTTGGCCGCGACGTCCTTGCGAGCGTCGCCCGTCAAGCTCTTGAGCTCGACGTCGCTGCGGCTGGCGAGGCGCTCGCGGATGCCGAGCCCGGTCGTTCCCGCTTCGCCGTCGATGAAGATGCGTGCCGTCATGATCGTGATCCGTTTCCGCGCGCGAGCCCTTAGAGCAAATACCGCCGAAACGGAATGCGGTTCGGCGATCGGGCAGGGCAGGGATGCGGACCCGAACCGCAAATCGCGACGGTCGCCCGCGTTCGTTGCCCCGCCCGGCGATTTCGGGCACAACGCACGAGCCCGATTGGGCTTTTCCTCTTCGAGCCTCGGAACTGCTTCATGTCGCAACCCCTGCGCGTTGGGATCGCCGGCCTCGGCACCGTCGGCGCGGCCGTCCTCGGTGTTCTCGCCAATCGCGAGACGTCGCTGGCCGCGCGGTCGGGGCGCGCGATCGCGATCACCGGCGTCTCGGCACGCCATCGCGACAAGTCGCGCGGCGTCGACCTTTCGCAGGTCGCCTGGCACGACGACCCCGTCGCGCTGGCGCGTAGCGCCGACGTCGACTGCCTCGTCGAGCTGATCGGCGGCGAGGGCGGCCCGGCGCTCGAGGCCACGCGCGCCGCGCTGGCGAGCGGCAAGCACGTCGTCACCGCCAACAAGGCGATGCTCGCCCACCACGGCGTCGAGCTGGCCGAATTGGCCGAGGGCAGGGGCGTCGCGCTGAAGTTCGAGGCGGCGGTCGCCGGCGGCATCCCGATCGTCAAGGCGATGCGCGAGGGCCTCGCCGGCAACGAGATCGACCGCGTCTACGGCATCCTCAACGGCACCTGCAATTACATCCTCTCGCGCATGGAAGCCGAGAAGCTGTCCTTCGCCGACTGTCTCGCCGAGGCGCAGCGGCTCGGTTATGCGGAGGCCGACCCGACCTTCGACATCGGCGGCTTCGACACCGCACACAAGCTGGCGATCCTCACCTCGCTCGCCTTCGGCACCAAGGTCGATGCGGCCGCCGTCGGCGTCGAGGGCATCGAGTCGATCACGCTCGCCGACCTGCAGGCCGCCGAAGACCTCGGATATCGCGTCAAGCTGCTCGGCGTCGCCAAGCGCACGGCGTCGGGCATCGAGCAGCGCGTGCACCCGACCATGGTGCCGAAGTCCTCCGCCATCGCGCAGGTGATGGGCGTGACGAACGCGGTGGTCGTGAACGCCGACGCGGTGCGCGAGATCACGCTGTCGGGGCCCGGTGCCGGCGGGCTGGCGACGGCCTCCGCCGTCGTCGCCGACATCGCCGATGTCGCCCGCGGCGACCGCGCGCCGGCCTTCGGCCTCCCCGTCGCGGCGATGCGCAATTTGGAGCCGGCGTCGATCGAAGCGCACAAGGGCGGCTATTACGTCCGCTTCTCCGTTTACGACCGCCCGGGTGCGGCCGCCGCCATCGCCATGCGCATGGCGGAGAACGGGATCTCGCTCGAAAGCATCGTGCAGCGCTCGCGCTCGCGCGGCGTCGCCTCGAGCACGCCGGTGCCGGTGACCTTCATCACCCACGCGACGCCGGAGAAATCGATCCGCGAGGCGATCGCCGCCGTCGTCGAGGACGGCCACATCGCCGAGAAGCCGCAGGTTATCCGCATCGAACGCGAGTAGCTGCGCTTCCATTTGATCCCGTTTTGTTCTAGTCTGCGCGCCAGAGCTTCAGCGCGCGAGACCGTATGGCCAAGATCCGGACCACCTTCGTCTGCCAGAGCTGCGGCAACGTCGCGCCACGCTGGCAGGGCCGTTGCGAGGCCTGCAGCGCCTGGAACTCGATGATCGAGGACGGGGCCGTCGCCGGCATCGGGGCCCAGGCGGCGCGCACCGCCAAGAAGGGTCGCGTCTTCGCGCTCGGCACGCTCGGCACCACCGAGAACCCGCAGCCACGCCTGCTGACCGGCATCGACGAGCTGGATCGGGTCGTCGGCGGCGGTTTCGTCGC
>CAZZZM010000282.1:0-3633 GCA_964658465.1 uncultured Nakamurella sp.
TAGGGCTCGACGATGCGGCGGATGTCCTCGGACGACAGGCTCTCGTCGACGTGCTGGGTCGACAGCACGATCTGGGTGACGCCGACCGGCTTGCCGTCGACGTATTTGACGGTGACCTGGCTCTTGGCGTCGGGGCCGAGCTTGGCGGCGTCGCCGGTGCCGGACTTGCGGGCGTGGGCGAGGTCCTCGAGGATCTTGTGCGAATAATAGATCGGCGCCGGCATCAGCTCGGGCGTCTCGCGGCAGGCGTAGCCGAACATGATGCCCTGGTCGCCCGCCCCTTCGTCCTTGTTGCCGGCCGAGTCGACGCCCTGCGCGATGTCGGCGGACTGCGCGTGCAGCAGGATCTCGATCTTCGCCGTCTCCCAATGGAAGCCGTCCTGCTCGTAGCCGATGTCCTTGATCGCCGCGCGTGCGGCCTTCTCGATCATCTTGGGATCGATTGTCGGACCGCGCACCTCGCCGGCGATGACGACGCGGTTCGTCGTGGCGAGCGTCTCGCAGGCGACGCGGATGGAATAGGGATCGAGGCCGGCCTTCGCGCCCTCGCGGAAATAGAGATCGACGACCTCGTCCGAGATGCGGTCGCAGACCTTGTCGGGGTGGCCCTCGGCAACCGATTCACTGGTGAAGAGATAGTTCGCGCGCGCCATATGATCTCCTGGACCGCAAGTTCCGCCGAGGCGAGGCGGCCGGGAGGGCGACCGTACGCCACCCCTCCGGCCAGAACGATATGCGCTTATGCACATATCCTTATCACAGCAAGACCCAAAATGCGCGGATTTGAAGACGGCGGGATCGGCCGTTCATCATGCCGACAGCTCCGGCTTGCGGCGGACCGGTTTGGGAGGACACTCGCCCGTAGGGGCGGCGACCCCCAGGCGCCGCCCGGCGGAAGGGAGGTATTTCCGATGGTCATCGACCGCCGAAGCTTCATCACCTCGTGCGTGGCGGCCGGCGCGGCATCGCTGCTGCCGAGGTCCGCATTCGCGGCGCCCGCGCGGACCGTCGCCTTCGCCGACGGCGGCTCCGCGCCGGCTCTCGGGCTCGGCTCGTGGCACATGGCGAGTCCCGGCGCGGCGCCGGAGGCGGTCGCCGAGGACGCGATGCGCCTCGGCATCTCGCTCGGGCTCGACCTCATCGACACCGCCGAGCTCTATTCCGAGGGCCGGGCCGAGCAGATGGTCGCCAAGGTCATCGCCGGTCAGCGCGACAAGGTCTTCCTCGTCTCGAAGGTCATGCCGGACCACGCCAGCGAGGACGGCATCGCGCAGGCGCTGAACGCCAGCCTGCAGCGGCTCGGCACCGACCATCTCGACCTTTACCTGCTGCACTGGCGCAAACGCTGGCGGGCGCGACTGCTGGACAGTCTGATGTTCCGCGAGAGCGACCTCGCAAGCGCGGTGAAGGGCTTCGAACGGGCGCGACAGCAAGGGCTGATCAAGCGCTGGGGCGTCTCCAACTTCACCGTCGCCGACATGGAGGCGCTGTTCGCCATCCCTGGCGGCACGAATTGCGCGACGAACCAGGTCCAATACAATCTCCGCCATCGCGAAATCGAGGCGGATCTCGTGCCCTGGTGCGACAGGCACAAGATGCCGATCATGGCGTATTCGCCGCTCGGTGCCGGCGGCAAGGCCTCGCTGCTCTCCGAACCCGCCCTGAAGGCCATGGCCGATGCGCGGGGCGTGACGCCGGCCGAGATCGCGATCGCCTGGGCGATGCGCAACGGGCGCACCATCGTCGTCGCCGAGACCGCCTCAGAAAAGCACGTCCGCGAGGATGCAGCCGCCGGGTCGCTGATGCTGAGCGAGGCCGAGCTGCGCACGCTGGACGCCGCCTTTCCGCCGCCACGCGCCAGCTGAGACGAGGGCTCGAACGGAGCAGGGCGAGGCGACGGCAGGCTTTGCGGATCGCGGCCCCGATGGTAACGGGAGCGGCGCGACGCGAGACGCGGCGCGACGCGTGGAGGCCGATCGGAACATGGCGCGACGACCCCGACCGCTGGTCGCCGGAAACTGGAAGATGAACGGCCTGAAGGCCGATCTCGCCGAGGTCGAGCAGATCCGCGACGCGGTCGTCGCCGGGCGTGCCGGCGAGGCGGAGGTGCTGGTCTGTCCGCCGACGACGCTGATCGCCGCTGCCGCCGATATCGCTCGCGGCACCGACCTCAAGATCGGCGGCCAGAACTGCCATAAGAATGATAGCGGCGCCCACACGGGCTCGATCTCCCCGGGGATGCTCGTCGACGCTGGTGCGACCTACGTGATCCTGGGGCATTCGGAGCGCCGCGCCGACCACCACGAGACGAATGCCGCCGTGAAGGTGAAGGCCGTGTCCGCCCAGGCCGCGGGGCTCACCTCGATCATCTGCGTCGGCGAGAGCAAGGAGGATCGCGACATCGGTCGCGCCCATGTCGTGGTGCGGCGCCAGCTGCAGGGATCGCTGCCCACCGACATCGCGCCGCGCCAGCTCGTGGTGGCCTACGAGCCGATCTGGGCGATCGGCACCGGGGTGACGCCCTCCTGCGACGACATCGCCGAGATGCACGCCTTCATGCGCAAGGAGGTCATGGCACTGATCCCCCAGGGCGGCGACACCATCCGCCTGCTCTACGGCGGCTCGGTGAAGCCCTCGAACGCGGCCGAGCTGATGGCGGTCGACAACGTCGACGGCGCGCTCGTCGGCGGCGCCAGCCTCAAGGCCAAGGACTTCATGGCGATCGCCGCCGTCTACGCGCGGGAGCTGTCGACCGCCGGATGACGCTCGGCGTCGCCGCCCATTTGCCGATCGCCGCCATCTCCCGTATGACGGCGCCCGCACCTATCTCCGCTCCTCTTTAGACACAGGCCCGACCCAGCGGCCGCGCCCGGATCCTCGTCGTCCCATGCAGACCGTCCTCATCGTCATCCACCTCATGGTCGTCACCGCGCTCGTCGTGGTGGTGCTGCTGCAGCGCTCGGAGGGCGGCGCGCTCGGCATGGGCGGTGGCTCGGGCTTCATGACCGGCCGCGGCCAGGCCAACGTGCTGACGCGGGCGACGGCGATCCTCGCGACGCTGTTCTTCCTGACCAGCCTCGGCCTGACGCTGCTGGCCAATTACGGCAAGGGCAACCGCTCGATCCTCGAAGGTCTCCCCGCCACGGGCACCAGCCAGCCGGCGCCGGTCGCGCCGCAGGAGCAGAAGGGCAGCGTGCTCGATCAGCTTCAGAAGCTGCAGGAGCAACGCGCCAACGGCGGTGGCGTCCCCGGTCACGCCGCGGCGCCGGCCACGCCGTCCGCCCCTGCCAGCGGCGAGACGCCGGCGCCCAAGGCGACGGCGCCGACCGAGCCCACCGGCATGCCGGACAAGCCGGCGAACCAGGCGCCGACCTCGCCGAAGCCCTGAGGCACGCCGCAGCCGGGGCTTACGGGATCAGTCGGTCCCGCCGCAGCTCCTCGAACAGGTCGAAGAAAGCGTCATCCGTCGCCTGGTAGGCCGAAAAGCCGAGCTTACGGCTCTTCGACATGTCGGTCACGACCTCGATCGGCCGGCCGAGATCGGCGTCCGTGTGCCAGGGCGATGCGAGTCGCGAGAGGTCGGGCTCGACGAGGTCGTAGCGGCTCGCGATCTCGCGCCAGAGCGACGCATCG
>CAZZZM010000283.1:0-3630 GCA_964658465.1 uncultured Nakamurella sp.
CTCGCGATCTCCGTGAAGCCGAGCACGCAGATCGGCGAGACGGCGGCGACGCTGATCGAGAAGCTCGCCGACTATTCGCCGCCCTGGGGCCTGCACGGGCTCGACATCAACCTTGCCGAAGGCACGCTGGTCGACATCGTGCGACGCCAGGCGGCGGCCTACGCCGGAAAGACATAAGCATGTTCCGCAAAGCCTGCCGTCGCGACGATCTCGTCGAGGGCGGCCTCGAGGTGGCGGCGATCGACCGCACGCTGGTGCTGATCCTCTGGCCGGAGGGCGGGACGCCGCGCGCCTTCCAGGGCTTCTGCCCGCATGCCCGCGAGCCGCTCGCCGACGCCCGTTTCGACGGCGAGCGCGTCACCTGCCCGCATCACGACTGGGTCTTCGAGGCGCGCAGCGGCAAGTGCGTCGAGGGCAAGCGCTGCCGGCTGGCGGAATACCGACTGAAGCTCGACGGCGACGACGTGCTGGTCGACGTCGAAGGGGTCGCGGCGAACTACGTGTAGCGCTCGGCCGTCAGGCCAGCCACCCCGGCACGTCGTCCAGCGCGATCAGGTCCTCGAAGGTCGGCCGCTTGCGGATCACCGCATAGTCGGCGCCGCTCACCAGCACCTCCGGCACCAGCAGCCGGCTGTTGTAGGTCCCGGCCTGCACCGCGCCGTAGGCGCCGGCCGACATCACGGCGAGCAGGTCGCCGGCCGCCGGCTTCGGCATCGCGCGAGCCTGCGCGAGGTAGTCGCCGGTCTCGCACACCGGGCCGACGACGTCGGCGACGATCGTCGGGCGCCCGCTCTCGCGCACCGGCACGATCTCGTGGTGCGCCTCGTAGAGCGTGGGGCGGATCAGGTCGTTCATCGCGGCATCGACGACGACGAAGGTCTTCGCGTCGCCCTCCTTCACCAGGATCACCCGCGTCACCAGGATCCCGGCGTTGCCGACGATCAGCCGGCCCGGCTCGAACACGAAGCGCACCGGCAGGTGGCCGAGCCGCTTCCGCACGATGTCGGCGTAGCGGTCGGGGTGGTAGGTCTCGAAATCCTCGCCAGCGCGATAGGGGATGCCGAGCCCGCCGCCGAGATCGACGTGGTCGATGCGATGACCGTCGGCGGCCAGCTCGCCGAGAAAGCCGGCGAGGATCGCGAAGGCGTGGTCGAACGGCGCGAGATCGGTGATCTGCGAGCCGATGTGCATGTCGACGCCGCTGACCTCGATCCCCGGCAGCTTGGCCGCCTCGCGGTAGACGGCGCGGGCGCGCGAGATCGGGATGCCGAACTTGGTCTCCGCCTTGCCCGTCGCGATCTTGGCGTGGGTCAGGGCGTCGACGTCGGGATTGACGCGCAGGCCGATGCGCGCCGTCCGCCCCTTGGCGGCGGCGATCGCCGAGATCATCGCCAGCTCGGGCTCGGATTCGACGTTGAAGCCGAAGATGTCCTCGTCGAGCGCCAGCGCGATCTCGGCCTCGCTCTTGCCGACGCCGGAGAAGGTGATCTTGGCGCCCGGCACGCCGGCGGCACGAGCACGGCGCAGCTCGCCCTCGGAGACGACATCCATGCCGGCGCCCTCGCGCGCCAGCAGCGTCAGCACGGCCTGGTTCGAGTTGGCCTTCACGGCAAAGCAGATCATCGCATCGAGGCCTTCGAAGGCCTGCGTGAAGACGCGGTAGTGGCGGCGCAGCGTCGCGGCCGAATAGCAGTAGAACGGCGTGCCGACCTCGGCGGCGATCCGCTCGAGATCGACCTCCTCCGCATGGAGGCGGCCGTCGCGGGTGGCGAAATGATGCATGGTCAGGGCTTTTGTTTTTTGCCGGGCGCGTCGGCGCCGGCCGGCATGGCGCTAGAGCAGCGGATCGAGAAAGAAGCCGGTTTTCGGCTGCGGCGGCGCGTTGATCGGGCGGGGAACCTGCCCCTCGGAGAAGATGTCGGTCTGTTTCTGCGCGGCGGACTGCGCGACCTTGTTGTTCGGGCTTTGAATCAGGCCCGGATAGTCCTGGTTGCCGAGCACGCGATTTTCGGCGGCGGCGCTTTGCGCGGCGGGCTGCGGCGGGGCGCCGGGCGGCAGCTCGAGCGGGCCGCGCCGCCCGCAGCCGGCAAGCGCCAGCGCGGCGAAGAGCGCGACCGCGAGGGAAGACGTGAGACGCAAGGCGAATTCTCCGATCGCCCTCAGCTATAGAGGAAACGACGTGCAAGGCGAAGATGCGACACGAGAATGCTGGCAGAGCGTGGCGAAGATATCCTGAACGCGGACACGATCGATGCCCAGACGATCGCGGGGCGGCTGCTGTACCGCGACGCGCTGATGCTCGTGCTCGACAAGCCGGCCGGCATCGCGGTGCATCGCGGGCCGAAGGGCGGCGACAATCTCGAGGCGTATTTCTCCGGCCTGCGCTTCGGCCTTCCGCGCGATCCGGCTCTGGCGCATCGGCTCGATCGCGACACCTCCGGCTGCCTGGTGCTCGGGCGGCACCGCAAGGCGCTGGAGAAGCTCGGTCTCCTCTTCAAGCAGGGCAAGATCGCGAAGACCTACTGGGCCGTCGTCGAGGGCGCGCCCGAGACGGACGAGGGGCTCCTCGATCTGCCGCTGGCGCGGCGCGATGCGACGCGCGGCTGGTGGATGAAGGTCGAGGCCGGCGGCCTGCCCTCGCAGACCCGCTGGCGCGTGCTCGCCCGCGGCGACGGCCGCGCGGCGCTGGCCCTGTCGCCGCTCACCGGCCGCACGCACCAGCTTCGCGTCCATTGCGCCCACATGGGCTGGCCGATCCTCGGCGACCCGATCTACGGCGCGGGACGCTCCGGCGAGGGCGGCGCGCCGTTGCACCTGCATGCGCGGAAGATCGTGGTGCCGCTTGCCAAGACCAAGCCGCCGATCGAGGTCGAGGCGCCGCTGCCGGCGCATATGCGGGCGGCGTGGCGGGCGCTCGGTCTCGCGATCGAGGAGCCGATGCGCAACGCGGAGCCGTCGCTCGGCGTTTAATCCGACCCACCCACAAGGAGGCGCTGCATGCCAGCCAAATCGAAGGCGCAGCAGAAGGCGGCCGGCGCGGCGCTGTCGGCGAAGCGCGGCGAGACCAAGAAGAAGGATCTCAAGGGCGCGTCGAAGTCGATGGTCGAGTCGATGAGCGAGACGCAGCTCGAGGAGCTCGCGTCGACGAAGCGGAAGGGCAAGCCAGAGCGCAAAGGCTGAGAGCGCTGCGCCCCAAGACAGCGGCCTGTGTCAGAGCCCGGTCTTGGCGGCGGCGAGGATGGCGCCGGGTTTGTCCGCCGTGCCGGTCTGCAGCAGCACGACATAGCCCTCGTCGTCGGCCTTCAGCTCGACGAGGTCGAGGCTCGTCGGTGCGCCGGACCATTTGCCGATCGTCTGCATCGCGCGGACGACGTTGGTGTAGGTCACGCTCCGCCCGGAATTGGCGCCGCGGTCGATCGTCACCGTCTTCTGCCGCGCCACCCGTAGGATCACGATATTCGCCGGCGGCTGGCTCGATGCCGCCCCTACGACGACGTGCAGCTTGCCGTCGTGCTCGGACAGCGCGAGCGGGACGCGCATCACCGCCTCGTCGGCGGCGAGCGTGGCCGTGGCCTGCTCGATCGCGCTCCGGTCGGCGCCCGGCTCGACGGCGACGCCATCGACGATCAC
>CAZZZM010000284.1:0-2165 GCA_964658465.1 uncultured Nakamurella sp.
GCATCAATCGAGGCGGACGGCATGAACTACTCGATCTTCTCGGTGCTGTGGCAGGCGATGCGCGGCCAGAAGGACTGGCGCCCGCAATGGCGCGACGCCGCGCCGAAGGACGCCTACGACGTGATCATCGTCGGCGGCGGCGGCCACGGCCTCGCGACGGCCTATTACCTCGCCGAGCAGCACGGCATCCGCAACGTCGCGGTGCTCGAGCGCTCGCACGTCGGCTCCGGCAACATCGGCCGCAACACGACCATCATCCGCTCGAACTACATGCTGCCCGGCAACACGCCGTTCTACGAGAAGTCCATGCAGCTCTGGGAGGGCCTGGAGCAGGACATCAACTACAACGCGATGGTCAGCCAGCGCGGCGTGCTCAACCTCTATCATTCCGACGCGCAGCGCGACGCCTACGCCCGGCGCGGCAACGCGATGCGGATCGCCGGCGTCGACGCCGAGCTGCTCGACCGCGAGCAGGTGCGCGCGATGGTGCCGTTCTTCGACTACGACAACGCGCGCTTCCCGATCATGGGCGGCCTGCTGCAGCGGCGCGGCGGCACGGTGCGCCACGACGCGGTCGCCTGGGGCTACGCCCGCGCGGCCAGCGACCGCGGCGTCGACATCATCCAGAACTGCGCCGTCACCGGCTTCCGCCGCGAGAACGGCCGTGTCGTCGGCGTCGAGACGACGCGCGGCTATATCGGCGCGAAGAAGGTCGGCCTCGCCGTCGCCGGCGCCAGCTCGCAGGTGGCGGCGATGGCCGGCCTGCGGCTGCCGATCGAGAGCCACGTCCTGCAGGCCTTCGTCAGCGAAGGTTTGAAGCCGCTCATCGACACCGTCGTCACGTTCGGCGCCGGGCACTTCTACGTCAGCCAGTCCGACAAGGGCGGCCTCGTCTTCGGCGGCGACATCGACGGCTACAATTCCTACGCCCAGCGCGGCAACCTCGCGACGATCGAGGACGTGATGGAGGGCGGCATGGCAATGTGGCCGGGCATCGGCCGCCTGCGCCTGCTGCGCCACTGGGGCGGCGTGATGGACATGTCGATGGACGGCTCGCCGATCATCGACAGGACGCCGATCGAGGGCCTCTACCTCAACGCCGGCTGGTGCTACGGCGGCTTCAAGGCGACGCCGGCCTCGGGCTTCTGCTTCGCCCACACCATCGCCCGCGACGAGCCGCACCCGCTCAACGCCGCCTTCCGGCTCGACCGCTTCGCCACCGGCGCGATCATCGACGAGAAGGGCGTGGGCGCCCAGCCGAACCTGCACTGAGGAGACGATCATGCGCATCGATTGCCCGTGCTGCGGGCTCCGCGACAACGGCGAGTTCAGCTACCTCGGCGACGCGACGCTGAAGCGCCCGCGCGGCCTCGACGTGTTGCTTGAGACGATGACCGACTACGTCTACCTGCGCGACAACGTCGCCGGGCTGCACAAGGAGCTCTGGTACCACGGCATGGGCTGCCGCGCCTGGCTCGTCGTCGAGCGCGACACCAGGACCCATCGCATCGACAAGGTCTCGCTCGCCCGCGACGTCGCGCTGGCGGAGAGGGCCTCGGCATGAGCATCATGACCCTCGATCGCGCGGGATCGCACCTTGCGCCGGCGCGCGAGGCGACGATCCAGCCGAACCGGACGAAGACCTCCGGGCTGATCGACCGGCGCAAGCCGCTGGTCTTCAGCTTCGACGGCAAGCCGCTGCACGGCGTCGCCGGCGACACGCTGGCCTCGGCGCTGCTCGCCAACGGCGTGCGGCTCGTCGGCCGCTCGTTCAAGTATCATCGACCGCGCGGCATCCTCAGCGCCGGCTCGGAGGAGCCGAACGCGCTCGTCGAGCTGCGCACCGGCGCGCATCGCGAGCCCAACACGCGGGCGACGATGGTCGAGCTCTACGACGGCCTCGCCGCGACGAGCCAGAACCGCTGGCCGTCGCTCCGGCACGACCTGCTCTCCATCAACGCCGCGCTGGCGCCGATCTTCGCCGCCGGCTTCTACTACAAGACCTTCATGTGGCCGGCGGCCTTCTGGGAGAAGCTGTACGAGCCGATGATCCGCCGCGCCGCCGGCCTCGGGCGCGCCGCCGAAGCGCCGGACCCCGACCATTACGAGAAGGCGTACGCCCATTGCGACGTGCTCGTCGTCGGCGGCGGCCCGGCGGGCCTCGC
>CAZZZM010000284.1:2265-3617 GCA_964658465.1 uncultured Nakamurella sp.
GCGGGCCATCGTCGCCGCCGGCGCGATCGAGCGGCCGCACGTCTTCGGCGGCAACGACCGGCCCGGGGTCATGCTCGCCGGCGCCGTGCGCGCCTACGTCAACCGCTACGGCGTGCTGCCGGGCCTCGAGACCGTCGTCTTCACGTCGAGCGACGACGGCTGGCGCACCGCGGCCGACATTCTGGCCGTCGGCGGCCGCGTCCCCGCCATCGTCGACACGCGCGCCAGCGTCGACAACGGGCTGCTCGCCCTGGCGAAGCGCGCCGACGCCCGCCTCTTCCTCGGTGCGCAGGTCATCGCCACCAAGGGCCGGCCAGAGCTCACTGCGGTGACGGTTCGCGACGCCGACGGCGCCACGCACACGATCGCCTGCGACTGCCTGGCGATGGCGAACGGGTGGAACCCCATCGTTCACCTCGACTCGCATCTCGGCCGCAAGCCGGTGTGGAACGAGGCGATCAGCGCCTTCGTGCCCGACGGGCAGAACGGCCTTCTGGTGCCGGTCGGCACGGCCGCCGGCCGCTTCCTGCTGTCGGACGCGCTCGACGACGGCATCCGCGCCGGCGCCGAAGTGGCGCAGGCCTGCGGCTTCCAGACCAAGGCGTCGGAGCGTTTCGCCGTCGATCCGGAGACGGCAGCGCATACGCCGCTGTGGCGCGTGCCGGCCTGCAAGGGCAAGTCCTTCGTCGACTTCCAGAACGACGTCGGCACCTCCGACGTCGAGCTGGCGCATCGCGAGGGCTTCCGCGCCGTCGAGCACCTGAAGCGCTACACGACGCTCGGCATGGCGACGGACCAAGGCAAGACCTCGAACATGTCCGGCCTCGGCATCATGGCCGAGCTGACGACGCAGTCGATCCCGCAGGTCGGCACCACCGTGTTCCGGCCGCCGTTCTCGCCGGTGGCGATCGGCGCGCTGGCCGGCCACCACCGCGGCAAGAGCTTCCGCGCCGCGCGCCTGACCCCCACGCACCGCTGGGGCGAGGAGAACGGCGCGGTCTTCGTCGCGTCCGGCGCCTGGATGCGTGCCGCCTACTTTGCGCGCGAGGGCGAGACCGATTGGCTGCAGTCGGTGATCCGCGAGGTGTCCACGGTGCGCAGCCGCGTCGGCATCTGCGACGTCTCGACCTTCGGCAAGATCGACATCCAGGGCAAGGACGCGCTGAAGCTGATCGAGATGGCCTACGGCAATCCGTTCGGCTCGCTGCCCGTCGGCAAGGCGCGCTATGCGCTGATGCTGCGCGAGGACGGCTTCGTGCTCGACGACGGCACGATCACCCGGCTCGGCGACACCCACTACGTCGCCACCGCCTCGACCGCCAACGCGGCGCGCGCGATGCAGCATCTCGAAT
>CAZZZM010000285.1:0-3616 GCA_964658465.1 uncultured Nakamurella sp.
AGTGTTGTGCTGCGCCAGAAAGGCCGAGACAAGCGCGGCCTTGCCGCCGCCGCCGGCTCCGGCCTTGTCCTCGACGAGCCGGATCGCCTCTTCGAGCGTCAGCGATTCCGCGTCCATGCCGCGCTTCAGCGTGGCGTTGGTCTTGCCGTGGTTGACGTACGGCCCGAAGCGGCCCTCGCGCACGGTGATCGCGCCGCCGTCCGGATGATTGCCGAGCGAGCGACCCTGCGTGGTGCCGCCGCCCCCGCCGCCGCTCGCCTTCGCGGCGAGGAGCGCAATGGCCTCCTCCAGCGTGAAGGTCGTGGCGTCGGCATCCTTCGGCAGCGTCGCGTTGATCGTGCCGTGGTTGACGTAAGGCCCGTAGCGGCCGGCCTTCAGGGCGATCGCGCCGCCGGCGGGATGCTCGCCGAGCACCTTCGCCGCCGCCGCCTCTCCGCCGAAGCGGCGGCCGGTCAGCCCGCTCTCCTTCGCGACGATGAGATCGATCGCGCGATTGCCGCCGATCGTCAGCACGTCGTCGTCCTTGCCGAGGTTCGCGTAGGTCTTGCCGTGCTGCACGTAGGGCCCGTAGCGGCCGAGGTTGGCGAGGATCGGCTCCTTGGTGTCGGGGTGCTTGGCCACCTCGCGCGGCAGCGACAGCAGGCCGAGCGCCTCCTCCAGCGTCACGTCGTTGGGCGACAAACCTTTCGGCAGCGAGGAGCGCTTCGGCTTCTCGCCCTCGGCGGGCTCGCCGAGCTGGATGTAGGGGCCGAAGCGGCCGTCGCGGATCGTGACTTCCAGCTCGGTCTCGGGGTCGAGCCCGAGCACCTTCGGGCCGCCGCCCTCCGCCTCGACGCCGTCGGCCTGGCCGAGCTGGCGCGTGTACTTGCACTCGGGATAGTTCGAGCAGCCGATGAAGGCGCCGAACTTGCCGAGCTTCAGCGACAGCTGGCCGGTGCCGCAGGTCTGGCACTGGCGCGGATCGCCGCCGTCCTCGCGGGCCGGGAAGATATGCGCGCCGAGCACCTCGTTGAGGTTATCGAGCACCTCGGTGACGCGCAGGTCTTTGGTGCCGCCGACAGCTTCCGAGAAGTCGGTCCAGAAATCGCGCAGCACCTCGCGCCAGTCGATCTCGTTGTTGGAGATGCGGTCGAGCTTCTCCTCGAGGTCGGCCGTGAAATCGTAGCCGATGTAGCGGGCGAAGAAGCTTTCGAGGAACGCCGTGACCAGGCGTCCCTTGTCCTCCGGCACCAGCCGCTTCTTGTCGACACGCACGTACTCGCGCGCCTTCAGCGTCTGGATCGTCGCGTCGTAGGTGGAGGGGCGCCCGATGCCGAGCTCCTCCATCTTCTTGATGATCGTCGCCTCGGTGTAGCGCGGCGGCGGCTCCGTCGAGTGCTGCGTCGCCTCGACCTTCTCCCGCACAAGCTTGTCGCCCTCGGACATCGGCGGCAGACGCGAGCCCTCCTCGTCCTCGGGATCGTCGTCGCGGCCTTCCTGGTAGAGCTTCAGGAAGCCGTCGAACTTGACGACCTGGCCGTTGGCCCGCAGGTCGAGCTTGCGGCCGTTCGCCTCGGCAAGGATGTCGACGGTGGTGCGCTCGAGATCCGCCGATTCCATCTGGCTCGCCACGGTCCGCGTCCAGATCAGCTCGTAGAGCTTCAGCATCTCGGCATCGAGGGCGCGCGCCACGTCCTTCGGCAGGCGCGCCAGCTCGGTCGGGCGGATCGCCTCGTGCGCTTCCTGCGCGTTCTTCGCTTTCGTCGTGTACTGGCGCGGCTGCTTCGGCACGTAGCGGTCGCCGTAGAGCTGATTGATCACGCGGCGCGCGCCGTGCACGGCCTCCGGCGCCATGTCGACGCCGTCGGTGCGCATGTAGGTGATGAGCCCGATCGTCTCGCCGCCGATCTCGACGCCTTCGTAGAGACGCTGGGCGAGCTGCATCGTGCGGTTCGGCGTGAAGCCGAGCTTGCGGCTCGCCTCCTGCTGCATCGTCGAGGTGGTGAACGGCGGGTACGGGTTGCGCCGCGCCGGCTTCGCCTCGACCTTCGTCACGGCGTAGGAGCCGGCTTCGAGTGCCGCCTGAAATGCTTTCGCCTCGGCCTCGCTCTTGATGTCGAGGCGGCCGAGCTTTTCGCCGTCGGCGCCGACGAGGCGGGCGAGGAAGCTGGCGCGGTCCCGCGTCTTCAGCGAGGCGACGAGCGACCAATATTCCTGCCGGACGAACTTTTCGATCTCGAGCTCGCGGTCGCAGATGATGCGCAGCGTCACCGACTGCACGCGACCGGCCGAACGGGCGCCCGGCAGCTTGCGCCACAGCACCGGCGACAGCGTGAACCCGACGAGATAGTCGAGCGCGCGGCGCGCCAGATAGGCATCGACCAGCGCGGCGTCGATCTCGCGCGGCCGCGCCATCGCTTCGGAGACGGCCGTCTTGGTGATGGCGTTGAAGGTGACGCGGTCGACCTTGACGTCCTTCAGCACCTTCTTGGCGCGCAGGACCTCGAGCACGTGCCAGGAGATCGCCTCGCCCTCGCGATCCGGATCGGTCGCCAGGATGACGCGATCGGCGCCCTTGACCGCCTTGGCGATGGCGCTCATCCGCTGCGCCGACTTGGTGTCGACGTCCCAGATCATCGCGAAATCGTCGTCGGGATCGACCGACCCGTCCTTCGACGGAAGATCGCGGATGTGGCCGTAGGAGGCGTAGACCTCGAAATTCTTGCCGAGATACTTGTTGATCGTCTTGGCCTTGGCGGGCGACTCGACGATGACGACGTCCATTCGCAATCAACCTCGTGGTCGCGCGCCGAGGACCGGCGCGCCGGAGATGCAATACGCGCCGGCGCTGTGAACGACGAATCGCGGCAACCTGATGGCAAGCCGTCGCCGGCTAGGTGAGCGCATATGGGCCATGCCGGGCGCTGCGCCAAGTTTTCTCTCGGAACCGGCGCGGCGGAGGGCGCGCGGGCCTACCGGGGCTCGTGCCGTGCAATCTGGTGATGTCCGTCGCGCGGACCGACGTCGAACGTGCCGCGCTGGCCTCGCGGTCGGCGGCCTCGAGAGGTGGCGCGGCCGCGACAGCTCACTGCGTCCCCGCGACCCATTTCCGCCAGCCGCTCGCGTCGCCGTTGAAGCAATCGACGTCCACCGGCGCCTTGATCCCGTCGACGACCGCGTCGTCGCTGCGCTGCCACACCGTCCATGCGCGGCCGTCGTAGCCGGTCTCTGGCGCCTCGCCGATGTTGCGCACCCAGAGCGGGTATTCGCCGAGCGCGCCACGCATCACGTCGTCGAAGAAATCGCGCGGCGCGTAGATGACGGGCTTCACGGCATAGGTCTTCTCCATCGCGGCGAGAATGGTGGTCATCGTCGCGAGCGCGGTGGCGCGGTCGACCTTCTGCGGGCAGGAGCGCGAGGCCGGGTTCCACTCGACGTCGAGCACCGGCGGCAGCGCGTCCGGGTCGGCCGGCACGTTGGCGACGAACCAGGCCGCCTGCTCCTCGGCCTTCCGGCACCAGGTGACGAAATGATAGGCGCCGCGCCGGATGCCGGCGGCGCGCGCGAGGTACCAGTTGCGGCGAAACGCCGGGTCGAGATAGTCGCCGCCTTCGGTGGCCTTCATCCAGGCGAAGCG
>CAZZZM010000286.1:0-3597 GCA_964658465.1 uncultured Nakamurella sp.
TCATCGAGCACCGACCCCAGCCTCCCTCATCCGACCCCGCTTCGCGGGGCCACCTCCTCCCGCGGGCGGGAGGAGAGGCTGCGGCTTGCTCGGCAACAGTTTGGAGACGAACATGAGCACCATCACCTTCACCGAAATGCCGGCCCCGGCGTGGCTCCTCGCCATGTGGAAGGAAATTGACGACAAGACCTTCGGCAAGGGGCTCGACTGCTTCGCAGAGGACGCCGTCTGCAACCTCGGCGTCGCCGACTGGCACGGCCGCGAGGCGATCCGCGACAACCTGCGCGCCTTCATCGACAAGGGCTTCACCGCGAGCCACGAGGTCGTCACCTATCTCGACAGCCCCAGGCTCAAGGTCTTCCACGGCAAGGTGGGCATGACCTTCGACGATCCCGCGATGCCGGGCGTGCGGCCGACGATGACGCACTTCTTCTACATGGACGAGCACGACCCGACCAAGGTGAAGCGCTGGGTCGGCGCCGTCGGGCCGACGGGGTTCTAGGCCCGGCGCCGATGCGGCCCCTCCCCCGCGCGACCCTGCACGGGGGAGGATGTGGCTTGGCCGTCGTCGACCCGCTATGCTCGGCGCATGACCTCCTCCGCGCCCGAAGCCGAAGCCCAGATCGTCCGTCCGGTCGGCCCCGGCGACCACGTCTTCCTGGTCGACGGCTCGTCCTTCGTGTTCCGCGCCTATTTCCAGTCGATCCGCCAGGACCCGAAGTACAATTACCGCTCCGACCGCCTGCCGACCGGCGCGGTGCGGCTGTTCTGCACCAAGCTGTTCCAGTTCGTACGCGAGGGCGCGGCCGGCATCATGCCGACGCATCTCGCCATCATCTTCGACAAGTCGGAGAATTCGTTCCGCCGCGAGCTCTATCCCGCCTACAAGGCCAACCGCTCCGAGCCGCCCGAGGACCTGATCCCGCAGTTCCCGCTGATGCGGGATTCGGTGCGCGCCTTCGGGCTGAAGCCGGTCGAGCAGGACCGCTACGAGGCCGACGACCTCATCGCGACCTACGCCGAGCAGGCGCGCGAGCGCGGCGCCGACGTGCTCATCGTCTCGGCCGACAAGGACCTGATGCAGCTGATCCGCCCCGGCGTCGCGATGTACGACCCCGCCTCCGGCATCGCCGGCACGGCGGGCGCGCGAGAGGAGCGGCGCATCGGCGAGCAGGAGGTGTTCGACTATTTCGGCGTCGGGCCCGACCTCGTCGTCGACGTGCAGGCGCTGGCCGGCGATTCCACCGACAACGTGCCGGGCGCCAAGGGCATCGGCGTCAAGACCGCGGCGCAGCTCATCAACGAGTTCGGCGATCTCGACACGCTGCTCGCCTGCGCGAAGGAGATCAAGCAGCCGAAGAAGCGCGAGACGCTGACCGACCCCGAGAGCGTCAAGCTGATCCAGCTGTCGCGCGAACTGGTGCGGCTGAAGCGCGACGTCGACGTCGAGGTGCCGCTCGACGACCTCGGCCTCGCGGTGCCCGACGGCAAGACGCTGGTCGGCTATTTCAAGGCGCTCGAGTTCACCACCCTGACCAAGCGCGCCGCCGAGAGCTTCGAGGTCGACGCGGCCGAGATCGAGCCGGACCCCGAGTTCGCCGGCCCGTCGGGCTGGCGCAACCGGCAGGGCGGCAAGATCGCCGGCGACGCCAAGCCCTACGAGGGGCCGGCGCAGAACGCCCGCTACGGCGAGCAGGCGCCGGTGGCGGCGATCGAGACCGGGCCGGGCAAGCTCGCCGAGGCGCGGGCCAAGGCGCTGCGCGAGATGCCGTTCGATCGCAAACGATACATCACCATCGCCTCGCTCGACGCGCTCGACATGGTGATCGAGGCGGCGGTCGAGGCCGGCGCCATCGCCATCGACACCGAGACCTCCGGCCTCAACCCGATGACCGCCGATCTCGTCGGCCTGTCGCTCTGCGTCGGGCCGGGCGACGCGGTCTACGTGCCGCTGCTGCATGTCGGCGAGGGCGAGGGCGACCTCTTCGGCGGCGCCGCCAAGGTCGCGGGCCAGCTCGAGGCGGACGCGGTGCTGGCGAAGCTGAAGCCGCTGCTCGAGGACCCGAGCGTGCTGAAGATCGCCCACAACATGAAGTTCGACTGGCACGTGCTCGCCGCGCGCGGCATCGAGGTGGCGCCGCTCGACGACACGCTGCTGATCTCCTACGTGCTCGACGCCGGCCGCACCGACCACGGCATGGACGTGCTGAGCGAGAAGCTGTTCGGCCACAAGCCGATCCAGTTCGGCGAGGTCGCCGGCCAGGGCCGCACCTTCATCGGCTTCCCGCGCGTGACGATCGAGCGCGCGACGGAATATGCGGCGGAGGACACCGACGTCACGCTGCGGCTGTGGCAGGCGCTGAAGCCGCGGCTGCCGGCGGAGAAGATGACCGCCGTCTACGAGACGCTGGAGCGGCCGATGACCACGACGCTCGGCCGCATGGAGCGCCGCGGCATCGCGGTCGACAAGGTGATCCTCAAGCGGCTCTCCGGCGAGTTCGCCAAGGAGGCGGAGCGGCTCGAGGGCGAGATCTACGAGATGGCGGGCGGCGCCTTCAACATCGGCTCGCCGAAGCAGCTCGGCGACATCCTGTTCGGCCGGATGGGCGTGACGGGCGCCCGCAAGACCGCGACGGGGGCGCTGTCGACCGCCGCCGGCGTGCTGGAAGACCTCGCCGACGAGGGCAACGCCTTCGCCGGCAAGGTGCTGGAATGGCGCCAGACCACCAAGCTCAAGAACAATTATTGCGACGCGCTGCCCGGCCACATGGATGCGAACGGGCGCGTCCACACCTCCTACCAGCTCGCGGCGACGACGACGGGTCGTTTGTCCTCCACCGAGCCGAACCTGCAGAACATCCCGGTGCGCAACGAGGCGGGACGCAAGATCCGCACCGCCTTCGTCGCGACGCCGGGCCACCTCCTGATGTCGGCCGACTATTCGCAGATCGAGCTGCGGCTGCTGGCGCATATCGCCGACATCCCGCAGCTGAAGGAGGCGTTCGCGCGCGGCGACGACATTCACGCGATGACGGCGTCGGAAATGTTCTCGGTGCCGATGGCGGAGATGACGAGCGAGATCCGCCGTCGCGCCAAGGCGATCAACTTCGGGATCATCTACGGCATCTCGGCCTTCGGCCTCGGCAACCAGCTCGGCATCGAGCGCTCGGAGGCCGGCGCCTACATCAAGCGCTATTTCGAGCGCTTCCCCGGCATCCGCGCCTACATGGACGCCACCAAGGCGACGTGCCGGACCAAGGGCTACGTCGAGACCTTGTTCGGGCGGCGCTGCCACTATCCGCGCATCACCGCCTCGAACCCCTCCGAGCGCGCCTTCAACGAGCGCGCCGCGATCAACGCGCCGATCCAGGGCACCGCCGCCGACATCATCCGCCGCGCGATGGTGCGCATGGATGCCGCGCTGGAGCGCGCGGGGCTGAAGGCGCAGATGCTGCTGCAGGTGCACGACGAGCTGGTCTTCGAGGTGCCGGAGGCCGAGGTCGAGGCCACGATCGCCGTGGTGCGCGGCGTGATGATCGAGGCGCCCTACCCCGCCGTGCAGCTCTCGGTGCCGCTGCAGGTCGACGCCAAGGCCGC
>CAZZZM010000287.1:0-3575 GCA_964658465.1 uncultured Nakamurella sp.
GTTTCGCAATAACGTCAACAGGTACCTGCTGGCCCAACACGGTCGAGGGCCGCCGAACGTGTCTTAGACGAGCCACACCGGATGGGCCGAGAGCGCCCCGGATTAGCTGATTGGAGCAGCGGGTTACGGTCCGCCGATCGCACCCGTGGAGGCTTAGGCCTCCTGCTCGGACCGCTCGTTATGCTCGATGATGGCTTCGGCCAGCTCGCGCATCTCGCCGGCCGTCAGGGCAGGCGCCCCTTCAATGGCGCGGACCGCGAGGGCGCGGATCCGCTCCGACGCGACGGGGGAAAACGTCGTTGCGATCTGCTGCTGCGCCAAGCCGGGCTGGGTGGTGGTGTGGATGTTCATGCCTGGTCTCCTCGGCGGGGAAAATAGGCAGCTTTTGCTGCGGTGCAATACGACGATTGCATTGCAGCATTGCGTGCTGATGGCGCCCCGCGGGGAACCTTGTTGGTAGGCCGTCGGCCGAATTCCAGGCTGACGCCTAAGCCCGCAAGCCCGGCGCCTCCTGTCCCGTGCGCGCGACATATTCGGTGTAGCCGCCGCCGTAGGCATGCACGCCGTCGGGCGTCAGCTCGAGCAGGCGGTTCGACAGCGCGGCCAGGAAGTGCCGGTCGTGCGAGACGAAGAGCATCGTGCCCTCGTAGCGGGCCAGCGCCTTGATCAGCATCTCCTTGGTCGCGATGTCGAGATGGTTGGTCGGCTCGTCGAGCACCAAAAAATTCGGCGGATCGAACAGCATCTTCGCCATCACGAGCCGCGCCTTCTCGCCGCCCGACAGCACCCGGCAGCGCTTCTCGACGTCGTCGCCGGAAAAGCCGAAGCAGCCGGCAAGCGCGCGCAGCGAGCCTTGCCCGGCCTGCGGGAAGGTGGCCTCGAGATCCTCGAAGATCGTCGCCTCGCCGTCGATCAGCTCCATCGAATGCTGCGCGAAATAGCCGAGCTTGACGCTGGCGCCGAGCGCGATCGTGCCGGCGTCCGGCGCCGTCGTGGCGGTGACGAGCTTCAGCAGCGTCGACTTGCCGGCGCCGTTGACGCCCATCACGCACCAGCGCTCCTTGCGCTGTACGGAGAAGTCGAGGCTTTCGTAGATCGTGCGCGAGCCGTAGCGCTTCTCGACGCGCTTCAGCGCGACGACGTCGTCACCGGAGCGCGGCGCCGGCGGAAAGTCGAAGGCCACCGTCTGGCGCCGGCGCGGCGGCTCGACGCGCTCGATCTTGTCGAGCTTCTTCACCCGGCTCTGCACCTGCGCGGCATGCGAGGCGCGCGCCTTGAAGCGCTCGATGAACTTGATCTCCTTCGCCAGCATCGCCTGCTGGCGCTCGAACTGCGCCTGCTGCTGCGACTCAGCCATCGCGCGCTGCTGCTCGTAGAAGGCGTAGTCGCCGGAATAGGTGGTGAGCGAGCCGCCGTCGATCTCGACGATCTTGCCGACGATGCGGTTCATGAACTCGCGATCGTGCGAGGTCATCAGCAGCGCCCCGTCGAACCCCTTCAGGAAGGATTCGAGCCAGATCAGGCTCTCGAGATCGAGATGGTTCGAGGGCTCGTCGAGCAGCATGACGTCGGGCGCCATCAGCAGGATGCGGGCGAGCGCGACGCGCATCTTCCAGCCGCCCGAGAGGTTGCCGACGTCGCCGTCTACCATCTCCTGGCTGAAGCCGAGGCCCGCAAGCACCTCCTGCGCGCGGCCCTCCAGCGAGTAGCCGTCGAGTTCCTCGAAGCGCGCCTGCACCTCGCCGTAGCGCGCGACGAGCGCGTCCATCTCGTCGGCGCGCGCGGGATCGGCGAAGGCCGCCTCGATCTCCTTCATCTCCGCCGCGACGGCGCCGAGCGGGCCCGCGCCGTCCATCGTCTCGGCGAGCACGCTGCGGCCGGCCATCTCGCCGACGTCCTGGCTGAAATAGCCGATGGTGATGCCGCGGTCGCTCGACACCTGCCCCTCGTCCGGCGGCTCCTCGCCGGTGATCATCCGGAACAGCGTCGTCTTGCCGGCGCCGTTCGGGCCGACCAGCCCGATCTTCTCGCCCTTGTTGAGCGCGGCCGAGGCCTCGATGAAGAGGATCTGCTTGCCGTTCTGCTTGCCGATCTTGTCGAGGCGGATCATGGGGTCGGGGCACCTGGGATAGACCCCGCGGCCTTAGGCCATGTTGCGCTGCGGCGAAAGGGAGCTGCCGCCATTTCCGGCTTGCGTCCGCGGTGCGCCGATCGTTGGTGTCTCCCGTGACCGCCGCCCCGCCCGAAGACCTCGCCACCCTTGCCGCCGACATCCGCGCCTGCCGCATCTGCCGCGACGCGCCGTTCGCCGGGCCGCCCCTGCCGCAGGAGCCGCGCCCGATCCTGCGCGTCGACGGGCGAGCGAAAATCCTGATCGCCAGCCAGGCGCCGGGCATCCGCGCGCATGTCGGCGAGAAGCCGTTCCTCGATCCCTCCGGCGACCGGCTGCGCGACTGGCTCGGGCTCGACCACGAGCGCTTCTATGACGGCTCGAAGATCCTGATCGCGCCGATGGGCTTCTGCTTTCCCGGCCACACGGCCGATAAGGGGGACCTGCCGCCGCGCAAGGAGTGCGCGCGCGTCTGGCACGACCGGCTGTTCGCGGCGATGCCGCAGGTCGAGCTCATCCTGGCGATCGGCCGCTACGCGCAGCTCTATCATTACCGCCGCCTCGGCCGGCCGCTGCCGCCCGGTCTGACGCTCGACACGCTGGTGCGCGACTGGCGCGCCTATTCCGTGGGGACGCCGACCATCATCGCGCTGCCGCACCCCTCCTGGCGCAACAACGCCTGGCTGAAGCGCAACCCGTGGTTCGCCGAGGAGGTGCTGCCGGCGCTGCGCACGGCGGTGGCGGAGCGGATGTGAAACGGCGCGGACGCCTTCCCCGGCAGCGGGCAACGGCGACGCGCCCCACAAACGCGCGGTTTCCCCCTCACTGCGCGTGCATGCACCGACTTCTCATCGGGCTCGTCTGCCTCCTCGCGGTCCTTGCCGCCGCGCCCGCGGTGGCGGCGCCGCGGCTGGCGCTCGTGATCGGCGATGCGGCCTATGCGGGACACCCGCTCGCGACGGCGACCGACGATGCCGGCCTCGTGGCGCAGGCGCTGGCGCAAGCGGGCTACGACGTCACAGCCGCGCGCGACCTCGACGGCAAGGGGCTTCGCGCCGCCTTCCGCGCCTTCGCCGACAGCGCGCGCGACGCCGGCCCGGACGCCAGCATCCTCGTCTACCTCGCCGGGCTCGGCGTGCAGTACGACGGCAACAATTATATGGTCCCCGTCGACGCCGCGCTCGTGCACGACGACGACGTACCGCTGCAATGCGCCGACCTCGACGATTTTCTGCGCGCGCTCGCGGCGGCGCCGGCGAAGGCGCGCGTCGTCCTCCTCGATCTCGCGCGCGAAAGCCCGCTCGCGCCGGCCGACGAGATGCCGTTGGCGCCGGGCTTCGCGCTCGTCGCCCCGGCGAAGGACATGCTGGTCGGCTTCGCCGCGGCGCCGGGCGCGGTGGCGCCTTCCGCCGCCCTGCCCTACGGGCCGTACGCGCGCGCGCTCGCGGAAGCCCTCGGGCCGCAG
>CAZZZM010000288.1:0-3524 GCA_964658465.1 uncultured Nakamurella sp.
CCGAGGCCAGCGCCGTCGCGCTCATGCTGGCGCAGCCCTCGATGATCAAGCGGCCCGTGCTCGAATCGGGCGCGGAGCTGATCGTCGGGTTCGATGCGGCGCGCTACGAGGCTCTCTCGCGCTGAGGCGCGGGCGCCCTAACCGCACCGTGCCCGCATCGCACGGCACCTGCCCGACGCGTCGCGCCCGCTCGGCGATTAAGCCTATTTACCATTTGGTCACCATACGGCGTCGCCTTCTGGCAGAACCGTCCGCCAATCGAGGTGACCCCAGATGCCGGACTACGACGTCTGCTTCGACGAGGACATCAAGGCGGACAAGACCGGCGCGATGCTCGACGTCATCGCCCAGGCCTTTCCGCGCCCGGCGTCGATCCTCGTCGTCGGCTGCGGCTCGGGGCGCGAGGCCGGCATCCTTGCGCGGCATCTCGGGGCCGAGACGGTCGGCATCGACATCAGCGAGAGCTTCGAGTTCGACCACGCGGGGTCGGCGCCGGCGCGGCTCGAGACCATGGACGCGCGCGCGCTCGCCTTTCCTGACCGCAGCTTCGATCTCGTCTACTCGTTCCACGCGCTCGAGCACATCCCGGAGCCGGAACGGGCGTTGTCTGAGATGGCGCGGGTCCTGAAGCCGGACGGCCATTTCATCATCGGAACTCCGAACCGGTCGCGCCTCGTCGGCTATTTCAACGCACCGCATCCCTTGCCGCTGAAGATCAAGTGGAACCTCGGCGATTGGCGCATGCGGCTCGCCGGCAAGTGGCGCAACGAAACCGGCGCGCACGCCGGGTTCAGTGCCACCGAGCTGCTCGCGATGACCCGGGCCGCCTTCGGCCGCTCGCGCGACATCTCGACGGCCTATTACCGCGCGCTCTATCCGACCCATGCCGGCAAGGTGGCGGCGCTGGACCGCTCGGGCCTGCGGGCGATCGCCTATCCCTGCGTCTACGTCGGCGGGTAGACCGATGACGGACGCCTTGTCCGGACGCGGGCGGTCGGACGGCCAGCGGCCGGCGCCGGAGATCTTCGGGATCCCGCTCGCGAGCGACGGCCTCGATCGGATCGTCGCACGCCTGAGGACGCGGCCCGCCGGTGGGCAAGCGCTCCCCCTGTTCACGATCAACGTCGCCCACGTCACGCGCTTGCGGCGCGATGCGGCCTTCCGGCAGGCCTACAGGCGGGCCTGGCTGGTGACGGTCGACGGCACGCCCGTGCACCTGCTCGCGCGGCTGCGGGGCGCGGCGGTCGAGAAGGTGGCGGGCTCAGATCTCGTCGCGGGCCTGTTCGGCACGCGCTTCGACGGGATGCGCGGCTTCTTCGTCGTCAGCAGCGATGCGACGGCGCGGGCCCTGCGCGCGGGCCTCGTCGCGCGGGGGTTCGCGGACGAGGCGCTGGCGTTCGTCGTGCCCCCGTTCGGGTTCGAGCGCGACGCCGCGTATTCGCAGGCGCTCGCGGCGCGCATCGCGGCGCACGGCACCACGCATCTCGTGATGGGGGTCGGCGCGCCGAAGTCCGAGATCTGGGTCGTGACCTGGATGGACCGGCTTGGCGGCTGCTACGCGCTCTGCGTCGGCGCCGGGCTCGACTATCTCGCCGGGACGAGGCGGCGCGCCCCTGCTCTCATGCGCAAGACCGGCCTCGAATGGGCGTGGCGGTTCGCGGCCGAGCCACGGCGTCTCGCCCGGCGCTACCTCCACGACGCCTTCGGCTTCGCCTGGATCGTCGTCTCCCGGGGGCTCGATCTCCGACGCGACGCGTCGGTCGACTGAGCGCCTAGGCGTTCCGCTCCACGACCTCCGCCCCCTTGACCCCGATCGCCGCCGCCAGCGCCGCCAGCCGGTCGGCCACGACCTCGCTGTCGGGCACCCGCGCCGTTTGGCCGACGACGAGGCGGATCGCGTCGGTCTCGACGCGCAGCTCGGTCTCGGCCAGCACGGCCGGCGCGCCGGCGGAGAGACGATAGGCGAGCGTCATCGCGCGGCCCAAAATCGTCGCGCGGCGGCGCAGCGGCTTCGACAGAAGGTCGATCGCCGGCGCGAGGCAGGCATCGTCCGCCTTGCCGCCGTAGCGGGCGTGGACGGCGGCGGCGAGCAGCACGCGCTCCTCGTGGGTGATGCCGATGAACGGGAAGGTCAGCAGGCGCCGGAAGCTCTCCGAGGCGCGCAGGTCCTGCTGGTCGTGCCAGGCGATGTCGGAGAGCGCGCAGGCCGCGACGCGCAGCCGCGCTTCGGCGGCGCTCTCGCCGGGAAACAGCACCGCCGTCCAGGCCACCAGCGCCGGCGCGAAATCGTGCACGCGGGCCGCCGGCAGGCCGATCAGCTGCGCCGCCTCGACGAGCGGGTCGCGAGTGCGGTCGGCCTCGGGCAGCTGGGCGTAGAGCCAGCCCTCGCGCAGACCGAGCGACGAGAAGGTCACGCGTTCCGGCGCCAGGCGCTTCAGCGTGCGATCGAGCACCAGCGCGGCGGCGGGGAGCGTGCGCGCGCGGCGCGACGGGACGGCGGCAAGCGTCACATCCGTCACGCCGGTGCCGCGCCACACCGATTTCGCGAAGGCGCGGATGACGCTCGTCTCGACGCTGTAGCCGTGCACCACGGGCACCGGCCACCCGACCGCCGCCATATGCGCCTTGGCGAGCGCGCGCCAGCCGCCGCCGACGGGGAAGAACACCGGATGCGCCAGCGCCGGCGGCAGCCCGTCGGCGAGCATGGCGTCGAGCTCCTTCTTGGCGACGTCGACGCCCTTCTCGAGCAGCGCCTCGACCGGCAGCGCGCCGAGCGGCAGGCTGACCCAGCGCTCGCCGACATGATCGTCGAGCGCTTCCGCGACCTCGAGGCTGCCGCCGCCCATGTCGCCGATCAGCCCGACCGGCCGGAAGAAGCCGGAGACGACGCCGAGCGCGGCGTGGCGCGCCTCCTCCTCGCCGGTGAGGATGCGGATCTCGACGCCCGTCCCCCGCTTGATCTCGGCGGCGAGGTCGGCGCCGTTGCTGGCGCGGCGCATCGCCTCCGTGGCGGTGGCGTCGAGCCGGGTCACGCCCATCGCGTCGGCGATGGCGCGGAACCGGCGCACCGCGTCGACCGTCCGCTTGAAGCTCTCCGGCCGGATCGCGCCGGTCTGCGCCAGGCCCTCGCCGAGCCGGCACAACGACTTCTCGTTGAAGCGCGGCAGCGGCGCGCGGCCCAGCGTGTCGTAGACGACGAGGCGCACCGAGTTCGAGCCGATGTCGATGATGCCGTAGGGCGCGCTCTCGGCGCGGATCGCCCGCTCCGGATCGAGATCGAGCGGGCGGGCGATGTCGGGCGAGGCACCGGTCATCCCAGCATCATGCACCGCCGGCCCGGCCCATCAAGCGGGCGTTTCGGCTCAGGCCGAGACGCCCGTCACCGCCTCGCCGAGCGCCATCATCTTCGCGTCGAGCTTCTGCGCCGCCGCCTCGACCGCCGCGTTGCCGATCCCGCTCATCAGCGTCGACGGCTTGTTGAAGACGAGACGCGTGCGCCCGTCCGCCGTCTCGTAGATCGCGAG
>CAZZZM010000289.1:0-3521 GCA_964658465.1 uncultured Nakamurella sp.
TGCAGGCGATGGACGCCGGCGGCAAGGATTCGACGATCAAGCACGTGATGAGCGGCGTGAACCCGCAGGGCGTCGCCGTCACCCCGTTCAAGGCGCCGGGCCCGCATGAGCTGGCCCACGGCTTCCTCTGGCGGGTCGGCCGCGCCGTGCCGGCGCGCGGCATGATCGGCATCTTCAACCGCTCGCATTACGAGGACGTCCTCGTCGCTCGCGTGCACGACGACCGGCTCGCCGGCACCGGCCTGCCGCCGGAGCGGATCGGCGGCAAGCATTTCTGGGATCACCGGCTCGAGGACATCGCCGCTTTCGAGCGCTATCTCGATCGCCAGGGCACGCGGGTCGTCAAGGTCTTCCTCAATGTCGGCCGCGACGAGCAGAAGGCGCGCTTCCTCAAGCGGCTCGATCGGCCCGACAAGACCTGGAAGTTCAGCGCCGCCGACCTCGCCGAGCGGGCGCTCTGGCCCGCGTACCGCGCCGCCTATCAGGACGCCATCGCCGCCACCGCGACGAAGGCGGCGCCCTGGTACGTCGTGCCGGCGGACCGCAAGTGGTTCGCCAGGCTCGTCGTCGCCGAGGCGATGATCGCCGCGCTGGAGGACCTCGACCTGCAGCCGCCGGAGGTGGCGGACGAGGATGCCAAAAAACTCGCCGACGCCCGCAAGCAGCTCGAGAAGGAATAGCAGCGCGGCACCCCGCGCCCCATATCGCCCGTATGGCCTCCAACGACATCTTCCTGCCCCTCGAAGGGCTCCATTGCGGTTCCTGCGTGCGGCGCACGGAGACGGCGATCGCCGCCGTCGCGGGCGTCGCCTCGGCCAGCGTCAACCTGGCGGCGATGCGGGCCGATGTGGCGATCGCGCCGCGCGCCGACCGCGCCGCCGTGCTGGCCGGCATCGACGCGGCGGTGGCGAAGGCCGGCTTCGCCGTCGCGGCGCGGCCGATCGAGCTGGCCATCGAAGGCATGCACTGCGCGTCCTGCGTTGGTCGCGTCGAGCGGGCCCTCGCGGCAGTGCCGGGCGTCCGCGAGGCGGGGGTCAATCTCGCGACGCAGCGCGCCACCGTCCAGGCCGCCGGCTACGTCGACGCGCCGACCCTCGCGGCGGCGGTCGCGACCACCGGTTTCAAGGCGAAACCGCTCGGCCACGACGACGCGCCGCGTCCGCGCGACGAGACCAAGCCTCTTCGGCGCGATCTCGTCATCGCGGCGGTGCTGACGCTGCCGGTCTTCATCTTGGCGATGGGCGGCCATCTCGTGCCAGCGCTGGCGCGCATCGCCGACGCGCCGACAGGTCGCTTCGTCGCGTTCGGGCTGACGACGATCGTCCTTTTCGGCCCGGGCTTGCGCTTCTTCCGCTACGGGCTGCCGGCGCTGGCGCGGCTTGCGCCGGAGATGAACTCGCTGGTCGCGCTCGGCGCCGGCGCGGCGTGGGGCTATTCTACCGTGGCGACCTTCGCCCCGCACCTGCTGCCGGCCGGCGCCGACCACGTCTATTTCGAGGCCGCCGCCGTCATCGTCACGCTGATCCTGCTCGGCCGCTGGCTCGAGGCGCGCGCCAAGGGCCGCGCCGGCGCCGCGATCGAGCGCCTCGTCGGCCTGCGCGCCAAGACGGCCCGCGTCCTCCGCGACGGCAGCGCCCTCGACATCGCGCTTGCCGACGTCCGCGTCGGCGACCTCGTGCAGGTGCGTCCCGGCGAGACCGTGCCGGTCGACGGCACACTCACCGAGGGCGCCTCGCGCGTCGACGAATCCATGTTGACCGGCGAGCCCGCGCCGGTGCGCAAGGGGCAGGGCGATCCCGTGACCGGCGGCACGCTGAACACCAACGGCGCCTTCACCTTCCGCGCCGAGAAGATCGGCGGCGACACGGTGCTCGCGTCGATCATCCGCATGGTCGAGACGGCGCAGGGCGCCAAGCTGCCGATCCAGGCGCTTGTCGATCGCGTCACGCATTATTTCGTGCCGGCGGTCATGGCCGTCGCGGCGACGACCTTCCTCGCCTGGCTCGCGCTCGCCCCGGCGCCGGCGCTCGGGTCCGCCGTCGTCGCGGCCGTCGCCGTGCTGATCATCGCCTGTCCGTGCGCGATGGGCCTGGCGACGCCGGTCTCGATCATGGTCGCCACAGGCCGCGCGGCCGAACTCGGCGTGCTGTTCCGCAAGGGCGACGCGCTGCAACGCTTGCGCGACGCGCGGACGATCGCCTTCGACAAGACCGGCACGCTGACCGAGGGCCGGCCGCGCCTCACCGATCTGGTGCTCGCCGACGGCTTCGCCCGCGACGACGTGCTTGCCGCGATCGCCGCGGTCGAGACGCGCTCGGAGCATCCGATCGCCACCGCGCTCGTCGCCGCCGCCCGCGACGCCGGCGTCGTGGTGCCCGACGCGAAGGCGTTTTCCGCGCAGCCGGGCCACGGCGTCGCCGGCAGGGCGGACGGCCGCGAGATCGTGATCGGGTCGGCGCGCATGATGCGCGAGCGCGGCATCGACAACGCGCCCTTCGCCGAGGCCGCCGCGCGCCTCGCCGCACAGGCGCGCTCGCCGCTCTATGCCGCGATCGACGGCCGTCTCGCCGCGCTGCTCGCCGTCGCCGATCCCGCCCGCGCGACCACGCCCGCGGCGATCCGCGCGCTCAAGGACATGGGCCTGCGCATCGCGATGATTACCGGCGACAGCCGCGCGACGGCGGAGGCGGTGGCGCGCGGGCTCGGGATCGACGAGGTGGTGGCCGAGGTGCTGCCCGACGGCAAGGTCGCGGCCCTCGAGCGGCTCGGCGCGAACACGGCCTTCGTCGGCGACGGGATCAACGACGCGCCGGCGCTGGCCGCCGCCGACGTCGGTCTCGCGATCGGCGGCGGCACCGACGTGGCGATCGAGAGCGCCGATGTCGTGCTGATGGCGGAGGACCTCGCCGGCGTCGCGACGGCGGTGGCGCTGTCGCGGGCGACGATCCGCAACATCCGCCAGAACCTCGGCTGGGCCTTCGGCTACAACGTCGTGCTGATCCCCATCGCCGCCGGCGCGTTGCGTCCGTGGTTTGGCATCACACTGTCGCCGATGCTGGCGGCCGGCGCCATGGCGCTGTCGAGCGTCTTCGTCGTCACCAACGCGCTGCGCCTGAGGCGCGTCGCAGCGGCAGGCGCGGAGCGGCCGACGGCGGACGCCGGGCACGCGGCGCGGGAGGCCGGCACGATCGGCGCGTCGTAAGGTGCGCGGGCGGTGCGCGCGCTTGCCAAACCGACGCCGGGGCCGCTAATGCGCGGGTCTCGCCGGAGGCACGCATGGCCAGCTTGAGCGTACGTATCGCGCTGGACGAAGGTGGCCGCATCGGCCCCGGCAAGATCGATCTCCTCGAGACGATCGCCGCCTGCGGCTCGATCTCCGCCGCCGGCCGGGCGATGGAGATGTCCTACCGGCGCGCCTGGGAACTGGTCGAGGAGATGAACTCGATCTTCGCCGCCCCCGTCGTCGAACGGCAGGTCGGCGGCAAGAACGGCGGCGGCGCGACGCTGACCCCGCTCGGCCG
>CAZZZM010000290.1:0-3510 GCA_964658465.1 uncultured Nakamurella sp.
CGCCGAGGCCGGACGCCGCCTCGCGCTCTACGTCGACCTGCTGCAGCGCTGGCAAACGACCATCAATCTCGTCGCGCCGTCCACCCTGCCCGACCTTTGGAGCCGCCACGTCGGCGATTCGCTTCAAGTCCGCACAGCGGCGCCGGACGCGCTGCACTGGGTCGACCTCGGCTCCGGCGGCGGCTTTCCCGGCCTCGTTACGGCGATCCTGCTGGCCGACGTGCCCGGCGCGCTGGTGCATCTCGTCGAGAGCGACAAGCGCAAGGCAGCCTTCCTCCGCACTGTTTCACGTGAAACAGGCGCCCCCGCCAGCGTCCATGCCGAGCGGATCGAGACGTTCTTGGCTAGCTATGCCGATCCCGTCGACGCGGTCAGCGCCCGCGCCCTCGCACCGCTGCCGCAACTCGTCGCCTGGTCGGAGCGGTTTCTCCTCGCCGGCGCGATCGGCGTTTTTCCCAAGGGACAACAGGCGGAGACCGAATTGACCGCGGTCGAGCGCGACAATAGATTCCGCGTCGAGACTCGCCCCAGCACAACGCAGGGCGGGTCGCGTCTCGTGATCGTCACGGCCGCCACGACGCCCTCCCCGGCGCCTGCGCCGCCGGCGGAGTGAAGTGTCGTGCCACTCGCCAAAGCGCAACGGGTCCTCGTCGTCGCCAACCAGAAGGGCGGCGTCGGCAAGACGACGACGGCGATCAACCTCGGCACCGCGCTCGCCGCGATCAACGAGCGTGTGCTGATCATCGATCTCGATCCGCAGGGCAACGCTTCGACCGGGCTCGGCATCGACCGCAAGGATCGTTCGGTCTCAACCTATCACGTGATGATGGGCGAGGCCGACCTCGCCGAGGCGATCCAGGCGACGGCGGTGCCGCGCCTTTCCGTAGCGCCGTCGACGCTCGATCTGCTCGGCGTCGAGCTCGAGATCGCCAGCCACAAGGATCGCACGTTCAAGCTGCGCGAGGCGGTGCGCAAGCTCGCCGCGACGACCAGCGGCAAGGACGGCTACACCTACGTGCTGATCGACTGCCCGCCGTCGCTCAACCTGCTGACGATCAACGCGCTCTCGGCCGCGCATGCGATCCTCGTCCCGCTGCAATGCGAGTTCTTCGCGCTCGAAGGGCTGTCGCAGCTGCTCTCGACCGTCGAGCAGGTGAAGTCGACGCTCAATCCGACGCTCGAGATCCACGGCGTGGTGCTGACCATGTTCGACGCGCGCAACACGCTGGCGCGCCAGGTCGTCGCCGACGTGCGCGGCTTCCTCGGCAAGAAGGTCTACGACACGGTGATCCCGCGCAACGTCCGCGTCTCGGAGGCGCCGTCCTACGGCAAGCCGGTGCTGATCTACGACCTCAAATGCCCGGGCAGCCAAGCCTACCTCAAGCTCGCCTCGGAAGTGATCCGCCGCGAGCGCCACCTGGACGCCGCGTGATGGCCAAGGCGCAAGCGAAGATGCCGGCGAAGCCGCTGGTCCCCCCGCCGCAGGAGGAGGCGCCGCGCCCGCGTCTCGGCCGCGGCCTCGCGGCGCTGATCGGCGACAGCGGCCACGAGAGCGACTCGCTCGTCCGCGCCCGCGGGCAGAAGCGCATCCCGATCGAGTTCCTGCGTCGCAACCCGATGAACCCGCGCACGCATTTCGACGAGGACGATCTCGCCGACCTGACCGCCTCTGTGCGCGAGAAGGGCATCATCCAGCCGATCCTCGTGCGCACCCTGCCGGGCGAGGCCGATGCCTACGAGATCATCGCCGGCGAGCGCCGCTGGCGCGCCGCCCAGGGCGCCGGGCTGCACGACGTGCCGGTCGTCACCATCGAGGCCGACGACAAGGCGGCGCTCGAGATCGCGATCATCGAGAACGTGCAGCGCGCCAATCTCAACGCGATGGAAGAGGCCGAGGGCTACGAGCGGCTCGCGGCGGAGTTCGGCTACACGCAGGGCGACCTCGCCCGCGTCATCGGCAAGAGCCGGCCCTATGTCGCCAACACGATCCGGCTGCTGAAGCTGCCCGAGGCGTCGCGCACGTTGCTGGCGAGCGGGCAGATCACCGCCGGCCACGCGCGGGCGCTGCTCAATTGCGACGACCCCGACGCGCTGGCGAAGCGCATCGTCGACCGCAACCTGTCGGTCCGCGCGGTCGAGGAGATCGTCCGCGCCCAGCACGATGCCAAGGATGCGGCCGGCACGACGCCGCGGCCGAAGCGCGAGAAGGACCCCGACACGCGCGCGCTCGAGAAGCGCCTCGCCGACCGGGTCGGGCTCGTCATCGACATCAAGCCGAAGGGCGACGGCGGCGAAGTGAAGCTCAAGTACGAGAGCCTGGAGCAACTCGACCGGCTGGTCGCGCTGCTGGGCGCGTAGGCCGCACCCTCTCCTTCTCCCGCCTGCGGGAGAAGGTGGCCCCGCGAAGCGGGGTCGGATGAGGGGCGGTGCCGCTGCTACCTGGATTGGTGGAGAGGCGGAATCTCCCCTCATCCGCCCCGACTTCGTCGGGTCACCTTCTCCCGCAGGCGGGAGAAGGGATGTCGCGGAAGGCTTCTCATCATAGGACGGCGTCAAACGTTGGCTCTCGCGGGGCACCCATAAAAAGAACCCGGCGCGAGGCCGGGTTCAAGATCGCTCAGGACGGCTGCGGCTCGAGGCCGCCCGGCTCGGGGCCCTGCTTCGGGCGCGTCGCACCGGTCGCCGGCACGGTCGAGCCGCGCGGCGGCGGAGTCGAATCGTCGCCGGTATCGCGCACCGGCGTCTTTCCGTTCAGCAGGCCGATGATCTCGTCGCCGGACAGCGTCTCGTATTCCATTAGGCCCTTGGCGAGCGTCTCGAGATCCTCGCGCTTGGTGGTGATGATGCGCGTCGCTTCCGACAGGCCCATCTCGACCAGGCGGCGGACCTCACCGTCGATCTTGCGCGAGGTCTCCTCGGAGAGCGTGTTCTGCCGGCCCATCGAATAGCCGAGGAACACCTCCTCCTGGTTCTCGCCGTACATCACGGTGCCCAGGTCGTCGGAGAAGCCCCAGCGGGTGACCATCGCGCGGGCGAGCTTGGTCGCCTGCTCGATGTCGGACTGCGCGCCCGACGTCACCTTGTCCTTGCCGAACACGATCTCCTCTGAGACGCGGCCGCCCATCAGCACGGCGAGGCGCGAGGTCATCTGCTCGTAGCTCATCGAGAGCTTGTCGCGCTCGGGGAGCTGCATGACCATGCCGAGGGCGCGGCCGCGCGGAATGATCGTCGCCTTGTGGACCGGGTCGGTCGCCGGCACGTTGAGCGCGACCAGCGCGTGGCCGCCCTCGTGATAGGCGGTGAGCTTCTTTTCCTGCTCGGTCATGACCAGCGTGCGGCGCTCCGCACCCATCATGATCTTGTCCTTCGAATCCTCGAACTCGACCATGGTGACGATGCGCTTGCCGCGCCGCGCCGCCATCAGCGCCGCCTCGTTGACGAGGTTCATCAGATCGGCGCCGGAGAAGCCGGGCGTGCCGCGGGCGACGACCTTGAGGTCGACGTCGGGCG
>CAZZZM010000291.1:0-3496 GCA_964658465.1 uncultured Nakamurella sp.
CGCTCGATCCCGCCTTCCAGCGATCGTGCGCATAGGCCGATGCGGCGAGCGCGGTGCCGCTGACATAGGCGCGCTGGTTGACCGAAAAGTTCCCGTTGATGGCGGCGTTGCGGCCAATCATGTCGGCGAGCTTGGCGGCCGGCCAGCCGCCCGGCGTCGCGCCGTCGTGGACCTGAACGCGATTGTTGGTCGTGTCGACCAAAAGCTCGCCCTGGGCGCCGACGTAGGTCGACAGGAAGGACGCCGCCTCGCGGCGGCGACGCACTTGCACGGACATGGGTGGTTTCCCTACGAAGCGACGACGGAATCATCGGACAGCCGGCGCCAGGCGCCGTTCGAATAGGCGGCGACGACGCCGGTGCCGGCACCCGCCGCCTCCGAGACCTTGCGGCCGTTGGTGGCGAAGGCGAACGCGCCGTTGAAGGCCGCGCTCGGCAGCGCGGAGACCGTGTAGGAGGCGAGACCGACCAGCGCCTTGAAAAGCGCGTTGCCGCTCGTCTGGTCGCAGACGAAGACCTGATTATAGGTCGAGCCGTCGGGTGACACTTTGAGCTGGAACTGATCCGAGCCGGTGGTGCCGAGGATGGCGCGCGTCGAGTAGTTGGTTTGGAAGTTGAGCGTCGCGTCGTTGCCGGCCGCCACCTTGGAGAAGGTGAAGCGCATCGAGTCGGTCGAAGCAGCGAACAGGCAGGCGGTGCCGAGCACGCCGAGCGCATTGTTGCCGTCCGCCGTGTAGCCGGCGAGACCGACATGGCCCGTCGCGGGGTCGACATCGATCGACTGCGCGAAGCTGGCGCCCGAGGTCGAGACCGAGACGCGGTAGCGGTCCGACGCCAGCAGCCCGGCTAGGGCGCGCGTGGTGCCGCCCGACAGATAGGACAGCGCCCCCGTGTCGCCGGGATTGGCCTTGCCGATCGCGGCGCCGGCGAGGGCCGTCAGGCTGGTGATGTCGGCGTTGGCGCCGCTGGCGGCTGCGCCGATGTTCTGCCGGGCCGCCGCCGGCGAGGCGGCGCCGGTGCCGCCCGACTGCACCGCCAGCGCCGCCGCCGCCTCAGACGCCAGCCCCATGTCGAGCGTTCGCGTGTAGGGGTCGGAGGCCAGCCCGTCGTCGTCGCTCTGCGTCACCGCGGCGGAGGCCAACCCCTCGTCGAAGGACGTGCCGGCGGCGATCGCCTGGCTCACCGGGCCGAAGACGCCCGAGCCGACCGGCGTGTAGGCAAAGGCGGTGCAGGTTGACAGGTCCTGCTGCGTCGCGCCGAAGACGTTGAAGCTCGCCAGCTTGAACCAGAGCTTGCTGCCGACGAGGCTCGGCGGCAGCGCCCAGGTGAAGACGGCGGCATCGAGCACGAGCACCGGGACGCCGGCGGCGTGCGCACCGCCCTGCTGCCCGTAGAGCGCGCGCGACAGACCGCCGAGGCTGTAGGCGTTGGCGCCGGTCAGCGTGGCCGAGGCGAAGCTCGCGATCTCCGCACCGACGAGGATCTGCGTCGCCGTCGAGGACGAGACGATCGCCGCGCCGCTTTCGGCGAAGCTCGCCTGCAGCGTGTCGGACGTCGCGCCGGGCGGCACGCCGAGCGCGGCGGTCAGCACGCCCATGCGCGACGGCGTCACGGCCGCGCCAATTTGCGTATAGGTGACGTTGTCGGTCGAGACGTAGATCGCCGCGCCGCCCCAATTGGGATCGGCGATGCCGCCGGTGCCGCCCGAGACCCCGATGCGGAGTTGCGCGACCCCGCCGGTCAGCTCGGACGGCGGCTCGAAGAAGATCGGGGTGTTGACCGGCGCGGGTGCGATGCTGCGCGAGACGGCGCCCTCGTTGGTCGAGGCGTCGACGGCGTAGCCGGGCGTGGTGCCGACGGCGCCGGGATATTCTTCCGCCGTCACCGAAAGCAGCCCGTCGCCGTCCTCGGCGATCTCGAGGATGCGCACCGGCGTCGCGGCGAGCCCGAGGTTGGCGTCGTTGAGCGTGACGATGTCCATCGGCTCGAGCAGGCAGCATTCCCACGAGAGCTTGAACGCGTAGGTGTTGCGCACGTAGAGCGCGCGCTGGAGGATGAGCTGGGCGGTAATCTGTCCGATCCCGACGGTGCAGATCTCGTGCGCGGTGACGGTCGGGCCGATGCGCAGGCCGTAGGTCTCGATGGCGTTCTGGTCGCGCGCCTGGATCGGCGTCGGCGCGTAATAGTTCGGCTGGTTGGCGATCTGCCCGAAGGCCGCCGTCGGCGCGCGGCTCAGCACTTCCAGGTTGACGACGTTGGGGATGGCATACGGGTCGGTGCGCGTGACGACGACGGGATCGGCATCGGTGCCGGCGATGAAATCGTCGTCGCTGAGATCGTAGACCGGCGTCGCATTCGGCGCGAAGCTCGCGGTGCCGCCGGCGTTCAGCGTGCCGCTGATCGGCGCGTCCCCGAAGGGGATGATCTTGAGCCGGCCGCCCGACCAGACGGCCGTCGAATTGGTGAGCTGCAGCCAGCGCGCGAGGATCGAATTCGCCGCTTCCTGGTCCGTGAGCACCGGCGACAGGCCGATGCCGACGGCCGCGCAATAGGCCTGGTAGCTGGCGCCCCCGAGCCCGAGGAGTGCCGTGGCGTCGATCGACACGGCGGGAAAGCCGACGCCGTATTGCGCGTTGGTGAGGAAATCGAAGACGATTTGCGCGGGATCGGCGTCGGTCACCGTGACGCTGGTGCCGGAGAAGGGGCCGACGACCTCGAACGACAGCGAGCCGACGGAGGCCGACGAGCCGAGGTCGAACGACGGCGAGACGACGAGCGCCGTGCCGGGATAGGCGAGCGCGCGCTGCGGATGGTTGGCGCTCAAATAGCTCCACGGCGTCTGCGGCGTCGTGCCTTTGAGGACGCTGCAATTCAGCTGGTACAGCGAATAGGTGTCCTGCCCGTCATAGCCCCAGCGCACGCTCGAGATCGGCCCTTCGCAGAGGCCGAAGACGAGGGCGGAGAAATATTCGTAGCTGCTCGGCTGGCCGCTGCCGCCGCCGCCGAAGACGCCGCCCTTGCCGCCGCTCGACTGCGCGTATTGCGGCGCCGCCAGGAAATCGCCCGCCCACACGACGTTCGGCGCGACCAGCGTCATGCCCCACAGGATCGGGACCGGCAGCGCCGAGGAGGCCGCCTGCATCTGGACGCCGGTATATTGCGGCGTCTGGACCTGGCTGTTGCCGGGAGAGCGGAAGAAGCTCACGTAAGACCTTTCGGCCGGAAGATGCGGATGGCGCGCTCCGGCGCGACGAGGGCGGGATCGCGGGCGATCTCGTCCTCGAGCACGCAGCGGGCGGGCGCATAGGCATGGATCAGGGTGAGCGGATCGGTGCGCGTGACGATGCCGGCATGCGACCAGCAGCGACCGTAGCGCAACGCGGCGATGTCGCCCGGCTGCGACGCCCCCACCTCGACGCACCGCGCGAAGAGAAAGCCGAGGTAGCGCTCCTCGTCGCGGTGCAGGTGCCAGTCCGGCGCGTAGGGCCGCGGGTCGA
>CAZZZM010000292.1:0-3486 GCA_964658465.1 uncultured Nakamurella sp.
ACGTCGGACTACGACAAGGAGAAGCTGCAGGAGCGTCTCGCCAAGCTGGCGGGCGGCGTCGCGGTGATCCGCGTCGGCGGCGCGAGCGAAGTCGAGGTGAAGGAGAAGAAGGACCGCGTCGACGACGCCCTCAACGCCACCCGCGCGGCGGTCGAGGAAGGCGTGTCGCCCGGCGGCGGCGTGGCGCTGCTGCGCGCCATCAAGGCGCTCGACGGCATCCAGGTCGACAATTCCGACCAGAAGACCGGCGTCGACATCGTCCGCAAGGCGATCCAGACCCCGGCCCGTCAAATCATCGACAACTCGGGCGGCGACGGCGCCGTCGTGGTCGGCAAGCTGCTCGAGAACTCGAGCTACGGCTACGGCTACGACGCCCAGTCCGGCCAGTACGGTGATCTCGTCGCGGCCGGCATCATCGACCCGACCAAGGTCGTGCGCACGGCGCTGCAGGATGCGGCTTCGGTCGCCGGCCTGCTGATCACCACCGAGGCCACCATCACCGAGGCGCCGAAGAAGGATTCGCCCTCGATGCCGATGGGCGGCGGCGGCATGGGCGGCATGGGCGGCATGGACTTCTAAGTCCGACGCCTCCCGCTCGTCCGAGCACGAAAAGAAACGAAAGGGTCCCGACGCGTTCGGGGCCCTTTTTTCGTCTCGACGCCTCGTGCGGCCTTTGAGACCGCGCCGCCGCGGCGTGTCACGAGGACGCATGCGAGCCTCCTCCGAGGGGGTCCGTCTTGGAAAGCTCAGCTTTTTCAAAGCCGCGTCAGCGATGCGGAAACTTTGTCGACAACCTCTCCGTAGCTCCCCCTGACGGCTCTATTTCACCGCCAGCCAGGGAATGTGACGGCGATGTCTGATTCCAATTCGCTTCCGTATGACTATTCAAAGCAATTTCCCGATGCGCGCGATGAGAATGGACGGGAGGACACCGGCACCTTCCGTCGCACCGCGACCCGGGCCGATATCCTCGACGGCGTCTTCGCCGCCTGCCCGACGGTCTCGCGCAGCCAGGCGCGCGAAGTCTTCGAGATGGCGCTGGAGGAAGTCTGCGAGACGCTGAAGAGCGGCGAGAGCGTCAAGCTGCGCTCGTTCGGCCATTTCAACGTCCGCGAAAAGCGCGAGCGGATCGGCCGCAACCCGCGCACCGGAGTCGAGGTGCCGATCAAGCCGCGCCGCGTGCTGACGTTCAAGGCCTCGCCGGTGCTGCTCGACCAGGTCAACGGGCGCGACGCGCAGGGCCACGATCGCGAGACGGACGAGCCGAAGCGCGGCCACTGAGGCTGCGATGCTCGGCCGCGGGATCGCGGGTGAACACTTCGTAACCTCGGGGTGACGCCCTCTTGACGTCATCTTTGGCGTCTGGAAGCAGGGGCCAGGCCCAAAGGAACCGCTCCCGATGAAATTGCTCGCCCTCGCGGTGGCGCTGTTCAGCGTCGCCGCCGCCTACGTGGCCCACGCGAGCGGTCACGGCGTGGTCTACCTGCTGGCGGCTTTTTCCTTCCTTGCGGCGATCGTCACCTATCTCGCGTCGGAGAAGACCTCGACGTTCCTGCGGATCCTGATCCGCTTCTTCGCCGCCGAGACGATCGTCCTCGGGGCCTGCGTCTGCGTCAGCGCGCTCGGGCGCTGGCCGCAAGCCTTGGAAGGGGTGCGCGTGCCGAGCAGCGTGGCGATCACCGTCGCGCTGTTCTGCGTTCTCGCCTACGTCGCCGCCTACATCCCGGTGGCGCGGCGGGCGCTTGAGATCGCCGATCGCTACTTCCGCATGGACGGCGTGTTGCGCGTCCCGGGCCTCGGCCTGCGGCTCAAGGAACGCCGCGTGGCGGCCGGCGCGCTGATGTTCCTGGTGCTGCTCAACCAGCTCCAGGTGTTCATGGTCGTGAACATCTCGTTCGTCAGCCGCACGCTGTTCAACGCGCTGCAGGCGTCCGATCCGCCGCAGTTCTGGCACGCCGTGCTCGTCGACTACCCGATCTACCTCGTGCCCTATCTGGTCTCGCTCTACATCGAGTTCGTGACGTCGAACACGCTGTTCATCAGGTGGCGCGAGTTCCTCACCGAGGACTACGCGCGCCGCTGGCTCGACCGGCACAATCACTACGGGATGATGCTGGCCGGCGTCGGCACCGACAACCCGGACCAGCGCATCCAGGAAGACGTGCCGCGCTTCATCGACGGCGGCGTCTTCGGCGGCCTCGGCATCTACAATTTCTCGATCAACCTGATCTCCCAGCTTTCCTCGCTCGTCGCCTATTCCATCATCCTGTGGGCGACGTCGGCGAAGCTGACGTTTCCCGGCACGTCGTTCCACCTGCCTGGGTTCCTGTTCTGGTGCGCGCTGGCCTTCGCGCTGCTCGGCACCGGCGGCACGATGGCGATCGGCCGCCGGCTCGCCACGCTGGCCTTCGCCCGTCAGCACTACGAAGCCAACTACCGTTTCTCGCTCGCCCGCATGCGCGAATACAGCGAGCAGATCGCGCTTCTCTTCGGCGAGAAGACCGAGCGCGGCATCCTCTCGGAGCGCTTCGTCTCGATCATCCGCAACTTCTACTCGATCGTCTACGTCAAGGCGAACCTCAGCGTCTTCCAGAACTTCTTCGACAGCATCAGCGGCTTCATGCCGTTGATCATCCTGGCGCCGTTCTTCTTCGCGAAGATCGTCACGCTGGGCGACATGACGCTGACGCTGCAGGCGTTCGGGATGGTGGCCTCGGCGCTGACCTTCTTCGTCACCTATTATTCGAGCCTCGCCGACTTCCGCTCGGTGCTCGCCCGTCTCACCACCTTCGATGCGTCGCTGACGGCCGGTGCGCCCGCACCCGAGGTCGCGCATCCCACCGAAGCGACGCGCGACTTCGTGCTCACCGGCGTCTCGCTCGACCTGCCGGACGGCTCGCCTCTGCTGAAGCCGTTCGACCTGCGGCTCGCCGCCAACGAGAACGTCCTCGTCACCGGACCGTCCGGTTCCGGCAAGTCGACGCTGTTCCGGGCGATCTCCGGGGTCTGGCCGTACGGCGACGGCAAGGTCGCCGTGCCCGCCGGCGCCAAGGTGATGGTGCTGCCGCAGAAGCCCTACCTGCCGATCGGCACGCTCGCCGCCGCCGTCTCCTACCCGCAGCCCATCGGCACCTACGACGAGGCGCGGATGAAAAGCGTGCTCGTCGACGTCGGGCTCGAAAAGCTCGTCGACAAGCTCGGCCTCGACGACAACTGGACGCAGCGCCTCTCTGGCGGCGAGCAGCAGCGCCTCGCCATCGCCCGCGCGATCCTCGCCGCGCCGGACTGGCTGCTGCTCGACGAGGCGACGAGCGCCATGGACGTCGACCTCGAGCGCCGCACCTACGAGACGATCGCCCGTCTTTTGCCGAACACCACGATCGTCTCGATCGCCCACCGGCCGTCGCTCGCCGATCACCACGCCCGCACGTTGCAGATGGCGCCGACCGGCGACGGGCTGTTCACCCCGCGCGAGGCCGTGAAGGT
>CAZZZM010000293.1:0-3442 GCA_964658465.1 uncultured Nakamurella sp.
AGGACACCGCCGACATGACGATGGCGCTGATCCTCGCCGTGGCGCGGCGCATCGTCGAGGGCGCGGGCGCGATTCCGGCCAACGAATGGACGGGCTGGGCGCCGACCTGGATGCTCGGCCGCCGCATCACCGGCAAGCGTCTCGGCATCGTCGGGATGGGCCGCATCGGCCAGGCGGTCGCCCGGCGCGCGCGGGCGTTCGGCCTGCAGATCCACTACCACAACCGCCGCCGCCTCGGGACGCTGGTCGAGGAGAAGCTCGACGCGACCTACTGGGATTCGCTCGACCAGATGCTGGCGCGCATGGACATCGTCTCCGTGAACTGCCCGCATACGCCAGCGACCTACCACCTGCTCTCGGCGCGGCGGCTCAAGTACCTGCGGCCGGAGGCGATCCTCATCAACACCTCGCGCGGCGAGGTGATCGACGAGAACGCGCTGACCCGGATGCTGGAGGCCGGCGAGCTGGCCGGCGCCGGGCTCGACGTCTTCGAGCATGAGCCGTCGGTGTCGCCGAAGCTGCTCAAGCTTGCCAAGCAGGGCAAGGTGACGCTGCTGCCGCACATGGGCTCGGCGACGACGGAAGGCCGCGTCGACATGGGCGACAAGGTGATCGTCAACGTCAAGGCGTTCTGGGACGGCCATCGGCCGCCGGATCGCGTGCTGGCGAGCATGCTCTAGGTCGCACCGGTCTTTCGTCGGATGGTCCGTCCGGGCATCTTCCGCATTCTGTGCGGGACGGCATCGCCTAGCGAAGGACGGCCACGATCATGACAGGCGTCGACAGAGCCCACCGCGTTCATCCTCCGCTCCCGCGGCCGCTCAAACACGCCGCCGCCCTCGCGGCGGTGATCGCCGTGCTCGGCTGGGGCGCCCTGGCGATCGACGGGACCACCGTGATCGAGCGCAATCTCGCGCAGGGCCACGGCCTGCCGCAGGCGCTGTTCCTGTGGTTTCGCTACTTCACGATCCTCACCAACATCGGCGTCGCGACGCTGATGAGCGTCACGGCCTTTCGCCTCTACCGGCATCGGCCGCTGCCGTCCGCGGCGCTCTACGCGTCGGCGCTCGTGTACATCCTCGTCGTCTGCGCGACCTACGAGGCGGTGCTGCGCACGTCCTGGACGCCGCGCGGGATGGGTTTCGACACCGACCTCACCTTCCACGACATCGTCCCGGCACTGACCCTGATCTTCTGGATGGCCTTCGCGCCGAAACGCGGCCTCGGCCTGCGCTATTCGCTGCTGATGCTGATCTATCCGGGTCTCTATCTCGCCGCCACGCTGGTGGCCGGCGCGCTGGGGGAGCCCTACCCCTACAGCTTCCTCGACGTGAGCAAGATCGGCTATCCGGCCGTCGCCGTGACCGGCGTCGTGTTCCTCGTCATCTTCTACGCGCTTGGCCTCGCGACGATTACCGCCTCGCGTCGCAAGCGGTTCAAAGTGCCCGGCGCCGCCCGCCAGCCCGTTGCGGAGCTGCGGCCAGCCGAGCAGGCGCAGCGCTGAACGGGAAGGGCCGCGCCTAAGGAGCCGGCGCCCCGCCGTCGGCGGCCAGTTGCACCACGAAGCGGGAGCCGCCGGGCGCCGCCTCGCAGGTCGCGGTGCCGCCGTGTCGCTCGGCGATCTGGCGCACCAGCGCCAGGCCGAGGCCCCAGCCGCCCTGGTGCTCGCCGAATCCGCCCGGCCGGAAGAACGGCTCGAACACCCGTTCGCGGTCGCCGGGCGCGATGCCGGCGCCGGCGTCGGTCACGACGATCTCGGCGCCGCCCTCGCGAGCATTCACCGTCACCGAGATCGGCGGCCGCCCGTGCCTGGCGGCGTTCTCGAGCAGGTTGCGCATCAGACGCCGCAACAGGACGAGATCGCCCGAAATCTCGACGGGCACGCCGTCGACGGTCGCGTCGAAGCGCGCGGCCTCCTCCGCGGCGAGACCGAGCACGTCGACCGGCTCGCGCGTGTCGCGCGCCGACGCCGAATGCTCGAGCCGGCTCGCCAGGAGCAGCTCCTCGACGAGGCCGTCCATCTCGGCGAGGTTGCGCACGATCTCGTCGCGGGCGGGGCCGGCGTCCGGCGTCGTCTCGGCCACGAAGCGCAGCCGCGCCAGCGGGGAGCGCAGCTCGTGGCTGGCGTTGGCGAGCAGGCGCTTCTGCGCCAGCAGCAGCGAATCGAGCCGGGCGGCGGCGCTGTTGAACGTGCGCGCGAGCAGCGCCACCTCGTCGTCGCCGCGCGCGTCGAGCGGCGTATGCGCGCCGCCGTCGCCCCACCGTTCCATGCCCGCGCGCAAGGCTTCGAGCCGCCGCGTCAACAGCGCGGTGATCGGGAACGCCGCGAGGCCGACGCTGCATACGACGAACAGCATCACGCCGAGGATGCCTCTGGCACGCGCGCCGGGCGGCGGCTCGAAATGGACCAGCGCGAAGCGCCCGTCCGGCAGGTCGACGCGCAGGACGTGACCCGTGCGCCAGTGCCGCTGCGGCGGCGCGGCGACGTCGGGGATCGGCGCGCCGCGCGCGGCGACGAGGCGTCCGTCGGCCTCGTACAGCGAGATGACCGGCGGCCACGCGTGGTGCGCGTTGTCTTCCGGGCGGAACTCGCGTTGCGCCTGGCTCAAAAACCAGAACAGCGCGCCCATGATCAGCGCCGCCGCAACCAGGCTCGCCAGGAGCGTCAGGTAGATGCGCCAGAACAGCCGCCGGCGCATCAGCGCATCTCCTCGCCCGCGCGGCAGGGCAGGGGGTGCGAGATCCCGCTCACGCCTCGCGATCCTGCACGCGCGCGAACACATAGCCGGCGCCGCGCACGGTGATGATGCGGCGCGGGTGCTTCGGATCGTCCTCTATCGCCGCGCGGATGCGCGAGACGTGGACGTCGATCGAGCGGTCGAAGGCGTCGAGGTCCTGGCCCTTGACGAGATCGAGCAGGCGGTCGCGGTTGAGCACGCGGCCGGCGTTCTCGGCGAGCGCGACGAGCAGGTCGAACTGATAGCTCGTCAGCACCTTCGCCTCGCCGTCGACGCGCACCGCGCGCGAGCCGCGATCGACCTGCAGGCGGCCGAACTGCAGCGTGTCGGCGCCCGGCCCCGGGCCGGCGCCCTGGCCGCGGCGGCGCAGCATCGCGCGCAGGCGGGCGAGCAGCACGCGCGGGTTGAACGGCTTGGCTAGATAGTCGTCGGCGCCGATCTCGAGCCCAACGATGCGGTCGGTGTCGTCGCCGCGTGCGGTGAGCATCAGGATCGGCACGTCGGACGTCGCGCGCAGTCGCCGGCAGACCTCGAAGCCGTCGAGGTCGGGCAGCATGAGGTCGAGGATGATCGCATCGGGCGCGCCGCGCGCCGCCGCGGCGAGGCCGGCGGCGGCGGGCCTCACCGTCGTCGATGATGAGGATGCGATCCGCCACAGGCCGCGTCTGGGTCCCGGTAGAGTGGCACATGGGTGATGAGCATGC
>CAZZZM010000294.1:0-3430 GCA_964658465.1 uncultured Nakamurella sp.
TCTCGCTCGAGCGCTACCAGAGCCTGGCCATCGCGGCGCAGGCGCGGCTCGAGGCACAGGGCATCGACAACGCCGCGGTGGTGTGGGGCGACGGGTTGGCGCTGCCGGCCTCGCTCGACCCCGTCGATCGGATCGTCGTGCACGGGCTGCTGCAGACGGTGCCCGAGTCGCTCATCGACCGCCTCGCCGAGCGCGGCGTGCTCGTCTGCGCGCGGCCGTCGGGCAGCGGCCAGGCGGTGGCACGGATCGCCAGGGGCCAGGACGGCGCGCCGGTCGAGACGCTGCTCGGCCCGTGCAGCCTGCAGGCGGTCCAGCCCGGTCTCGCGGCGACCCTTTAGCGCCATCAACCTTACCCCTCGTTAAATCCGCGTTAGGCGGATGGATTTGGTTTGGGGCGGCACTAGGTTGGCTGCATCCATCAACAGGAGGATTCTATGCGTTTGGTTTCCTTGATCGCCGCCGCGACGATGAGCGTCGGGCTTGCCGGCGTGGCCCAGGCCGCCCCGATCGCCACGCTGCAGAGCGCCGTCGACGTCGGCCCCGCGCCGCAGATCGAGCTGGTGCGCGGCGGCTGCGGCTTCGGCGAGCATCGCTCGTGGTACGGCCACTGCCGCTACAACCGCGGCTGGCGCGGCCGCGCCCGCTACCGGCACAATCACTGGTACTGAGCTAGCCGCTTTCGGCTTCGTCGGTGATCTACAAGCCGCCCCAGTCGGGCGGCTTTTTTCGAGGCCTACTCCCCCGCCACCCGATCCCAGCCCTCCAGCAACGCGGCGCGCTCGCGGCTGTCCGGCAGGGTCTCGTCGTCTTCGGCCAGCGCGCGGCGCAGCGTCGCCTCGGCCTCGTCGACCTGGTGCTGGCGGTCCCACATCGCCGCGTAGACGCCGCGGCGCGCCAGAAGGCTCTCGTGCGTGCCGCGCTCCGCGATGCGGCCGTGGTCGAGCACGATGATCTCGTCGGCCGACACGATGGTCGACAGGCGGTGGGCGATGACCAGCGTCGTGCGACCCTGCGCGACCTGGTCGAGCGAGGCCTGGATCTCGCGTTCGGTCAGCGAGTCGAGCGCCGAGGTCGCCTCGTCGAGGATGAGGATCGGCGGCGCCTTCAGGATCGTGCGGGCGATCGCCACGCGCTGCTTCTCGCCGCCCGACAGCTTCAGGCCGCGCTCGCCGACCTGGGCGCCGTAGCCGCCGGGTGCGATCTCGATGAAATGGTCGATCTGCGCGAGACGCGCCGCGTCGCGCACCGCCTGGTCCGACGCGTCCCAGCGGCCGTAGCGGATGTTGTAGGCGATGGTGTCGTTGAACAGCACCGTGTCCTGCGGGACCATGCCGATCTTCTCGCGCAGGCTGGTCTGGGTCACCGCGCCGATGTCCTGCCCGTCGATCGTGATGCGGCCGGACGACGGCTCGTAGAAGCGAAACAGCAGCCGCGAGATCGTCGACTTGCCGGCGCCGGACGGGCCGACGATCGCCAGCGTCTTGCCGGGCGCGATGTCGAACGAGATGCCGCGCAGGATCGGCCGGCCGCCGCCGTAGGTGAAATGCACGTCCTCGAAGCGCACGCGGCCCTGCTCGACGACGAGCGGCGGGGCGCCGGGGCGGTCCTCGATCTCGGCGTTCTGTCCCAGCAGATCGAACATCATCTCGATGTCGATCGTCGCCTGCTTCACCTCGCGATAGACCATGCCCATGAAGTTCAGCGGCTGAAAGAGCTGGATCATCATCGCGTTGACGAGCACGAAGTCGCCGATCGAATGCGTGCCGGCGCGGATGCCCGATATCGACATCATCATCACCGCCGTCATGCCGACCGTGAAGATCACGGTCTGCCCGGCGTTGAGCACGGTGAGCGACACGTAGGTCTGGATCGAGGTGCGCTCGTAGCGCTCCATCGAGCGGTCGTAGCGCTCGGCCTCGCGGCGCTCGGCGCCGAAATATTTCACCGTCTCGTAGTTGAGCAGCGAGTCGATCGCCTTGGTGTTGGCGTCGGTGTCGCTCTCGTTCATCGAGCGGCGGATGCCCATCCGCCAGTTCGTCGCGACGAAGGTCCAGGCGAGGTAGATGACGATCATCCCGAAGACGACCGCGACGTAGAGCGCGTCGAACTGCACGAACAGCACGCCGAGGATCAGCGCGAACTCGATCGCGGTCGGCACGGCGGTGAGCATGATCGTGCGGACGATGGTCTCGATCGCGTTGCGGCCGCGCTCGAGCACGCGCGTCAGGCCGCCGGTCTTGCGCTCGAGGTGGAAGCGCAGCGACAGCCCGTGCAGGTGCACGAACACCTCCTGCGCGAGGCGACGCACGGCGTTCATCGCGACGGCGGCGAACAGCGCGTCGCGGACCTGGGTCGAGAAGCCCATGGCGATGCGCAGGCCGCCATAGAGCGCGGTGAGCGCGAGCGGGCCCCAGAGCAGGCCGAGGAGTTCGTGGCCGGCGGGGGCGTGCGTGTGCGCCTCGCGCGCGACGGCGTCGGTCGCCCACTTGAACGCGAAGGGCACGCAGACGGTGATCAGCTTCGCGGCGACCATCAGCGCGAAGGCGAGGTAGATGCGTCGCCTCAGGTCAGGCCGCTGGCTCGGCCAGACGTAGGGCATCAGCCCCCGCAGGACGCGGAAGAGCGAGGCGTCGCGCTTGGCCCGGTCGAGCGCGCCGTCGTGGGAGGAGGGGGGAAGGGGAGGCATGTGAGGGGGATATAGGGGACGCGGCGCGATCATGCATGCGGTGTCGGACCGCGCTTGCCCGCGGCCGCTCAGCCGGGATCCTTCAGCTCCTTCGGGGTGAGGTCCGGATGCTCGGTCAGGATCGGGAGTATCGCGTCGAGATACATCGAGCCCATGGTCTGGCCGATCATCTTTCTGATCTTCGTCAATTGGTCGTCGGGCTCCTTGTCCAACAGGCCGCCGAGAGCCTCGTTCTGCTCTCTGGTATGCCTGAACAGAAGCTGTTGAGCCGTATCGCGTCTCCATAGGCCGCTCCCGATCGACAATGCCGTTCCGCGCACGCGTATTGATCGACAATGACGGCCAGCAGCCGAGCCGTGGCGGGAAAAGGGCGTCCCCACGGGGAGACGCCCTTCCGTTGACTAACCGCCGAGCGAGGCCTTGGCGCGCTGCCACCAGCCGGAGCGCTTCGGGCGCGACGGGTCGAGCTCGGAAGAGACCGGCTCGGGGCGCTTCTGCGACGCGGGCGCCGTCTCGGCCGGCGCGGGTTCCGCGGCAACCGGTGCAGCCTCTTCAGCCGCAGCCGGGGGCGTGGCAGCCGCTTCGGCGGCCACGGGCTCCGGCGTCGCGTGGGTCGGCGCGGGCTCAGCTGCGACGGGCGCCGGCTCGGCCGGTGCGGCGGGGACCGGTGCCGGCTCGGACGACGCGTCGCCAGGCGCGGCGTCGGCGGGCGTCTCGCCCGCGATCGCGCCGTGCTCGGCCTCC
>CAZZZM010000295.1:0-3413 GCA_964658465.1 uncultured Nakamurella sp.
GGGCGCCGACAAGATCGGCCTCAAACGAATCCTGAAGGAGATGGAGGAGGACGGCACCGTCGAGCGCCGCCGCAAGGGGCTTACCAAGCCGGGCGTCCTGCCGCCGACCACCATCGCCGAGATCTTCACGCGCGACCGCGACGGCGACCTGCTCGCCAAGCCGATCGACTGGGACGAGGCGCAGGGTCGCGCACCGACGATCGTCATCAACGTGCCGCGCAAGCAGCGCCCGGGCACGCCGACGCCCGGTCTCGGCGATCGCGCACTGATCCGCACCGAGCCGATCCGCGACGCGCACGGGGCGGCGCCGGCCTACACCGGCCGCGTCGTCAAGCTGCTGGCGCGCGCCCGCACCCACGTTCTCGGCATCTACCGCGCGGGCTCGAAGCCCGGCGCCGGCGGCCAGGTGTTCCCCGTCGACAAGAAGGCCGCCAACAAGGGCGCGCTCTTCGTGCGCGACGGCGACGAGGGCGAGGCGCAGGACGGCGACCTTGTCGCGGTCGACATTTTGAGGGGCAGCAGGCTCGGCCTGCCCTCGGCCAAGGTGGCGGAGCGCATCGGCTCGTATTCGAGCGAGAAGGCGGTGAGCCTGATCGCGCTGCACACCCACAAGATCCCGAGCGTCTTCAAGCCCGAGACGCTCGCCGAGGCGCAGGCGGCGAAGCCGGCGACGCTCCTGCACGACGGGGCGCATCGCGAGGACTGGCGCGCTTTGCCGCTCGTCACCATCGACCCGCCCGACGCCAAGGACCACGACGACGCGGTCCATGCCGCGCCGGACCCCGACCCGGCCAATCCCGGCGGCTTCGTGCTCACCGTCGCCATCGCCGACGTCGCCGCCTACGTCAGGCCGCGCTCGGCGCTCGACCGCGAGGCGCTGGAACGCGGCAATTCGGTGTACTTCCCCGATCGCGTCGTGCCGATGCTGCCGGAGCGCATCTCGAACGACCTCTGCTCGCTGCGCGAGAACGAGGACCGGCCGGCGTTGGCGATGCGCATGGTGATCGACGCGCAGGGCAAGAAGCACAAGCATTCGCTGCACCGGATCATGATGCGCTCGCGCGCCAAGCTCGCCTACCAGCAGGCGCAGGCGGCGATCGACGGCGCGCCGGACGAAGCGACGGCGCCGCTGCTGGAGCCGGTCTTGAAGCCGCTGTGGGAGGCCTATGCGGCGCTGAAGCGCGCGCGGGCGTTGCGAAAGCCGCTCGATCTCGATCTGCCGGAGCGAAAGATCATCCTCGATGCCGACGGCAAGGTCGCACGCGTGACGACGCCCGAACGGCTGGATGCGCATCGGCTGATCGAGGAGTGCATGATCCTCGCCAACGTCGCGGCGGCCGAGGTGCTGGAGGAGCGCCGCCAGCTCCTCGTCTATCGCGCGCACGGCGAGCCGTCCGTCGAGAAGCTGCATGCGCTGGGCGAGTTTCTGGCAACGATCGGCATCAAGCTGGCCAAGGGCCAGGTCGTGACCACCGGCCAGTTCAACGGCATCCTCGCCAAGGTGCGCGGCACCGAGCACGAGCAGGTCGTCAACGACGTCGTGCTGCGCTCGCAGGCGCAGGCCGAGTACACGGCCGACAATTACGGGCATTTCGGGCTGCACCTGCGTCGCTACGCGCATTTCACCTCACCGATCCGCCGCTACGCCGATCTCATCGTGCATCGCGCGCTGATCCGGGCTTGCGGGCTCGGCGACGGCGGCCTGCCCGACATGGCGAAGGACGAGCTCGAGGACATCGCCCTGCGGATCTCCGCTGCCGAGCGCCGCGCGATGACCGCCGAACGCGAGACGGTCGACCGGCTCATCGCGGCCCATCTCGCCGACAAGATCGGTGCCGAATTCGAAGGGCGCATCGCCGGCGTGACGCGCGCCGGTCTGTTCGTGAAGCTCGCCGACACCGGGGCCGACGGCTTCGTGCCGGCCGCGACGCTCGGCGACGAATATTTCCGCTACGAGGAAGCGATGCATGCCCTCGTCGGATCGCGCTCCGGCATCGTGCTGCGGCTCGGCGATGCGATCTCGGTACGCCTCGTCGAGGCCGCGCCGTTCGCGGGGGCATTGCGCTTCGAGCGCCTCGCCGAAAGCCAGCCGCCGCGCAAGCGGGGCGGCAAAGCCAGCTTGCCGCGTGACCATCGGTCCTCTGGCGGGCGACGCGCCAGACAATAGATGCTAAGTCCTAAGCTTATGTCTGGGAAGGCGCTTTGCTTTCGTGCGGGTGGCGCAGGACGAGGATGGCGCGATGTCGATGACCCACGTGACGCAGGGGAGCGCCCCAGCCGGCGCCGCCCGCGTCGGCAAACCGCGCCTGGCGTGGCCGGCCGTCAAGCGCGGCGCACGCGGCCGCTGCCCGGCCTGCGGCGAGGGTCGCCTGCTCCATCATTACATCAAGGTGGTCGATGCCTGCCCGGCCTGCGGCGAGGAGATGCATCATCACCGCGCCGACGACTTTCCCGCCTATCTCACGATCCTCGTCGTCGGCCATGTCCTCGTCGGCGCGATGTTCGCCGTCGACGAGGAGTGGCCGAATCTGCCGCTCGCCTTCCACTACGTGTTGTGGCCGTCGCTTGTCGTGGTGATGTCGCTGTGGCTGCTGCCGATCGTCAAGGGCGGCCTCGTCGCCTACCAATGGGCGCTGCGGATGCACGGATTCGAGACCGCGCATCAGCCGCAGGTGGTGGCCCGGGAAGCCCCGGCGGAGACGGGCGCGCGTCGCGACGCCGCCTGACGTTCTTTCGATGACGTCGCAAGTGGAGACCGCGCGGCCGGCGCGCGTGATCGCGGTCGCGATCGCGATCGCGACCATCGTCGGCTGCGGACTGTCGCTGACCATCGCGCTTCTCTCCGTTCGGCTCGACGAGGCCGGCTACAGCGGTCGCGCCATCGGGCTGAACACCGCCGCGGGCGGCGTCGCCACGCTGGTCGGCTCGCCGTTCATTCCCTGGGCGGCGCGGCGGATCGGCGTCGCCCGGCTGCTCGCCCTGTCGCTGATCCTCGGCGGCGTCGCCCTGCTCGGCTTCACGATGACGGCGGATTACACCGCCTGGCTCGCGCTGCGCTTCGTGGTCGGCGTCTCGGTCACGGCCATGTTCATCCTCAGCGAGTTCTGGATCACCACCTGGGCGCCGGAGGGCCGGGGCGGCCTCGCCATCTCGGTCTACGTGACGAGCCTCGCCGCCGGCTTCGCGGTCGGCCCGCTGCTGCTCAGCCTCACCGGCACGACGGGCGACCTGCCCTTCCAGCTCGGCGCAGCGTTCTTCATCGGCGCCGCCGCGCCGCTCGCCTTCACCGCGCGCGACGCGCCGCGACTCGGATCGCGCAGCCGCACGAACGTGCTCGGCTTCCTGCGCGAAGCGCCGGCGCCGACCCTCGCCGCGCTGCTGCACGGGGCGATCGAGGTCGCCGGTCTCGGCCT
>CAZZZM010000296.1:0-3411 GCA_964658465.1 uncultured Nakamurella sp.
CCAGTGCGGCCTGCCGAAGAAGATGGCGCTCGAGCTGTTCAAGCCGTTCATCTACTCGCGGCTCGACGCCAAGGGCCTGTCGGCGACCGTCAAGCAGGCGAAGAAGCTCGTCGAGAAGGAGAAGCCGGAGGTCTGGGACATCCTCGACGAGGTGATCCGCGAGCACCCGGTGATGCTGAACCGCGCGCCGACTCTGCACCGCCTCGGCATCCAGGCCTTCGAGCCGAAGCTGATCGAGGGCAAGGCGATCCAGCTGCACCCGCTCGTCTGCGCGGCCTTCAACGCCGACTTCGACGGCGACCAGATGGCCGTCCACGTGCCGCTCTCGCTCGAGGCGCAGCTCGAGGCGCGCGTGCTCATGATGAGCACGAACAACATCCTGCATCCGGCCAACGGCCAGCCGATCATCGTGCCGAGCCAGGACATCGTGCTCGGGCTCTACTACGTCTCGCTGATGCGCGACGGCGAGCCGGGCCAGTACAAGGCCGCGACGAAGACGGCGCCCGCGAGCGGCGGCGTGTTCGCCGACATGGGTGAGATCGAGGCCGCGCTGCAGGCGAAGTCCGTCACGCTGCACACCAAGATCAAGGGCCGCGCCTGGACCTATGACGCGGACGGCAATCGCGTGTCGAAGATCTTCGACACGACGCCCGGCCGCATGATCCTCGGCCAGCTGCTGCCGAAGCACCGCAAGATCCCCTTCGACGTCGCCAACAAGCTGATGACGAAGAAGGAGATCTCCGGGATGATCGACATCGTCTACCGCCAGTGCGGGCAGAAGGAGACGGTCATCTTCTGCGATCGCATCATGGCGCTCGGCTTCCGCGAGGCGTTCAAGGCCGGCATCTCGTTCGGCAAGGACGACATGGTGGTGCCCGAGACCAAGCCGAAGATCATCGACACGACGACGGCGCTCGCGAAGGAATACGAGCAGCAGTACAACGACGGCCTGATCACCCAGGGCGAGAAGTACAACAAGGTCGTCGACGCCTGGGCGAAGTGCTCCGACAAGCTCGCCGAGGAGATGATGGTCCGCATCTCGTCCGTGCATAAGGACGAGCACGGCCGCGACAAGCCGATCAACTCGATCTACATGATGAGCCATTCGGGAGCGCGCGGTTCGCCGACGCAGATGAAGCAGCTCGCGGCGATGCGCGGCCTCATGGCCAAGCCGTCGGGCGAGATCATCGAGACGCCGATCATCTCGAACTTCAAGGAAGGCCTGACCGTCCTCGAGTACTTCAACTCGACGCACGGCGCCCGCAAGGGCCTGGCCGACACCGCCCTGAAGACCGCGAACTCGGGCTACCTGACGCGTCGTCTCGTCGACGTCGCGCAGGACTCGATCATCACCATGACGGACTGCGGCTCGAAGGGCGGCATCAAGATGCGCGCCATCATCGATGCCGGCACCGTCGTGGCGCCGCTGTCGGTCCGCATCCTCGGCCGCACCACGACCGAGGACCTCCACGAGGCCGACGGGACGCTGATCGTGGCCGCCGGCACGATGATCGAAGAATGGCACATGGAGCGGATCAACGCCGCCGGCATCCAGGAGGTGAAGATCCGCTCGGTCTTGACCTGCGAGGCCAAGAACGGCGTCTGCGGCAAGTGCTACGGGCGCGATCTCGCCCGCGGCACGCCCGTCAACATGGGCGAGGCGGTCGGCGTCATCGCGGCGCAGTCGATCGGCGAGCCGGGCACGCAGCTGACCATGCGCACGTTCCACATCGGCGGCGCCGCGCAGATCGCCGACTCGTCGTTCATCGAGTCGAACTTCGACGGCGTGGTGAAGATCCGCAACCGTCACCTCGCCAAGAACGGCGAGGGCGACCTCATGGTCATGGCGCGTAACGTCGCCGTCGTCATCGAGGGCGCGGCCGGCGAGGAGCGTGCGGTGCACCGTGTGCAGTACGGCGCGCGCCTCAAGGTCGAGGAGGGCGACAAGATCAAGCGCGGGCAGCGGATCGCCGAATGGGATCCCTACACGCGTCCGATCATGACCGAGGTCGACGGGATCGTGGACTACGAGGACCTGGTCGAAGGCCACTCGCTCACCGAGACGGTCGACGAGGCCACCGGCATCGCCAAGCGCATGGTCATCGACTGGCGCATGAACCAGCGCTCGTCGACGCTGAAGCCGGCGATGACGATCAAGGGTGCCGACGGCAAGATCCTCAAGCTGCAGCGCGGCGGCGAGGCTCGCTACATCCTGCCGGTCGACTCGATCCTCTCGATCGAGCCGGGCGGCAAGGTGAAGGCCGGCGACATCATCGCCCGTATCTCGATGGACTCGGCCAAGACCCGCGACATCACCGGCGGTCTGCCGCGCGTCGCGGAGCTGTTCGAGGCCCGTCGCCCGAAGGACCACGCGATCATCGCGGAAGCCTCCGGCGTCGTGCAGTTCGGCAAGGACTACAAGAACAAGACGCGTCTCGCGATCGTCCCGCACGAGGGCGAGGGCGAGCCGGTCGAGTACCTGATCCCGAAGGGCAAGCACATCCATCTGCAGGACGGCGACGTCGTGGAGAAGGGCGACTACATCGTCGACGGCAACCCGGCGCCGCACGACATCCTGGCGATCAAGGGCGTGGAGGAGCTCGCCGCCTACCTCGTCAACGAGATCCAGGAGGTCTACCGGCTGCAGGGCGTGATGATCAACGACAAGCACATCGAGGTCATCGTCCGGCAGATGCTGCAGAAGGTCGATATCGTCGAGCCCGGCGACACCGACTTCCTGTCGGGCGAGCAGGTCGACCTGCAGGAGCTCGACGAGGCCAACACGCGGGCGATCGAGAACGGCGGCAAGCCGGCCTCGGGCACCCCGGTGCTGCTCGGCATCACCAAGGCCTCGCTGCAGACGCGCTCGTTCATCTCGGCGGCGTCCTTCCAGGAGACCACCCGCGTCCTCACGGAAGCGGCGGTCAACGGCAAGGCGGACACGCTCGAGGGCCTGAAGGAGAACGTCATCGTCGGCCGCCTCATCCCGGCCGGCACCGGCGCCGCGATGGCCAAGCTGCGCAAGATCGCCGCGACGCGCGACGAGATGATCATCGCCGCCAACGCCGACCAGCAGCCGCACGTCGAGTTCCCGCAGCTTCCCGCGGCGGAATAAGGCGCGGTTTCAACGATCTCGAAGAAGGCCCGCGGCGACGCGGGCCTTTTTTCATGGGGTCGCGGGCGCGGCGCCCGGAGCGCGTCTTGCGTGCCTCCCGTCCGACGGGCGCGGACGTCCCGTTCTGATACGATCCCGCGTGGGGATCGCGGAATAGGCCGTCGGACGGACGAGAGGGTTTTCGATCATGCGTACGATTTCGAGACAGATTTTGCTGGCCGTCGCGACCGGCGTGACGCTTGTGACGCTTAGCGGCAGCGTCGTCGCCGGCGGAATGCACGGCGGCGGCATGCACG
>CAZZZM010000297.1:0-3374 GCA_964658465.1 uncultured Nakamurella sp.
TCGAACGGGGTGACGTCCGACCAGAAGCGCGCGGCGAACTTGCGCGCGTCGACGCGGTAGGGCCGGTCGAACAGGAAGCGCATCTCGGCGATCTCGCGCAGAATCGGCACGGCCAGACCGAGCAGCGGTAGCGCCGCGAGCGGCACCGCCCGCACCTTCGGCGCGACGCCGAGCGCCGCGGCCCCTAGCGCCAGGATCTCCCGCGGCGTCCGCGTCGGCGCGCAGGGCATGTTCCAGGCCTGGCCGTAGACGTCGTCCGGTGCGTCGAGCAGCGCGAGCACGGCGCGGGCGATGTCCGGCACGTAGGCGAAATCGTGCGGCGTGTCCGGCGGCGCGATGAGGAAAGCCGGCTTGCCCTGCGCGAGGCGGCCGAAGCCGGCGTCGCCGATGTGCGAGAGGCCGACGCCGGGGCCGTAGAAATCCGGGCAGCGCAGCGCGGCGAGCTTGAGTCGGCCCGCGGCTGCCGCGGCCTGCCAGATGCGCGTCACCTCGGCGCGGACGGCCGGCTTCACGCCCTGGTCCGTCAGCGGCATGTCCTCGGTCAACGGCGCGTCCTGCGGCCCCAGCATGTACATGTCGTCGACGAACACCACGCGCGTCCCCGTGGCCTCCGCCGCCGCGACGACGTTGCGCATCGCCGCCGGCCAGGCCTTGCGCCACAGCTTGCCGTCGTAGGGAAAGCCGATCGCCAGCACGAGCTGCGATGCGCCGGCCATCGCGCGCCGCACGGCATCGCCGTCGAGCACGTCGCAGGACGTGAAGCCGACACCGGCCGGCAGGTCCTTCGGCTGGCTGCGCTGCGCGACGCGCACGCGATCGCCCCGCGCCACCAGCGCCTCCGTCACCGCCCGCCCGACCGGGCCGAGGCCCATCACCAGTGTCTCGCTCATCGCGCGCCTCCGTCCGTTGCGACTCCCGCAATGTGGACGACGGCGACGCTAGCGAAAATTGGCGTCAGCCGAAGAGGTGCTATACGAAAATGCATGACCGATCCGGATTGGGCGCTGTATCGCACCTTCCTCGCCGTCCTGCGGGACGGCTCGTTGTCGGGCGCCGCGCGCCGGCTCGGGCTCGCGCAGCCGACGGTCGGGCGCCAGCTCGATGCGCTCGAGAAGGCCCTCGGCGCGCCGCTCTTCGTGCGCTCGCAGCGCGGGCTCGTCGCGACCGAGCTGGCCGTGAGCCTGGCGCCGCACGCCGAGGCGCTCGAGGCCAGCGCGGCGGCGCTGGTGCGCGCGGCCGTCGCCGGCGCCGACGCGGTCGAGGGCACGGTGCGCGTCAGCGCGAGCGAGATCGTCGCAGTCGAGCACCTTCCGCCGCTCGTCGCCGCGCTGCGCCGCGACCATCCGAAGCTCGTCATCGAACTGGTGGCGAGCGACGCCGCCGACGACCTCTTGCGCCGCGACGCCGATGTCGCCGTGCGCATGTTCCCGCCGTCGCAAGGCGCGCTCGTTGCCCGCAAGCTCGCGCCGATCCCGGTCGGCCTTTTCGCCCACCGCGACTACCTCGCGCGACGCGGTACGCCGCGGACCCTGTCCGATCTCGCCGATCACGACGTCATCGGCTTCGACCGCGAGACGCCGGCGCTGCGTGCCTACGTCGAGCGCGTGCCCGCCTTCAGCCGGGCCGCATTCGCGCTGCGGTCCGACAGCAACGTCGTGCAGCTCAAGGCGATCGGCGCGGGGTTCGGGATCGGTGCCTGCCAGGTCCCGCTGGCGCGCCGCGATCCCCATCTCGTGCGCGTGCTGGCGGACGCGTTCGCGCTCGATCTCGGCCTGTGGATCGTCATGCACGAGGACCTGCGCGCCAGCCCGCGCTGCCGCGCCGTGTTCGACGCGCTCGTCGCGGGCCTGGCGGGGCTCGGCGGCACGGCTTGAGCGTCGCCTCGCGCCCGTGGCGTCGAACTTGCACGATCGGGGTCGACCGCGCGGCTTCATGCGCGCGTCAGATCGGGATGCCAACGTGACCACAGGCGCCGTGCCCCACCCGTCCGACCGATCGGAAGCTCGCCCCGTGTACGACTTCGACATGATCGTCATCGGCAGCGGTCCGTCCGGGCGTCGCGCGGCGATCCAGGCGGCCAAGGTCGGCAAGGCGGTGCTCGTGGTCGAGAAGGGGCGGCGCGTCGGCGGCGTCTCGGTGCACACCGGCACGATCCCCTCGAAGACGCTGCGCGAGACGGTGCTCAATCTCTCCGGCTGGCGCGAGCGCGGCTTCTACGGCCGCAACTACCGCGTCAAGCAGGAGATCGCCGCCGAAGACCTGATGATGCGCATGGCCAAGACGCTCGACCACGAGGTCGAGGTTTTGGAGCACCAGTTCAGCCGCAACGGCGTCCGCACGGCGCGCGGCCACGCCCGCTTCCTCGATCCGCACCGCATCGAGATCACCGGCGATCGCGACGAGATCCGCGTCGTCTCGGCGGAGTTCGTGCTGATCTCCGTCGGCACGCGGCCGTTCCGGCCCGATCACGTGCCCTTCAACGGCACCAACGTGCTCGATTCCGACGAGATCGTCGACCTGAAGCGCCTGCCGCGCAGCCTCGCCGTGGTCGGCGCCGGCGTCATCGGCGTCGAGTACGCGACGATCTTCTCCGCGCTCGACGTCGCCGTCACGCTGATCGAGCCGCGGCCCACCTTCCTCGACTTCGTCGACAAGGAGCTGATGGACGAGCTGATCCACGACATGCGCGACCGCAAGCTGCAGATGCGGCTCGGCTCGGCGATCGAAAAGATCGCGATCAACGAGCGCGGCAATCCGACCGTGACGCTCGCCAACGGCCAGGTCGTGCAGACCGATTCGCTGCTCTACGCCGCGGGACGCGTCGGGGCGACGGACGAGCTGAACATCGAGGCCGCGGGGCTCGTCTCCGACAAGCGCGGCCGGCTCACCGTGAACGCGGAGACGCTGCAGACGTCGGTGCCGCACATCTATGCCGCGGGCGACGTCATCGGCTTTCCGAGCCTCGCCTCGACCTCGATGGAACAGGGCCGGCTCGCCGCCTGCCACGCCTTCGGCCTGCCGGTGTCGCACAAGCCCGAAGGCTTTCCCTACGGCATCTACTCGGTGCCGGAGATCTCGACCGTCGGCATGTCGGAGGAGGAGGTGCGCAAGGCGGGCATCTCGTACGAATGCGGCATCGCCCGCTTCCGCGAGACCTCGCGCGGCCAGATCATGGGCCTGCGCACCGGCATGATGAAGCTGATCTTCTCGATGGAGACGCGGCGCCTGCTCGGCGCCCACATCATCGGCGAGGGCGCGACCGAGCTGATCCACATCGGCCAGGCGGTGCTCAACCTGAAGGGGACGATCGAGTTCTTCATCGAGAACACGTTCAACTATCCGACGCTCGCCGAAGCCTACAAGATCGCCGGGCT
>CAZZZM010000298.1:0-1254 GCA_964658465.1 uncultured Nakamurella sp.
CCGCGTCCTCGACGACCGCGGCATCGCGGTCGAGATCGCCATGCATCTCCCTGATGCGCCGCTCGACCTCCGCGAAGCGGCTCTTCGCGCGCCGCTCCTCGCCGTCCAGCGTCTCGCGGGCCACCACCACCTTCTGCAGCGCCGTGCTGGCCTCGCCCTCGGCTTCGCGCAGGCCCGGCAGAGCGTGCGCGGCGACGGCCTGGTGGCGCGCCGCCTCGCCTTGCAGGCGCGTGCACTCGATGACGGCGGCGCCGGCCTCGGCGAGGCGCCGGCGGGCCTCCTCCACCTCGCGCTCCGCCTCCTCGTGGTCGATCAGCATGGCGAGCGCCTGGGCGCGGCGGATGTCGGCCTGCAGCTCGCGATAGCGGTGCGCGTGGCGGGCCTGTCGGCGCAGCCCGTCGCCCTGCGCGGCGATCTGGGCGATGACGTCGTCGATGCGGACGAGGTTGTCCTCGGCGCCCTTCAGGCGCAGCTCGGCCTCGTGGCGGCGCGTGTGCAGGCCGGCGACCCCGGCGGCGTCCTCCAGGATGCGGCGGCGCGCCTGCGGCTTGGCGGAGATGATCTCGGCGATCTGACCCTGCCGGACCAGCGCCGGCGAGCGGGCGCCGGTGGCGGCGTCGGCGAACAGGATCTGCACGTCGCGGGCGCGCACCTCGCGGCCGTTGATGCGGTAGGTCGAGCCCTGCTCGCGCTCGATGCGGCGGGTGATCTCGAGAACGTCGGCGTCGTTGAAGGCGGCCGGTGCGGTGCGGCTCGCGTTGTCGAGCGTGAGGCCGACCTCGGCGACGTTGCGAGCCGGCCGGTCGCCGGCGCCGGAGAAGATGACGTCGTCCATGCCGGAGGCGCGCATGCTCTTGTACGAGCTCTCGCCCATCACCCAGCGCAGCGCCTCGACGAGATTCGACTTGCCGCAGCCGTTCGGCCCGACGACGCCGGTCAGGCCCGGCTGAATGTCGAAATCGCTCGCCTCGACGAAGCTCTTGAAGCCGACCAGGCGGAGTTTGGTGAGCTGCATGAGCGCCCGATTCTCCTCGGGCGGTCAGCGTGCGCGAAACGCCGGCCGGCGCAAGAGGGCGCGCCGACTCGGCTGTGCGGAAGTCGCCGTCAGAAGCGCGGGTAGCAGAGCTGCACGTCGGGGCGCGGATCGCGGTAATAGCCGCGCGGGCAGGGCGGCGGCAGGCGGACGGGGGCGACCACCCGCGGGCCGATCGGCTCGACGACGACGGGGCCGCGGCGGCCGCCGTTCGGGATGCA
>CAZZZM010000298.1:1354-3339 GCA_964658465.1 uncultured Nakamurella sp.
GGTCTGAGCGCCGGCGTCCGCCTGCGGCTCCGGCGTCGAGGCCGGCTTCTCTTCCCCGGACGGATTCGCTAAACGGTACTCCGCGAGGGCGGTTAGCTCAGTTGGTAGAGCATCTCGTTTACACCGAGAGGGTCGGCGGTTCGAGCCCGTCACCGCCCACCAAGTTCCGGCGAAATCCGCGTGTCCCCCGACAAACGAAAGCCGCGCCGTTTCGCAACGGCGCGGCTTTCAATGTCGTTTGGCCTCGAAGGTCAGTGCGCGATCGCGGCGGGCTCGTCCTCGGGAAGCGGCGCCGACTGCGTCACCGGCTTCACTTCCTCTTCCCAGACGATCGGCGTCGGCTCGCGGGTGAGCGCGTGCTTCAGAACCTCGTCCATGCGGGCGACCGGCACGATCTCGAGCGCGTTCTTCACGTTCTCGGGCAGGTCGGCGAGGTCCTTGGCGTTCTCCTCGGGGATTAGCACCTTCTTCAGGCCACCGCGCATGGCCGCGAGCAGCTTCTCCTTGAGGCCGCCGATCGGCAGCACGCGGCCGCGCAGCGTCACCTCGCCGGTCATGGCGATGTCGCGGCGCACCGGGATGCCCGTCATCGTCGAGACGATCGAGGTCGCCATCGCGATGCCAGCCGACGGGCCGTCCTTCGGCGTCGCGCCTTCCGGCACGTGCACGTGGATGTCGCGGCGGTCGAACAGCGGCGGCTCGATCCCGAAGTCGACGGCGCGCGACCTCACGTAGGATGCGGCAGCCGAGATCGACTCCTTCATCACGTCCTTGAGGTTGCCGGTGACGGTCATGCGGCCCTTGCCGGGCATCATGACGCCTTCGATGGTGAGCAGCTCGCCGCCGACCTCGGTCCAGGCGAGGCCCGTCACGGCGCCGACCTGGTCCTCCTCCTCCGCCATGCCGTAGCGGAACTTCGGCACGCCGAGGAAGTCGGACACGTTCTTGTCCGTCACCGCGACCGTCTTGGCCTTGCCGAGCAGGATCTCCTTCACCGCCTTGCGCGCGAGGTTGGAGATCTCGCGCTCGAGGTTGCGGACGCCCGCTTCCCGCGTGTAGCGGCGCACCAGCTCGAGCAGGCCCGAATCGTCGATCGACCACTCGTGGGCTTCGAGACCATGCTTCTTGATCGCCGCCGGGATGAGGTGGCGCTTGGCGATCTCGAGCTTCTCGTCCTCGGTGTAGCCGGCGATCCGGATGATCTCCATACGGTCCATCAGCGGCGGCGAGATGTTGAGCGTGTTCGCGGTGGTCACGAACATCACGCTCGACAGGTCGTAGTCCACCTCGAGGTAGTGATCGGCGAAGTCCTTGTTCTGCTCGGGGTCGAGCACCTCCAGCAGCGCCGACGAGGGGTCGCCGCGGAAGTCCTGGCCCATCTTGTCGATCTCATCGAGCAGGAAGAGCGGGTTCGACGTCTTCGCCTTGCGCATCGACTGGATGATCTTGCCGGGCATCGAGCCGATGTAGGTGCGCCGATGGCCGCGGATCTCCGCCTCGTCGCGGACGCCGCCGAGCGACATGCGCACGAACTCGCGGCCGGTCGCCTTGGCGATCGACTTGCCGAGCGACGTCTTGCCGACGCCGGGCGGACCGACGAGGCAGAGGATCGGCCCGTTCAGCTTGTTGGCGCGGCTCTGCACGGCGAGATACTCGACGATGCGCTCCTTCACCTTGTCGAGGCCGAAGTGCTCGGTGTTGAGCAGCTCCTCGGCGATGTTCAGGTCCTTCTTGACCTTCGAGCGCTTGTTCCACGGGATCGACAGCAGCCAGTCGAGGTAGTTGCGCACCACCGTCGCCTCGGCCGACATCGGCGACATCTGCCGCAGCTTCTTCAGCTCGGCGGTCGCCTTGTCGCGCGCCTCCTTGGAGAGGCGGGTCTGCTTGATGCGCTCCTCGATCTCGCCGAGGTCGTCCTTGCCGTCCTCGTCGCCCAGCTCCTTCTGGATCGCCTTCATCTGCTCGTTGAGGTAGTACTCGCGCTG
>CAZZZM010000299.1:0-3330 GCA_964658465.1 uncultured Nakamurella sp.
CGCGATAGCCACCGAAGCCGCCGCCGCGGCCCCAGGCCTCAGCCGTCGCCGGCACCGTCGCGATGCCGGCGGCCAATGTCAGCGCGCTGGCGGCGGCGAACGCCGTCTTCCTGATCATACTCGTCATTTCAAGCTCCATTGAACCGGTCGTGGGCTGCGAACTCGCGGGACCCCAAAACGCTCCGTCCCAGTCGAGTCGTACGACCGCGTCGGGCGGCATATGGTGAACATGCCGCGCCCCTCGCAAGGGGACGGGCGGTCACGAGAGCGCGATGTCCTTTGAAGTCAAACCGAATGGTCGTACGACTCCGAGGAGCTGTAGGGCCCGGCGGGAACGGCGTTCCGCCGCGGATGCGCCGGCGACAGCGGCAGTGTCGCGGGGCCGCCGGCGAGCGCAAATGACGCGGCCAGGGCCGGTGCCGTCCCCCTGCCAAAGACCTGTCACGATGGCATTCTCGTTGTTTTCAAAGCAGATTGCCCGGTCCGCCCGCGTCGGCCACACCGCGATCGTGAGACCCGACGCTTTGCCTTCAAACGGCCGGCGCCCGCCGGAGGCCGCGTGGCCGCGCGGGCCTCGATCGGCTAAGGTGGACGCGTGACGAGGTCCGACGCTATCTCCGCCGCCCTGCCGGCGCGTTTCACCGCCTGGTTCGCGGCCCGCGGCTGGCAGCCCCGCGCGCACCAGCTGGCGCTTCTCGCCGCCGCGCAGGCCGGCGAGGACGCGCTGCTGATCGCGCCGACCGGAGCCGGCAAGACGCTGGCCGGCTTCCTGCCGAGCCTCGTCGAACTGACGGAACAGCCCCGCAACCGGCGCGGGCTGCACACGCTCTACGTCTCGCCACTGAAGGCGTTGGCCGTCGACGTCGAGCGCAACCTCGGCCGGCCGGTCGCCGATCTCAGGCTCGGCGTGACGATCGAGACGCGCACCGGCGACACGTCCGTCGCCAAGCGCAAGCGCCAGCGCGAGCGCCCGCCGGACATCCTGCTGACCACCCCGGAGCAGGTGGCGCTGCTGCTCGCCTCGCCCGATTCGTGGACGCTGTTCGCCGACTTGCGCCGCGTGGTGTTCGACGAGCTGCACGCCATCGTCGCCGGCAAGCGCGGCGATCTGCTGTGCCTCGATCTGGCGCGGCTGCGGCGCATCGCCCCCGGCATGCGCACGACCGGCCTGTCGGCGACGGTGCGCGACCCCGCCGAACTGCAGCGCTGGCTGGTGGGGCAGGGCGCCGGGGCTCCCCCCTCCGCCTTGCGGGGCCACGACGATCTTCTCGCTCCGCCGAAAAGCACGGCACGACCCTCTTCCCGCAAGGGCAAGCCGCTGCCTGCGCCCCGCGAAACCCTCGCCCGCCTCGTCGTCGCGCCGCCGGGCGCGCCGGCCGCCCTGCGCATCCTCGACACCGAGCAGCGCATGCCGTGGTCCGGCCATTCCGCCCGCCACGCGCTCGCCGAGGTCTATGCGGCGATCCGCGGCGCCGGGATGACGCTTCTCTTCACCAACACGCGCAGCCAGGCCGAATTCGTCTTCCAGACCCTGTGGGCGATGAACGACGACAACCTGCCCATCGCCCTCCACCACGGTTCGCTCGATGCCTCGCAGCGCCGCCGCGTCGAGGAGGCGATGGCGGCGGGCAAGCTGAAGGCCGTCGTCTGCACCTCGACGCTCGACCTTGGCATCGACTGGGGCGACGTCGACCTCGTCATCAACGTCGGCGCCCCGAAGGGATCGTCCCGCCTGATGCAGCGCATCGGCCGCGCCAACCACCGCCTCGACGAGCCCTCGCGCGCGCTGCTCGTGCCGTCGAACCGCTTCGAGGTGCTGGAGTGCCGCGCCGCCGTCGACGCCGCCGCCATCGGCGCGCAGGACACGGCGGTCGCCCGCGCCGGCGCGCTCGACGTGATGTGCCAGCACATCCTCGGCATGGCCTGCGCCGGGCCTTTCGCCGCGCACGAGCTGTATCGAGAGATCACCTCCGCCGAGCCCTATCGCGACGTCACGCAGGAGACCTTCGACAAGGCGCTCGCCTTCGTCGCGCACGGCGGCTACGCGCTCGCCGGCTACGAGCGCTTCGCGAAGATCAAGGAGGTGCCCGACGAGCACGGCGAGGTGCGCTGGCGCGTCGCCAACGGCCGCGTCGCGCAGGCCTACCGCATGAACGTCGGCACGATCGTCGAGGCCTCCTCGCTCAAGGTGCGGCTGGTGCGCGGCAAAGGCGCCGCCAGCCCGACGACGACGCCGGGCGGGGAGCCGAGCGAAGTCTACACCGGCCCGCTGCGGCGCGGCGGCCGCGTGCTCGGCGAGCTGGAGGAGGGCTTCCTCGAGACGCTGCTGCCCGGCGACACCTTCCTCTTCGGCGGCGAGGTGCTGGCGCTGCAGGGCATCGTCGAGAACGAGGCGCTCGTCACCCGTGCCCGTTCCGACACGCCGCGCGTGCCGACCTACGCCGGCGGCAAGTTCCCGCTCTCCACCTACCTTGCCGAGGGCGTGCGCAACCTGCTCGCCGATCCGAACCATTGGGGCGACATGCCGATGCAGGTCGCCGAATGGCTCGAGCTGCAGCGCGAGCGCTCGGTGCTGCCGCCCCCCGGCGCGCTGCTGGTCGAGACGTTCCCGCGCGCCAACCGCTTCTACCTCGTCTGCTACCCCTTCGAGGGCCGGCTCGCCCACCAGACGCTCGGCATGCTTCTGACGCGGCGCATGGAGCGCGCCCACCTGCGCCCGCTGGGGTTCGTCGCGACCGACTACGTGATGGCGGTGTGGGGCAAGACCGACGTCGGCCTGCGGGCCCGCCAGGGGCTCGTTTCGATCGACGACCTATTCTCGCAGGACATGCTCGGCGACGACCTCGAGGACTGGCTGCAGGAGAGCGCGCTGATGAAGCGCACCTTCCGCCAGAACGCGATCGTCTCCGGCCTGATCGAGCGCAACTTCCCCGGCAAGGAGAAGACCGGGCGGCAGATCACCGTCTCGACCGACCTGATCTACGACGTCCTGCGCCGGCACGAGCCCGACCACATCCTGCTCCAGGCCGCACGGGCCGATGCCTCGACCGGCCTGCTCGACATCGTCCGCCTGGCCGCGATGCTGGCGCGCGTGAAGGGGCGGATCCTGCACAAGGACCTCGACAAGATCTCGCCGCTGGCGGTGCCGATCATGCTCGAGGCCGGCCGCGAGCCGATCCACGGCGACGGACGCGACGCGATTTTGGCGGAGGCGGAGGCGGAGCTGATCAGGGAGGTGATGGGGTGACCTTTCCTATTAAAGCTTCGCGTTCCCGCCGTCATTGCGAGCGCAGCGAAGCAACCCAGGGGCCGCTGCGCGGTGTCCTATCA
>CAZZZM010000300.1:0-3329 GCA_964658465.1 uncultured Nakamurella sp.
AGCGAAGTCGCGCCGATCGGCAGCGGATTCGCGGACGATCCCGAGATCTTGACCCGCTTCACGCCCGTGGTCGCGATGAGCGTCGCGGTGAGCGGCCCGCCGGTGATCGCGGTGGCGGCCACGACCCGCATGTGCGTGAGGGCGCCCGCCTCCTTCTCCCAATTGCCGCTCGCCGTCGCGCTCGACGCATCGGCAACGACGGTCCCGAACGAGGCCATCGACAGCGGGATCGGATAGGTGGCGCCGCCGTCCATCGAGCCGAGGAAGTTGACGGTGCCGGTCCAGGTCGCCGGCGCGGCGAGCTGAACGCCGATCGCGCTGAAGCCGTCGATGGCCAGCGTCACCGCATCGCCGACGTTCTGAAGGGTGCCGGCTGCGGACCCGTGTGGCGCATTGGCTTGCGGCGCCGTCTTCAGGGTCAAGCCGAGCGCCGTCGCGACGGCGGCGACGTCTTCCTTGCGGGCCGGATTGATCAGCGCGCCGGTCGTGTCGGCGGCGGCGTGCACCGGCGCATACGGCCCGGTGCCGACGCCGCTGAGATTGGCGAAGGCATAGGTGAAGGGCGTCGTCGAATTGTACTCGACGGCGAGCTTCGTCACCAAGGATGCGGTCATCGTGCGCTCTACGGAAAGCCGAAGAAGAAGGGGCCGCTCTGCGGGGCGGGCAGGCGAGGCGACAGCACGCCGAGGAGCGCCTGCGCCGCGGCCGCGAAGGCTTGCGCCGAGGCGTCGCTCATCGTGGCGAAGCCGACGCCGGCGGACGCGATCGGCACGCGCGCCGAAGCCTCGATACCGCTCGGAAGAACGACCACGGCGAAGTTCACTGGCGCCGTCCCGACGCCAGGCTGGACTGAGATCGAGGACATCTGTGGTCTCCGATCAGGCTTGGACGGTCGAGGCGGTACCGGCGACCTGCCAGGCCGAGCCCGACCAGGTCACGAGGCAGCCGGTGCCATTGCCTGCGGTTTGAAAAAGCAGGCCGGCAATGCCGAGGACGGAGACGCCGACGATCGCGCGGCCGTTAGTGGCAAAGGCGAGCGAGCCCTGCTTCAGCCCAGCGCTCGCCGGCGGCAGGTTCGCTACAGGAAAGCCGCCGAGAAAAAGGACGTCCGTTGGCTGGAGCTGCTGGTCGATGCCGTCAGCGCCGAGGACCTTCGGCAGGCGCGACGTCGCGGCCATGCGTCATCGCTCCTCAGAGAAGGATGGGATCGCGGATGTCGAGCTCGAGCTCGGTCGACGAGATCGCGCGGCCGATCTTCGTGTTGACGACGCCGGTCCCGTTGCCGCTGGGGACGGTTGTGGTGAGCTTGCCGACGTTCGCCGGATCGAGGAAGTAGATCGCGTTGAACGTGAGGCCGCCGGACTGACCGGTGACGACGGCATCCCACTGTGCGGTCAGCCCGACAAGGACGCCGTTCTCCGCCATATTGCCGTTGGCTGCGGCTGCGATCGAGGCGTCGGCCACGAGTCCGATGACGGCCCCGGTGCTCTTAGCGTTCGCCTGCGCCCGCTTCACGGTGTCGGCCGCGGAAGCATAAACCGGCATGCCGAAGACGAGGCCCGCGCTCGCCTCGCCGTTGGCGACGGCGCGGATCGATGGCGTGTTGACGGGCGCCGAGATGCTGTCGCCCGACTGGAGCTGCTGCGTGAGGCCGTCGTTGCCGAGCACGAGCGGGAGGCGGATCGCCATGGTGGTCTTGTCCTCAGAGAAGGATGGGATCGGAAGGGGTCACGACGAGCGTGGTCGCCGAGGCGGCGAGGCCGATAAGGGCGACGCAGAGGGCGCCGGGGTTGATCGCTGTCGCGGTGAGGCCGCCGGCGGGCGCGAGAAAGTAGGGCTGCCCCTGAGCCAGCGCGGCGTTGCCGGTGGCGGATGTCCAATCGTCGAGCGTAATGGCGCCGCGACCCGCCTGCGCGGGGAAGCCGTCAGCAGCGTCGGCCAGAGCAACACCGGCGACGAAAGCGAGCGGATAGGTATCGGCGCGAGCTGGGACGAGCTGACCATTGGCGCGGGACGTCGCCAGCGGTGCGCCGGCGGCGATCGCGGCGCCGGCGACCGCCTCGACGGTGCGGCTGGGTGGCGGCGCGAATATCGTCGCGAGATAGGCCATCGCCGCCGCGGCCGATGCGAAGCCGGCGCCGTTGATGTCGGCGATCTGGCTGTAGTCGGTGCAGACGATCGGCTTGCCGCCGTAGACGTTGGCGATGGCAATTTGATCGCCGGAAAGGGTCGCCTGCAGGCCGCCGGCGATCGGATCCTCGCGGCCATCAATGAAGATGAGGCCGGACGAGGCATCCCGGATAACGCGGATCATCGGCTATCCCGCGTTCGTCGGCTCGATGATCAGCTTCGAGTTGGTGATGAGCATCGGCACCGTCGGCTTGATGTAGACGCGGGCGCCGCCGGTCACGAAGGTCCCCTTGGGGTAGAGCTTGACGTGGAAGCTCAGCACCTGGTCCTCTCCCGCGTCAGCGCCAAGGAAGTCCTGATCGGTCTCGATCGGCGTCGCGGCTCCGTTGACCGTCGCATCGAGCATGATGGCGCCGGCCGCCACGGTGCTTCGCGCGATCAGCGTGAGCCGGATATCGTAGGCGTCGCCGACGGCGCGTGCGGCGAAGTCGGTGCCGCTCCAGAAGACCCATCCGGCGAAGGGGCCGGCGAGCGTGTCGACGTTCGGCGCGCCGACCGGCATCGCAAGTGGGACGCGGACGCCAGGCTGGAACAGCACGCCGGGCTCGGACGAGATCGGTACGTACTGGACGTAGCCGAAGCCCCTGAAGGGCGGCGTCGACACGGCGACGACGGCGCCGACCGGGGCCGAGGCCGCACCGCTTGATGCGGCCGGCAGCGGCTGCGGCAGCGCGGCGCCGACGGGCGCAAACGATGGCGCCGTCGCAATCGTCGGCATCAGAACACGAAGAGCTGCTGCAGGCCGACCGTCACCGCCTCGCTCGACGCGTCGACGATGCGGGGCTGCACGATGAGGAGCGCGGCGCCCGGTTTGGGCCACAGCGCGAGCGACTGACGAGGGAAGACCGTCTGCGCGGCCGCCAGTGACAGCGAGATGATGCCGTCAGCGGCGTTGACGATGGCCCCGATGGGCGCCGGCAGATTCAGGACGGGGGCGGGGATCTGCGCGCCGACGCATTGCGTCTGGTAGGTCAGCGAGCCGGTCACCGTATAGCCCGCGAGGTTCTGCGGCACGCCCTGCGTCACGATCGTCACGCCGTCCGCCGCGTAGACAGGCGGCGTCTGGTAGACGACGTAGGTCAGCGCGTTGGCACCGGTCCAGTCGTCGCCGGCATAGCGAAAGGCCGGCGCCAATAAGG
>CAZZZM010000301.1:0-3327 GCA_964658465.1 uncultured Nakamurella sp.
ATGAGACTGCATTATTATCCAGAAACGGACAGCCTCTACATCGACCTGAATGAGGTCCCGGGCGTGGAGACGCGCCAGATCGTCGACGGTCTCCTGGCTGATTTCGACGGCGCTGGAAACGTGGTCGGGCTCGACATCGAGCATGCCTCCGTAAAGCTCGACCTCTCGAAGATCGAGACGATTTCTCTGCCTCCATCACATGCTGCAGCCTGACTTTACGTCAGCTTGCGATCGCTGAAACGCGGCTTACCGGAACGGATCATGGTCCAGCTCACCCTCCCCAAGAACTCCCGCATCGGCGTCGGCAAGACGTGGCCGAAGCCCAACGGTGCGAAGAACGTCCGCGAGTTCCGCATCTATCGCTGGAATCCCGAGGACGGGCAGAACCCGCGCATCGACAATTTCTTCGTCGACACCGACGATTGCGGGCCGATGATCCTCGACGCGATCATCTGGATCAAGTCGAAGGTCGATCCGACGCTCACCTTCCGCCGCTCCTGCCGCGAGGGCATCTGCGGCTCCTGCGCGATGAACATCGACGGCACCAACACGCTCGCCTGCACCAAGGGCATGAGCGAGGTCACCGGGCCGATCAAAATCTACCCGCTGCCGCACATGATGGTCGTCAAGGACCTCGTGCCCGATCTCTCCGGCTTTTACGCCCAGCACGCCTCGATCCAGCCGTGGCTGCAGACGACGACGCCGATGCCGGAGAAGGAGTGGCGCCAGGCGCCGCACGATCGCGAGAAGCTCGACGGTCTCTACGAGTGCATCCTGTGCGCCTGCTGCTCGACCTCGTGCCCGAGCTACTGGTGGAACGGCGACCGCTACCTCGGCCCGGCCGTGCTGCTGCAGGCCTATCGCTGGCTCATCGACTCGCGCGACGAGGCGACCGGCGAACGGCTCGACTTCGTCGAGGATCCGTTCCGCCTCTACCGCTGCCACACGATCATGAACTGCGCCAAGGCCTGCCCCAAGGGGCTCAATCCCGCCAAGGCGATCAGCGAGATCAAGCAGATGATGATCGAGCGCCAGATCTAGCGGCGTGATCGAACTGCCATCGTTGCAAGCGAAGCGAGGGCCGCGCGGCGGCCCTTGGCGGCTCTACTAATGCTGAGCCGCTTCGGCGGGGACGCCACGCAAAAAGCCCGGCACTAAGGCCAGGCTTGAAATCTACAGCAGTCTTGAAAAGCTCAGCTCGCGGCGGCGATCGCGTTGACGCGCTTGGTCAGGCGGGAGACCTTCCGCGAGGCGGTGTTCTTGTGAACGATGCCCTTCTGGGCGGCGCGCATCAGCAGCGGCGCGGCGGCGCCAAGCGCGGCGGAGGCGGCGGCCTCGTCGCCCGAGGCGATGGCCTCCTCGACCTTGCGCAGGTACGTCCGCATCTGGCTGCGGCGCGAGCGGTTGACCGCGGTGCGACGCTCGATCTTGCGGACGGCCTTCTGGGCCGATTTGGTGTTCGCCATTGTTCTGTCTCACGAATTCCGGGTAGACGCCCGACCGACGCCGGCAAAAGCGCATAGGCCGACGGCCGCGGGGCCGGCGCCGAAGCGCGGCTTATAGGCGAGGCGTCACGCTCCCGTCAACGGAATCCTCCGCCCGCCGCGCGCCATCGCGCGAAACCGGCCTCGAGATCGGCCTGCAGGTCGGCGACGTCCTCCAGCCCGATGGAGAAGCGCAGCGCCGGTCCGCCCGGCGCCCAGCGCGTCGCGCTGCGATAGGCCACGCAATCGAAGGGCACGACGAGGCTCTCGTAACCACCCCAGGAGAAGCCCATGCCGAACAGCTCGAGATGATCGAGGATCGCCGCCACCGCCTCCGTCGGTCCCGGCTCCAGGATCACCGAGAACAGGCCGGTGGAGCCGAGGAAGTCGCGCTTCCAGAATTCGTGGCCGGGGCAGGTGGGGAGGGCCGGATGCAGAACGCGCGCGACCTCGGGACGTTCGGCGAGCCATCGCGCCATGGCGAGGCCCTGGGCCTGCGCCTCGCGCAGCCGCAGCTCCAACGTGCGCAGCCCACGCAGGCCGAGGAAGGCGTCCTCCGGCCCGGTGCACATCGCGAAGGCGTCGAACGTGTCGCGCAGCTGCCGCGCCCATTTGGCGTTGGCGGATGTAAGCCCCAGCAGCAGGTCGGAATGGCCGGATAGATACTTGGTGCCGGCCTCGGCCGCCATGTCGATGCCGAGCGCATGCGGCGGCAGGTAGAGCGGGGTCGCCCAGGTGTTGTCGAGGATCGTGCAGAGGTCTCTGTCCCGCGCCAGGGCGACATAGGCGGGGAGATCCGGCACCTCGAAGCTCTGCGAGCCCGGCGCCTCGAGGAATAGGACGCTGGTGTTGTCGCGCACGAGGTCGGCTACGGCCGCGCCGAGCATCGGATCGAAATAGGTGGTCTCGACGCCCATGCGCTTCAGAACGCTGTCGCAGAAGATGCGCGTCGGCCGGTAGACCGAATCCATCACCAGGATGTGGTCGCCGGCCTTCACCGCCGAGAGGATCGCCACGGTGATCGCCGCGAGCCCGGATGGCGTGAGCACGGTGGCCTCGGCGCCGGCCAGCTCGCTCCACGCCTCCTCCAAAGCGCGCACCGTCGGCGTGCCGTGCGTGGCATAGGTGTAGGGCGCGTTACGCGCCTGCAGGTCGGCATAGGTCGGATAGAGGACCGTCGAGCCGCGATAGATCGGCGTGTTGACGAAGCCGAACTGCTCGCCGGGCTTGCGGCCCGCCGAGGTCAGCCGGGTGCGCGTCGTCAGCTTGGCCCGGGCCTCGGGGTCGATCTCGCTCATTCCATCTCCTGCTCGAGCCGCGCCTATGGTCAAAGCCGCAAAGCAGCGCGACGTCGAGGCTATCATTCCAAGGCATCGTACCGTTCGATCAACCCCTCACAAGGTTGCCTGCAGCCCGAAAGTCCTCTGCGGCACGGCTCGCCGTCGCGGGCGACCCTCCGCGCTTCCTATCATGGTTAACGAAGCCTACAGGAAGCTTGGCTAAGCTGCAGCTATCGGCCGTGCGCGCCGGCCACGCGCCGTCGGAGCGCTTGCGCCGAGGATCACCCCTGGAGCTGCGTACTGGCCGGCCCAACGCTCAAAGATCGCCTGCGCCTCATTGCGATCCTCGCCGGACGGGCCGGACGCAGGGCGCGGCGCGCGACAGCGCTGCCTGGCCGGGCGGCATCGCGGGTGCGCGCGCGGGCACCCGAGCGCCTGCTGATCGCGCCGCAGGACATCCGAACCGCCGATCCGACCATCGCCGCCGATATCGCGGCAGGCTATTTCGCCTTCGGCGGCCGCATCGTGAACGCCAGCGGTCGCTCGCCCTTCGCGTTGGAGCC
>CAZZZM010000302.1:0-1338 GCA_964658465.1 uncultured Nakamurella sp.
TGCCGAAGCCGCTGCCGATCCACATCATGTACTTCACCGCGACCGTCGATGCCGACTCCGGCAAGCTGGTGCAGCGCGAGGACATCTACGGCTACACGCACGCGGTCGCGGCGGCCCTGGCCGGCGAGGCGCGTCCCCCGGCGGTGGTCGCCGAGCGCAAGCCGCACCGGGTGGTGGCGCGCGCCCGCGCCGTCCCGGCCGCCGTGGCCTCCGACGAGGACCCGCGGTAGCGCCAGCCCCGCCTCCCGCCAAGGGCGACGGAGCTATTTGCCCGCCATCTCCTCGAGGATCGCCACAGCGGCGGCGCGCGGATCGGCCGCCTGGGTGATCGGGCGCCCGACGACCAGATGGTCGGCGCCGGCGGCCAGAGCCGAGGCGGGGGTCATCACGCGCTTCTGGTCGCCCTTGGCCGCGCCGGCGGGACGAATGCCGGGCGTCACCAGCTTCAGCTTCGAGCCGACGCGCCGCCGCATCGCCTCGACCTCTTCGGCTGACAAGATGAGCCCGTCGATGCCGGCCTCGACCGCCTGATCGGCGCGCCGGGCGACGAGGTCGCGGACGCCAATCGCGTAGCCCGCCGACTCGAGGTCGGCGTCGTCGTAGGAGGTCATCACGGTGACGCCGAGCACGGCCGGGCCGCTGGCGCCGACGCCGGCCTTGGCGGCACGCATCGTCTGAGGAAAGGCATGCACGGTGAGGAAGGTGGCGCCGAGCCGCGCCACCTGCGCGGCGGCCCGCTCCACGGTCGCCGGAATATCGTGCAGCTTGAGGTCGAGGAAGACCTTCTTGCCCTCGCCGACCAGCCGCTCGGCGAGCGGCAGGCCGCCGCCGTACACGAGCTCGAGGCCGATCTTGTAGAAGGCGACGGCGTCGCCGAGCGTTGCGACCATGCGCGCCGCGTCGTCCGGCGTCGGCAGGTCGAGGGCGACGATCAGCTTGTCGGACATCCGGGCCTCGCTGGCGCGGCCGCGGCGTATCGGCGGCCTAGTCTTCCAGTTGCGCCGTCGCGTCGTTGCGGCGACGGCGGAACAGCTTGCGCTCGCCCATAGGACGAAAGCGCGCCGGCCGGAAGATCGGCTCCGACGCACCGGTGCCGAGCTTACTGTATTGCTGCGGCACCTCGATCGCGCGGGCCTCGCCCTTGCGGCGGTAGACCCAGACGCGCGCCGGCGGCAGGTTGAGCCAGATCGGCGGCGAGACCTCGGCATCGTAGGCCGCCGCGGCGACGCGCGGCACCGGCGAGGCCATGCCGTAGGTGAACTGCACGAAGGTGCCGCGCGGACCCATGAGCGAGAAGGCGTCGGCGATCAGCGCGAGCCGCTCGTTGTCCGGCTTGTT
>CAZZZM010000302.1:1438-3305 GCA_964658465.1 uncultured Nakamurella sp.
ACGATCGGACCGTCGCCGATCGGATCGACCGCCCGCGCCATCATGCGCGCGAGGAAGCGCCCCGACGGCGAGACGGCGCCGGTGAGCACGGGATTGTCGAGCCAGGTCTTGATGAAGCGCGCTTCGTCGGCGAGGCGGTCTTCCAGGCGGGGCTTGCGGAGGCGTTGTCGAGCCGGGCTCGGGAACTGGCTAGCCAAACGTTTCCACCTCGAGCACCCTGGCGTCCACGGCGCGGCCCGTCGGCGGCGTCCACGTGTCACTCTGCCGTTTATTATTGCGTCGTCAAGAAAGCGTCACGGGCGCCGAGAGTTCCCCGACAGGCCGTCGAAGGTCAGTTCAGTTCTTCCGGCAGCAGCGGCACCGGCAGGACGAGGATGCCGTCCTCGAGAAGGCCGCGAGCCTCCTGCACCGTGGCCTGCCCGTGGATCTGCCGATGCGGGATGTCGCCGTCGTGCATCCGGCGCGCCTCGTCGGGGAAGCGGGCGCCGACGTCCTCGCCGCCGGCAAGGATCTTCGAGCGCAGCTCGCGCAACGCCGCGCGCACGGCGCGATGCCGGTCGTCGACAATCGCGGCGTCGGACTGCTCGCGCGGCGGTAGGACCTCGACCTCCCGGCGCGGCTCGTCGCCGGCGTCGCGCCGCATCGCGATGCCGACGACGGCGGGCGCCATGATCGATTTCGCGACGCGGTCCGTCCCGCACACCGGGCACGAGAGAAGACCGCTGCCGACCTGCGTGTCGAAGGCGGCGCTGTCGCGGAACCACGATTCGAAGCTGTGGGCGTTGGCGCAGCCGAGCTGATAGCGGATCATGATGTCAGGCGGCCTCGCCCTTCAGCAGGGTGTCGAGCTTGCCGTCCTCCTCGAGCGCGTAGAGCTCGGTGCAGCCGCCGACGTGGCGGTCGCCGATGAAGATCTGCGGCACGCTGGTCAGGCCGCCGGCGCGCGCGCTCATCGCCGCGCGGCCCTCGCGGTCGCCGTCGACCTTGATCTCGTTGAAGGGGACGCCCTTGTCGCCGAGCAGCCGCTTCGCCCCGAGGCAATACGGGCAGAACATGGTCGTGTAGATCGTGATCTCCGGCGTCGCCATCCGCGGCGGTCTCCTCGGTGATGTCGAAGAAGATATGGCAATCCCCGCGCCGCGTGTCACCCCGTCGTCATTTCGCGCCTCGCCAGGGCTCATGCGCCCGGCACCACGCGGGCGAAGACGAGCACGTCGACGCGGCGGGCGCCCCCGCGCAGCAGCGCTCGCGCCGCGGCGTTTATCGTCGCGCCTGAGGTGAGCACGTCGTCGACGAGCACGACCGCGCGCCCGTCGATCCCGATCGCCTTGTCCGGCGCGACGCGAAACGCGCCCTGGACGTTGAGCGCGCGCTGGCTCTTCGTCATGCCGACCTGCGGCGGGGTCGGCTTGATGCGCGCCAAAGCATCGACGTCGACAGGGACGCCGCAGGCGCGCGACACGACATCGGCCAGCAGCACCGACTGGTTGAAGCGCCGCCAGGCGAGCCGCAGCGGGTGCAGCGGCACCGGCACCAGGACGTCGGCCTCGACGAGCAGGTCGTCGCCGGCGCGGGCCATCCAGCGCCCCATCGTCCGGGCCAGCTCGAGGCGGTCGCCGTATTTCAAGCGCTGGACGAGGCGGCGGGCCGGCCCGTCGTCGTAGCGGGCCACAGCACGGGCCCGCGCGTAGACGGGCGGATCGGCGATGGCCTCCGGCGAGAGCAGCCCGTCGCCGAGATCGGCGGCGAACGGCGTGCCAAGCCGCTCGCAGAACGGTCGCTCGATGAAGCGCATCGACGACCAGCAGGCGGGGCAGAGCGCGTCCGTCGCCGCCGTCGCCTTGCGGCAGGCGAGGCAGGTCGGCGG
>CAZZZM010000303.1:0-3303 GCA_964658465.1 uncultured Nakamurella sp.
CCCTCATCCGACCCGACTTCGTCGGGCCACCTTCTCCCGCAGGCGGGAGAAGGAGAGTGCCTTACACGACGATGTTGACGATGCGGCCGGGCACGACGATCAGCTTCCTCGCCGGCTTGCCGTCGAGCGCGCGCTGGACGGCATCGAGCGCCAGCGCCGCCGCCTCGACCTGTTCTTTCGTCGCGTCGCGGGGCACGACGACCTCCGCGCGCTTCTTGCCGTTGATCTGCACCGGCAGCGTCAGCTTGTCCTCGACGACGAGGTCGGGGTCGCCCACCGGCCAGGCCGCCTCGGCGACGAGCCCGTCGCGACCGATCGCCTGCCAGCAGCTTTCGGCGAGATGCGGCATCATCGGCGCGATGAGCTGCACCAGCACGTCGACCGCCTCGCGGAAGGCGAAGCGCAGGTCGTCAGCGATCTCCGGCGTTTCGACGGCGCCGATGGCGGCGGAGAGCTTGTTGACGAGATCGTAGATGCGGGCGAGCGCGGTGTTGAAGTGCAGCGCCTCGATGTCCTCGCCGACCTTGAGCAGCGCGCCGTGCGTCGCCTTACGCACCTCGGCGGCCGTCGGGCTCGTCTCGGCCGGCGCCGGCGTGCCGGGCGCGGCGGCGACGCCGGCCAGCTCGTGCACGAGGCGCCAGACCCGCTGCTGGAACTTGGCCGCGCCCTGGACGCCCTGCTCGGTCCATTGCACGTCGCGCTCGGGCGGCGAGTCCGACAGCATGAACCAGCGCGCGGTGTCGGCGCCGAAGCTCGCGATGATCTCGTCGGGATCGACGACGTTCTTCTTCGACTTCGACATCTTCTCGACCGCGCCGATGGTCACCGGCGCCTCGTCCGACAGGCGGACGGCGACGCGGGCATCGGCCGGCCCTTCGAAGCGGATGTCGGACGGCAGCACCCAGTCGCCCTTGGCGTCGCGGTAGGTCTCGTGCGTGACCATGCCCTGCGTGAACAGGCCGGAGAAGGGCTCGGCGACGCCGTCGGCGTGACCGGTCGCCGCCATCGCCCGGGTGAAGAAGCGCGAATAGAGCAGGTGCAGGATCGCATGCTCGATGCCGCCGATGTACTGGTCGACCGCCATGAAGCGTCGAACGGACGCCGCGTCGGTCGGCGCGTCCGCATCCCACGGATCGGTGAAGCGCAGGAAGTACCAGGACGAGTCGACGAACGTGTCCATCGTGTCCGTCTCGCGCTTGGCCGGGCCGCCGCAGCGCGGGCAGGTCGCGTCGCGCCAGGTCGGATGACGGTCGAGCGGATTGCCCGGCTGGTCGAAGGTCACGTCCTCGGGCAGCGTCACCGGCAGGTCGGCGACCGGCACCGGCACCACGCCGCAGGCCGCGCAATGCAGGATCGGGATCGGGCAACCCCAATAGCGCTGGCGCGAGACACCCCAGTCGCGCAGGCGGTAGTTCACCTGTCGCTTGCCGACCGGCGCGCCGAGCAGCGTTTCGCTCTCGAGCCGCCGCGCGACCTCGTCCTTGGCCTGCGCGATGGCCATGCCGTCGAGAAAGCGCGAATTGATGAGCGTGCCGTCGCCGTCGTAGGCGACGTCCTCGATGGTGAACGTCGCGGGGTCGACGCCCGGCGGGCAGACCACCGGCGTCGCGCCGAGCCCGTAGGCGCGCGAGAATTCGAGGTCGCGCTGGTCGTGCGCCGGACATCCGAAGATCGCGCCGGTGCCGTAGTCCATCAGCACGAAGTTCGCGACATAGACCGGCAGGTGCCAGCCGGCATCGAACGGGTGCGTGACGCGCAGCCCGGTGTCGTAGCCGCGCTTCTCCGCCGTCTCGATCGCCGCGACGGACGTGCCGACGGCACGGCATTCCTGGATGAAGGCGGCGAGCTTGGCGTCGCCCTCCGCCGCCGCGAGCGCCAGCGGATGGTCGGCGGCGATCGCCAGGAACTTGGCGCCGAACAGCGTGTCCGGCCGTGTCGTGTAGACCTCGATCTCGCGGGTCGAAAATGCCTCGCTCTCCAGCGCGAAGCGCACCAGCAGCCCCTCCGAGCGGCCGATCCAGTTGCGCTGCATCAGCTTGACCTTCTCCGGCCAGCGCTCGAGCGTGTCGAGGCCGGAGAGGAGATCGTCGGCAAACCGCCCGATGCGGAAGAACCATTGCGTGAGCTCGCGCTGCTCGACGGGGGCGCCGGAGCGCCAGCCGCGCCCGTCGATGACCTGCTCGTTGGCGAGCACGGTCATGTCGACGGGGTCCCAGTTCACCTTGGCCTGCTTGCGGTCGACGAGGCCGGCGGCGAGGAAGTCGAGGAACAGCCGCTGCTGGTGCTTGTAATAGGAAGGATCGCAGGTCGCGATCTCGCGCGACCAGTCGAGCGACAGGCCCATGCTCTTCAGCTGGCCGCGCATCGTGTCGATGTTCTTGTAGGTCCAGGTCGAAGGGTGGCTGCGGTTGTCGCGTGCAGCATTCTCGGCCGGCATGCCGAAGGCGTCCCAGCCCATCGGGTGCAGCACGTCGAAGCCGCGCGCCCGCTTGTAGCGCGCCACCACGTCGCCCATCGCATAATTGCGCACGTGCCCCATGTGGATGCGCCCCGAGGGATAGGGGAACATCTCGAGCACGTAGTACTTCGGCTTGGCGTTCTTCGAGCCAGCGGCGCTTTCCGGGGCCGCGCCGGTGCGGAAGATGCCGCGCTCGTCCCAGATCTTCTGCCAGTGCGGTTCGGTCTCGCGGGCGTTGTAGCGCTCGATGGTCATGCGGCTCGGTGTCGGTGCGGCTGTGCGGAGGGGCGCAGACAGCATGGATTTTCCACAGGGGCAACCGGAGGAGCCCCAGCCGTCCTTTTCGCGCTGGCGGGAGAAGGACTGGAAGCGTCCGCTACTTCTTCGCCTTCGCCTGCAGCTTGAAGATCACCACCGACCGCCCCGTCACGTCGTAATCGTGCCCGAGCTTGAACGCGCTTGTCTCGTCGGCGTTGGGCTGGTTGGTGTCGAGCAGGCGCACCCATTTGTCGCCGCCAGCCGTCTTGAGGAGCCGGAAGCGCACCACGTCGTGATAGGCGTTGAAGCAGAGCAGCAGCGTCGTGTCGCTGCCGCGCTTCTTGATGCCGGTCGGCTGGGCGCGGCCGTCGAGCAGGACGGCGAGCGAATGCGCGTTGCCGTCGGACCAGTCCGCGCCCTGCATCTCCTTGCCGTCGGGGCGCAGCCAGGTGACGTCCTTGACGTCGAGCTCCTCGTTGTAATGGCCGGTGAGGAAGCGCTCGCGACGCAGGATCGGGTACTCGTGGCGCAGGCGGGCCAGCCGCTGCGTGAAGGCGTAGAGCGCGTCGCCGGGCTTGGCGGGCTCG
>CAZZZM010000304.1:0-3296 GCA_964658465.1 uncultured Nakamurella sp.
CGCAGGAACAGCGGCGCATCGAACTCCATGCGCAGCACGATCGCGTCGCCCATGTCGCGGGCGTAGCTCTGCACGAGGAACGGCTTCAGGTTGCGCGAGGCGGCAAGGCCGGTCTTGTCGTCGAAGATGCGGCGCATGCGCGAGTAGCGCAGGTTCCAGACCACGTCGCCGGCGCGCGGCGGCTGCGAATAGCGCAGATTGTGCACCGGGTTGAAGCCGTTGCGATCCTGCAGCATGCAGAAGTCCGGCAGCGGCGCGATGCTCAATTCCCGCTCGACGATGGTGCGCGCCAACGCTTCGAGCGGCGCGACGGACGCGCAGCGGTATTGCGCCGGCTCGGTGATGCCGTCGCGCACATAGGTCGTGTCGAAGAGATCGGTTTCACGGATGGCGCCGTCGGCGAGCGCACGCTCGATGATCGCCGCCAGCTCCGCCGCGACGGCCTGCACGCGGTCGATGTAGGGCTGGTAGGTCACGCGCACGCGACGCAGCTCGCTGGCGATGCGCGCCGAGAGCGCCGGCGTCGGCGCGACCAGCATCGCCTCGAACCCCGCCATGGTCGGCGTCAGCGGCCGGATGGCGAAGGAGCCGAGCGGGGCGATGTCGACCTCGACGTCCTCGCCGAGCCCACGCTGGGCGACGGTCGCGTCGATCTCGAGCTGCAGGGAATCGTGCGACAGGGCGATGAGGCGGACGGCATGGCGCTCGCCGCCGCGCCGCAACTGACCCGGCAGGTCGACCGGCCAGCGCTCGGACCGATCGTCGCCGTCGACCTCGGCCTGCCGCAAGACGATCGAGGCTCGCTCGCTCAACCGCAGAAAGGCCGCGCGAGCGGCATCCGACGCCGTCTCGGCCGACGCCGTCATCGTCTGCACGTGGCCGCCGATCTCGCGCATGCGACCGGCGTTGGCGCGCACCTTCTGCGCGAGAAGAGCGATCTCGTCCGAGCCGGCGGCGATCTCGCGCGTCTGCTCGCCCTGCGCGGTGACCGCGGCGCTGACGGCCTTGAAGACGTCGTCGAGGCCGCTCATCACGGTATCGACGGCCTGCACCTCGTCCATGTTGATCTGCGCGCGCCCGCGAACGCGCTGCACCGAGGCGACGATCTCCTGCGTCGCCCGCTCGGTCTGCTGGGACAGCGCCTTGACCTCGCCGGCGACCACGCGAAATCCGGCACCGGCCGCCCCGGCGCGCGCCGCCTCGATCGTCGCGTTGAGCGCGAGCAGGTTGGTCTGTGCGGCGATGCCGGCGATCATCCGGATCGCCCGCTCGATGTCGCCGATCGAGGCGATCAGCTCCTCGACGCTGCCGCGCGCCGCCCGCGAACGGCCATGCGCCTGCGCGACGCTGTCGACGGCGCCGGCGAGCCGCGCCTCGATGAGATCGGCCTGGCTCTGCAGCCGATCGACCGAGGCGGCGAACTGGTCGGCGCGGGTGCGGGTCAGCTCGGCGGTCCCGTCGAACTCGGCCGAGAAGGCGGTCATCTCGTCGACGACGTCGACGGCGTCGCGCAGCACGCGGCCGAGCGCGAGGTTTGACTCGTTGGCCGTGCCGATTCCCGCAAGCAGATCGGTCTGCGCCGCGCGCCGCGTCGCGCTCGCATCGAGCGTCGGCGCCGCCTGGGAGCTCGAACCCGTAGCGGCGGTTGTGTGCGGTTCGACCGCGGGCGCAAATGCGGGGGCCTTCGTTGCGTGGCGACGCCGAAACATGCTCGAATTTCTTGCTACTTGGACCACCAAGGAACACGGGGAAGCTTAAGCGCGCCTTAACCTTATTTGGCTTCCGTAGCGTCAATCAGCAGTTCGGCGCCGTGAAACACCGTGAACGTGTCGCGGCGGGCGATCGCGACGAGCGCGACGCCGAGGGCGCGGGCGCGTTCGATCGCCAGCGAGGTCGGCGCCGAGATCGCGACGAGGATGCGGGCGCCGAAGCTCGCCGTCTTCTCGACCATCTCGAACGAGCAGCGGCTGGTGATGACGACGAACCCTGCAGTCGGGTCGATCCCGGCGCGCAGCGCGCCGCCGATCAGCTTGTCGAGCGCGTTGTGGCGGCCGACGTCCTCGCGGATCAGCGCGAGCTCGCCGTCGAGCGTCGCCCAGGCCGCGCCGTGCACCGCGCGCGTGGCGATGTTTAGTGTCTGCCGCGTGTCGAGCGCCTTCAGCGCGCGCTCGATCGCCGCCACCGTGACGTGCGGCGCGGGCCCGTCGGCGGCGCGGGCGCGACGCAGCGCCTCGATGTCGTCGATGCCGCAGACGCCGCAGCCGGTGCGCCCGGTCATCGCACGCTGGCGGGCGAGATGCGCGTGCAACCGGTCGCCGGCGAGCGCGATGCGCAGCCTGATGCCGTCGTCGACCGGCGTCTCGTCGACGGCGCGGATCTGGTCGGCGCGCTCGACGACGCCTTCGGTCAGGCTGAAGCCGTAGGCGAAGTCGACGAGGTCGGCGGGGGTCAGCATCATCACGGCGAACGGCACGTCGGCGAAGGCGACCTGCACCGGCGACTCGACCGCGACCTCGCGCATGTCGTCGCGCGCCGCGCCATCGAAGGCGATGACGCGTGAGGCGACCCTGGTGGTGGGCTGGTCGGTGATCGGCAGGCTCCTCGCGCGTCCCTCTCGCGAACGGCGAGAAGGAGGGGTGCGGCTACGTCAGCTCCGCCAGCGACTTTATCACCCGATCCGGCGGCAGATCGAGGTACTCGTCCGGCTTGCCGGTCCGGTTCACCCAATTCACGTGGAAGCCGAAAGCCTTCGCGCCGGCGACGTCCCAGCGGTTCGAGGACTGGAATGCGACGTCCGACGGCTTCACGCCGAGCGTCCGCTCGACCAGTTCGTAGACCGTGGGGCTCGTCTTGAAGATCTCGACGGCGTCGACCGAGATCACCGCGTCGAGCAGATCGAGAAGTCCGGCGGCGCGCACGGCGTTGTCGAGCATCTCGCGCGAGCCGTTCGACAGGATCGCCGTCTTCGCGCCCTGCTTCCGCAGCGCTTTCAGCGCCGGCGCGACGTCGGGATAGGCGTCGAGCTCCTCGTAGGCGGCGAGCAGCTTGGCGCGCATGCCCTCAGGCAGGCCGCCGTGCATCGCCGCCGCGGTGTCGAGCGCGGTCGCGGTCAGGTCGCGGAAGTCGCGCCAGCGGCCCATCAGCGAATAATTCCAGGTGTACTCGATCTGCTTGATCCGCCACGTCTCCGAGAGACGCGAGGCCTCCGGGCCGATCGCCTCCGCGTGGCGCGCGATCGCCGAATGCACGTCGAACAGCGTGCCGTAGGCGTCGAAGATGTAGGCCTGGTACATGGT
>CAZZZM010000305.1:0-3249 GCA_964658465.1 uncultured Nakamurella sp.
TCCCGCGCGTCTCCGATCTCGCGGTCTTCATCAGGCTGTTGTCGCGCAGCGCGCTCGGCTCGCCGATCACGCAGTACACGTCGCATTTCAAGGCCGCGCGGTCGGGCGCCGAGATGCATATCGTGCTCGTCGACAACGGCCGCTCGGCGCGGCTCGGCATGGAGAAGTTCTGGACCTCGCTGAAATGCATCCGCTGCGGCGCCTGCATGAACACCTGCCCGGTCTACCGGCGCTCCGGCGGCCTCTCCTACGGGTTCACCTATGCCGGGCCGATCGGGCTCGTCATCGATCCGACCTTCGACAAGCACAGGTTCTCCAACCTGCCCTTCGCCTCGACGCTCAACGGTTCGTGCACCAACGTCTGCCCGACGAAGATCAATCTGCACGAGCAGATCTACGCGTGGCGCGAGGTGATGGCGAAGGAGCACGAAGTGCCGTTCGCCAAGAAGACGGCGATGGCGGCGGCCGGCGCGGTGCTCGCCAATCCGAAGCTCTACCGCGTCGCGATCAAGGCGGCGGACGGGGCGCTCGCCGGTCTTCCGCGGTTTGCGACCTACAGCAAGGTCAACGCCTGGGGGCGGGGCCGCGAGAACCCGGCGCCGCCGCGCCGCAGCTTCCACGACTGGTGGGCGGCAAACCGCCAGGGCGAGGGCCGATGAGCAGCCGGGACGCCATCCTCGCGCGCATCCGGGCCAACAAGCCCGCGCCCGTCGCGCTTCCCGAGGTGCCGCTCTTCGACGCCGGTCTGCGCGACGGCCTCGTCGAGAGGTTCGCCGAGGCGCTGAAGGCGATGGGCGGCCTCTGGCTGGAGCCGGGTGTCGACGATCCGCTGGCCCCGGTGCGCGAGCGGATCGCCGACGCGGCCGTCGTCGTCTCGATGGTGCCGGAGATCGCCGGCAACCGCGTGATCGCCGGCGCGGAGCCGGCCGCCCTCGCCGATGTCGATATCGCGATCGTGCGCGCCGCCTTCGGCATCGCCGAGACGGGATCCGTCGCGCTCACCGAGCGCCAACTCGGCGTCAACACGCTGGCCTACCTCGCCCAGCACATTATCGTCCTGCTCGATCCCGCCGACATCCTCGTGAACCTGCACCACGCCTATCTGCGGCCGGAGTTCAAGGACGCGCGCTACACGGTGTTCCACACCGGCCCGTCTGCGACGGCCGACATCGAGGGCGTGCTGATCCGCGGCGCCCAGGGCGTGCGCTCGCTCGCCGTGCTGCCGCTCAGGCGGACTTGATCTTGCGGCTCAGTCGCGAAAGGTAGATCGAGACGATCAGCACCAGCGTCAGTCCGCCGAGCACGCCGAGCTCGATCATCGCGTGCATGAACTGATCGGTGGACGCGCCCTTGCCCTCCTGCGCCACCTCGACGGTGACGATGAGGATGCGCCGCACCGAGGCGATCAGCCCGACGATCAGGAACGGCTCGATGGCGATCTGGTCGGAGGTGATCGACTGGCGGACCGTGTGCAGGATCTCGACCAGCATCAGCACGAACAGAAGCTTGTCGACGATGAGGAAGATGTTGTCCGTCTTGGGCCATTGCCGCGCGATGTCCCACAGGCCCGAGATCGTCCCGGTCAGCAGCAGCAGCGTCGCGACGATGAGCACGGCGCCGATGCCCATGGTGATCCAGTGCTCGACGTTGGTCAGGAGGCGCGCGACCGATTCGTTCTCCGACCCGACCGTCTCCTCGTCATGCGTCTGGGCCCGTTCGTGCATCGCTGTCGCTCCCGCCTTTCGCAAATAACACAGGACATGGTCTCCGGTGCCACCGCCTCGACGGCTTAGACCGTGCCGCGCGCTGGATTTGCCGGCTCCGCAAAAAAAATTTGCCCCTTGGGCCGCCTAGCCCGGCGCGCTAAACCTGTGTAGGGACACGCCAAACCCAAACCTTCGAGGGAGTTGACGCCGATGAAGACCCGTGCCGCCGTTGCGTTCGAGGCGCAGAAGCCGCTGGAGATCGTCGAGGTCGATCTCGAGGGTCCGAAGGAAGGCGAGGTCCTCGTCGAGATCAAGGCGACCGGGCTCTGCCACACCGACGCCTACACGATGTCGGGCCAGGATTCGGAAGGCATCTTCCCGTCGATCCTCGGTCACGAGGGCGCCGGCGTCGTCGTCGACGTCGGTCCCGGCGTCACGTCGCTGAAGAAGGGCGACCACGTCATCCCGCTCTACACGGCCGAGTGCCGCGAGTGCGACTACTGCCTCTCGCAGAAGACCAACCTCTGTCAGAAGGTGCGCGCCACGCAGGGCCGCGGCGTCATGCCGGACGGCACCAGCCGCTTCTCCTACCAGGGCAAGCCGATCTACCATTACATGGGCTGCTCGACCTTCTCGAACTTCACCGTGCTGCCCGAGATCTCGCTCGCCAAGGTGCGCGAGGACGCGCCCTTCGAGAAGATCTGCTACATCGGCTGCGGCGTCACGACGGGCGTCGGCGCGGTGCTGTTCACGGCCAAGGCCGAGTACGGCTGCCGCGCGGTGGTCTTCGGCCTCGGCGGCATCGGCCTCAACGTCATCCAGGGCTTGAAGATGATCGGCGCCGAGCAGATCGTCGGCGTCGACCTCAACAACGGCAAGCGCAACATCGCGACCCAGTTCGGCATGACCGACTTCGTCAACCCGAAGGAGCTTCCCGAGGGCACGAACATGGTCAACCACCTCGTCGAGCTGACCAAGGGCGGTGCCGACTACACGTTCGACTGCACCGGCAACGTCGGCGTCATGCGCACCGCGCTCGAGGCGTGCCACAAGGGCTGGGGCACCTCGATCATCATCGGCGTGGCGCCGGCGGGTGCGGAGATCGCGACGCGTCCCTTCCAGCTCGTCACCGGCCGCAACTGGCGCGGCTCGGCCTTCGGCGGCGCCCGCGGCCGCACCGACGTGCCGAAGATCGTCGACTGGTACATGGACAAGCGCATCAACATCGACGACCTCATCACCGACGTGATCCCGCTTGAGAAGATCAACGACGGTTTCCACGACATGCACGAGGGCAAGGGCATTCGCACCGTGGTGAAGTACTGATGGCGGCCGCTCCGGAGAAGACCGGCAGTCACGTCTGTTTCGGCGGCGACAACACGTTCTTCAAGCACCAGTCGACCTCGGTCGGCGGCCCGATGAACTTCACGGTCTATCTGCCGCCACAGGCCAAGGACGGGACGAAGCTTCCCGTCCTCATGTACCTCGCCGGGCTCACCTGCGATCACACGACCTTCATCATCAAGGGCGGGGCGCAGCGGCT
>CAZZZM010000306.1:0-3233 GCA_964658465.1 uncultured Nakamurella sp.
ACCCTCCGCTAACGCCTGCGAATTTGTCGGCCGGCACCGCCTAGGTGCAGAAACACCTCCTACCCTGCGCACCCGGTCCGAGCGTGGTGCCGCATGACGGCGGACATCCACGACTTCCGGGGCGCCCGCCTCGATCGCCAGTCGATCGGCCCCCTTAATGTCGAAGCCGAGCAGGCGCTGCTCGGCGCCATCCTGATCAACAACGACGCTTTCTCGCGTGTATCCGGCTTCCTCAAGCCCGAGCATTTCTCGGAGGAGGTGCACAAGCGCATCTACGACGTCGCCTCGCAGCTCATCCGTGCCGGCAAGGTCGCGACGCCGATCACCCTGAAGACCTTCCTCGGCGACGCCGACCTCGGCGGCATCACCATCCCGCAATATCTCGCCCGGCTTGCCGCCGAGGCGACGGCGATCATCAACACCGAGGACTACGGCCGCACGGTCTACGACCTCGCAACGCGCCGCGACCTGATCCTCATCGGCGAGGACATCGTCAACGGCGCCTACGACGCGCCGGTCGACGTCTCGCCGCGCGAGCAGATCGAGGAGGCGGAGCGCAAGCTCTACTCGATCGCCGAATCCGGCCGCTACGACGGCGGCTTCCAGCGCTTTTCGGATGCGCTGACGACCGCCGTCGACATGGCGGCGAAAGCCTTCGAGCGCGACGGCGGCCTGTCGGGCATCGCGACGGGCATGAGCGACCTCGACAAGATGATGGGCGGCCTGCAGGCGTCGGACCTCGTGATCATCGCCGGGCGCCCCGGCATGGGCAAGACGGCGCTCGCCACCAACGTCGCCTTCAACATCGCCAAGGCCTACGAATTCCGCACCAAGCCCGACGGCGCGCACGAGACGGTCAACGGCGGCATCGTCGGCTTCTTCTCGCTCGAAATGTCCTCGGAGCAGCTCGCCACGCGTATCATCGCCGAGCAGGCGCAGGTGCCGGGCTACAAGATCCGCCGCGGCGACATCACCGAGCAGGATTTCCACCGCATCGCCGAAGCCGCGCGCGAGATGCAGCAGACGCCCTTCTACATCGACCAGACCGGCGGCATCTCGATCGCCCAGCTCACCGCGCGCGCCCGCCGGCTCAAGCGCCAGCGCGGGCTCGACCTGCTCGTCGTCGACTACCTGCAGCTGCTCTCCGGCTCGAAGTCGCGCGGCGACAACCGCGTGCAGGAGCTGACCGAGATCACCACCGGCCTCAAGGCGCTGGCCAAGGAGCTGAACGTGCCGGTGGTCGCGCTGTCGCAGCTCTCGCGCCAGGTCGAGTCCCGCGACGACAAGCGCCCGCAGCTCTCCGATCTGCGCGAATCGGGCTCGATCGAGCAGGACGCCGACGTCGTGATCTTCGTCTATCGCGAGGAATATTACCTAAAGAACAAGCAGCCGCGCGAGGGCACCGAGGAGTTCCTCGCCTGGCAGCAGGACATGGAGCGCGCCTACGGCAAGGCCGAGGTGATCATCGGCAAGCAGCGCCACGGGCCGACCGGCACCGTCGAGCTGGCGTTCGAGGGCGAGTACACGCGTTTCTCGAACCTCGCCCAGGACGAGCGCCTGCCGGCGCACTGATCGGTCCCAAGCGGCGGTCGCGCGCGCTTGGAACGTCGAGCGGCCGCCCCACCACGACCGCGGCGGAACTGGACCCCCGCGCCGCGATGGCTTAGAGCCGCGCCCATGCACGACTACCCGAAGAAGATCCTCGCCGCGCGCGTCTACGACGTGGCGATCGAGAGCCCGCTCGACCCGATGCCGCGGATGTCGGCGCGGCTCGGCGTGCCGGTGCTCATCAAGCGCGAGGACCTGCAGCCGGTCTTTTCGTTCAAGCTGCGCGGCGCCTACAACAAGATCGTCAGCCTGCCGCCGGAGGTGCGCGCGCGGGGCATCATCACGGCGTCCGCCGGCAACCACGCCCAGGGCGTGGCGCTGGCGGCGAGCAAGCTCGGGCTGACGGCGACGATCGTCATGCCGCGCACCACCCCCTCCATCAAGGTCGAGGCGGTGCGGGCCCGCGGCGGCGACGCGGTGCTGTTCGGCGACGGCTTCGACGATGCGCTGGCGCACGCGCTGGCGCTGGTCGAGGAGCGCGGCCTCACCTTCGTGCCGCCCTACGACGACCCCGACGTCATTGCCGGTCAGGGCACGATCGGGATGGAGATCCTGCGCCAGCACCCCGATCCGATCGAAGCGATCTTCATCCCGATCGGCGGCGGCGGCCTGGCGGCGGGCGTCGCCGCCTTCACGAAATATCTGCGGCCCGAAATCCGCATCGTCGGCGTCGAGCCGGAGGATGCCGCCTCGATGAAGGCGGCGATCGAGGCCGACGATCGCGTCACGCTGCCCCAGGTCGGCCTGTTCGCCGACGGCGTCGCCGTGCGCCAGGTCGGGGCGGAGACGTTCCGCGTCTGCCGCGAGCTGCTCGACGAGATCGTCACGGTGTCGACCGACGAGATCTGCGCCGCGGTGAAGGACACGTTCGACGACACCCGCGCCTCGACGGAGCCCGCCGGCGCCGTCGGTCTCGCCGGCCTGAAGAAATGGGCCGAGACGCACCAGGGCCGTGCGCCCGTGGGCGCGCTCGTCACCATCAACTCGGGCGCCAACCTCAACTTCGATCGCCTGCGCCACATCGCCGAACGTGCGCAGCTCGGCGAGCGGCGGGAGGCCCTGTTCGCCGTGACGATCCCCGAGGAGCCGGGCTCTTACCGCGCCTTCATCAGGGCGCTCGGGCCGGTGCCGGTGACCGAGTTCAACTACCGCTATGCGCAGGGGCGCGACGCGCATGTCTTCGTCGGCATCCAGCTCACCGACGGGATGCGCGAGAAGGCGGCGCTGCTCGAGAGCCTGCGCGGCGCGGGCTACGGGGTGGTCGATCTCTCGGACGACGAGACCGCCAAGGTGCACATCCGCTACATGGTGGGCGGTCGCGCCGACGGGCTGCCGGACGAGCGGCTGTACCGCTTCCAGTTCCCGGAGCGGCCGGGCGCGTTGATGAAGTTCCTGGACGGCCTCGCCAAGGGCTGGAACATCACGCTGTTCCACTACCGCAATCACGGCGCCGACTACGGCCGCGTGCTGGCCGCCTTCTCGGTGCCGGAGCGCGAGGTGGCCCGTTTCAAGGCGGCGCTCGACGACCTGGGCTACCCCTGGCAGGACGAGAGCGAGAACCCGGCCTACCGCATCTTCCTCAACGGCGAGGCGCAGGCCACCGCGGAGCGCAAGGCGGCCGAGCT
>CAZZZM010000307.1:0-3228 GCA_964658465.1 uncultured Nakamurella sp.
CGAACTGGCTTAACTCCGCAACGCCCGCGCCCGACGCGGGCGTTGACGCGAGGGGCCGTTGCTCAGATCCCGAATTCTCGGCACAGGCAGCTACGCGCCGGAACGCGTGCTGACCAACGCCGATCTCGAACGAATGGTCGCGACGAGCGACGAGTGGATCGTCCAGCGCACCGGCATCCGCGAACGCCACATCGCCGCCGACGGCGAGGTCACCTCCGACATGGCCGTCGCCGCCGCGCGCGCGGCGCTCGCCATGGCCGGCACCGAGCCGCACGAGATCGACGCGATCATCGTCGCGACCATTTCAGCCGACATGCCGATGCCGTCCTGCGCCGTCGCGGTGCAGGCCAAGCTCGGGGCGCGCAACGCGTTTGCGTTCGATCTCTCCGCAGCCTGCGCCGGCTCGCTGTACGGGCTGAACCTCGCCGACAGCCTGATCAGGGCCGGCAGCGCGCGGCGCGTCCTCGTCGTCGGCGCGGAGCTCCTGAGCCGCCTCGTCGACTGGTCGGACCGCACCTCCTGCGTGTTGTTCGGCGATGCCGCCGGCGCGATGGTGGTCGGGCCGAGCGAGGACCCGGACCGCGGGCTGCTCTCCGCCCATCTCCATTCCGACGGCAATGCCGCGAACATCCTGACGATCCGCGGCGGCGGCAGCCGCCACCCGGTGTCGACCGCGATGATCGCCGAAAACCTGCACAAGATCGCGATGAGCGGACGCGAAGTCTACAAGTTCGCCGTGCGGGTGCTCCCCGACGCCCTGATGGAGGCCTTCGAGGCCAACCGCGTCCTGCCGTCGCAGATCGACCATGTCGTGTCGCACCAGGCCAACCTGCGCATCGTCGAATCGGTGCTGGATCGGGTCGGCATCCCGCTCGCCAAATGCTGGACCAACCTCGAGCGCTACGGCAACACGTCGTCCGCCTCGCTGCCGCTCTCGCTCGACGAAGCCAATCGCGCCGGACGCCTCAAGCAGGGCGACCTCATCGCCATGATGGCGATCGGCGCCGGCATGGCCTGGGGCAGCGCCCTCATGCGCTGGTAGCAGGGAATCGTCCCTCTGCCGCGACCGGCAACCAAACCGATTGTGTTTTCCTAGCGACACTGGATAGACTTTCGTCTTCCGTCTTGGGAGGACGTTCATGACAGCCAGCTCGAACCGCAAAGAGCGGCCCGCCGGCGCACGAGGCACGACCGAGAAGAGGTCGCGGCAGTATCAGCAACAGCCCGGTCTTTATTCGCCGAACCCGGCTGCCGGCGCGCATGCCGCGCCGCACCTGACCAACGAGGACGCGACGCCCGGCGCCGGCGCGCTGCCGAGCCACGCGCACGACGGCAAGGAAGTCGACGGCGGCGCCGGCTGACCCGACGCCACCCGGGTGCGGACGCTAGTGAAGGACACCCTTCATCGTCCGCATCCTCTCCCTGACCTGCTCCTCGGTGATGTCGACGGTCCCGTCGCCAAGGTGGCGGTCGACCATCGCCTGCTTGAACGCCTGGTCTTCGCTTAGCGCACCCGTCGCCAGCCCGATCACGTGGTCGGCGAGTTCGTTGACCGAGAAACTGCTCGCGCTGGTCGACAGCGGCGCGTTGAGCGTGAAGCGCTGCTCGAGGCCGAGGGCCAGTTCGACGGCCATCAGCGAATCGAGACCGATCTCCGCGAGCGGCGTGGCGCGGCCGACGTCGTCGCGCGGCAGTCGCAGCACGCGCGCGATCTCGTCGACGATGAGGTCGGCGATCGTCTTGCGCGCCTCTTCCGGGCTCGACCCCGCCACGAGCGCGGCGATGTCGATCTTGCCCTCGGTTTCGGCCGCACTCTCGTCCTGGCTCGACAGCTTCCTGTAGGCGGGCGCCTCGAGCACCTTGAGGTGGCGGCGGGCCGCCGACCACTTGATCGGCGCGATGGCGACGACGGCATCGTCGACGTCGCTCGCCGGCGCAGCCAGGGCCTCGCCCATCAGGCGGAGGGCGTCCTGCGCCAGCATCCCCTTGATCCCGGCGCGGGCGAGAAGCGCGTCGCGCGTCCCTTCCGAGCGCGCGAGGACGCCGACGTCCTCGATCGCCCCCCAGGCGATCGCCAGGGCCGGCAGGCCGGCGCGTCGCCGCCGTCGCGCGAGACCCTCCATGTAGCCGTTCGCCGCGACATAGGCGGCCTGGCCGGGATTGCCGATCAGCGTCGTCGCCGACGAATAGAGAACGAAATAGTCGAGCTTCAGCCCGCGCGTCAGCTTGTCGAGATTGTCGGCGCCGGCGACCTTGGGGCGCAGCACCCGCTCCATGCGCTCCGGCGTAATGTTCTGCACCAGCGAATCGTCGAGCACCATCGCGGCGTGGACGAGCCCGCCGAGGGCCGGCAGATCGCGGCCGAAGCGCGCGAACAGCCGCGTCAGCGTCGGCAGGTCGGCGATGTCGAGCGCCTCGGCGCGGACGCGGACGCCCTGCGCGGCAAGCGAGGCCAGCGCCTCCTTCGCCTCCGGCGTCGCGGCGCCGCTGCGGCCGATCAGCATGATGTTGCGCGCGCCCTTGGCGGCGAGCCATTTCGCCGTCTCGAGACCGAAGCCGCCGAAACCGCCGGTGATGACGTGCATCTTCTCCGCCGCGATCTGGAACGGGCGGCGCTGGCGCACGCAGACATCGGCGGCGCGCGGCGGCCGCACGACGAGCTTGCCGATATGGCCGGAGGCCTGCATCAGCCGGAACGCCTCGCTGGTCTCCGACGCGTCGAAGGCGCGGTAGGGCAACGGCGCCAGGTCGCCGCTGGCGAAGAGCCGCATCACCGAGCGCATCAAGAGCTTGCTCGTCGCCGGCTCGTCGATGAGCAACTGGTCGAGGTCGACGCCGAAGTAGGACAGGTTGCGCCGGAAGGGCCGCAAGCCAATGTGCGTGTTGGCGACGTAATCGCGCTTGCCGAGCTCGACGAAGCGGCCGAACGGGCGCAGCACGCCGATCGAGCGCTCCATCGCCTCGCCGGCGAGCGAGTTGAGGACGACGGCGACGCCTTCGCCGGTCACCCGGCGGACGTCCTCGACGAAGGCGCCCGAGCGACTGTCGAACACGTGCTCGGCGCCGAGGGAGGCGAGGAGCGTGCGCCGCTCCGCCGAGCCGGCGGTGGCGATGACGCGGGCGCCGCGCCATCGCGCGATCTGGATCGCGGCGAGGCCGACTCCGCCGGCGCCGCCGTGGATCAGGACCCATTCGCCGGGCTTCAGCCGGGCGCAGATCATCAGGCCG